>JBOGMW010000202.1:0-11389 GCA_050746805.1 Candidatus Acidiferrales bacterium | reverse complement strand
CAGAAACAAAGCACCAAAGAAGATGGCAAGCGCCCAGCCGTACTCGCGGAAGAGAAATGTCCGGTACGGCACCAAGAATTTCAACTCGCCCATGAGATAGAAAGCGATGGCGAGCAGGAAGGCAAATGATAGAAGAATGGCGTTTGCGACCATGAGACAGTCCTCTAGTAAAGCGGCGTGATGAGCTATTGCTGGAAAGCTTCGTCTTCGCGGAAGTAGGTGATGGTCAGCCCGAGCGGATTGATCGGAATAAGTTCGTTCGGCACGTGCGTCCTGAAGAAGAAAACAAAATTCGCGGTGTAAAGCGTGCGCTTGAGTTCGCTGTGATCGGCGGGCGAGTAGTACACCATGTAGAAGTCCACGCGGGCGCGATACGGCGGCTTGTTGAGTTCCTCGACCGAGACATTCTTCACGTCGATGTCGATTTCGGGCTTCGTGGGATCGGCCAAAAAGTTTTGGATGATGTCGTTCTTCTTGTACGCATCGATGATGTCGGTAGCGAGCTTCCCGTCGAGAAAGTAAAGCGATTTAGAAAAATCGTCGTTGATCGTGTAGCGATTCCGTTCGTAATAGAGTTGGCAGAACTGCGAGAGAAAATAGCGGGCTTCCGCGCCCTGGGGCTTGTATTCGAAATTGTTGTAGGCGAGCGCCTCTGCGCGGCCCAATTGGTCAATGCGGATCACAAGCGGACGGAAGTTCTGGAACGTGCGGATCGTTCGCAGATCAATCAGCCCAAGACTGACTGCCACGAGCGCAAGCAAGACCAGCGCTATCTTGAGGTACGTGTTCGTCACCATCGGGTCTCCGTATTGCTCCAAATACAACCGCTTGGCATCGTCGAAACTTGGATCGTTGCTCATGACAGAATTGCTCCCCTAAATCGTTGCGATTTGGTCAGTCGCATTTACGCTCTCAGGCGGGCGGCGAGAAACCCGAGGATCGCACCGGAAGAACCACCCGAAGCGCCACTGAAGATATGGTTCGTAAGGACCGGAATTTTCAGAAGCGCATAAATCGATGCAAGGAACGTGATAAGCAGGACGGGGAACCACGCCATGAGTTGCACGGTTGAGAGCGTGCCGGCAGGCGGGAGGCGAAGTGTTCCGATAAGCAGGTTGGCAATGATATAGACGACCGCCGCCGCAATAACCTGGTAAAAGGCGTATTGGATGAACGCTTTGAACCATCCCCAGAAAAGCCATTCCATCTCCGGAACGATAAAAAACGGAATGAAAATCGGGCCTACCAGAACGCAAACTGCCGTGGCAATGAAACCGAAGGCGACAACCACAATCGTCACTGCCTGCGCTGCTGCGAGCAAAATAATGATGATGACGTAGATCGCTGTGCCGAGAAAATCTCCAAAACCGGGCGAATCAAGCCGGGCCTCGAAGTCGCTCACGCCGTCAATCACCGTCTGCAACTGGTTCTGCGTGATCTTCGCGGCAAGGAACTGCGATTCGTCGGTGATGAGGTTGTGGAAGCTCGTTCCGATGCCGGGCAGCGGTCGGTTGTAGTAGTTGATCATTCCGAAACCGAAGCTGATGGTCAGGATGAGGCTGGCGAGTTTTTCAAAATGAAGTACGTGATTTCCGCTGGCGGCGGAGAGAGCCATCTTGATTCCGAACCATGCAACAAGGATGGTCGCGAACATGCGAAAGAGGTTTTGGCCCATCGCGTCGAAGAAGCCGAGATTCTGCGTCAGCATGTTGTTGATGGCCTGATAGATGAACTGCAAGAAATCCGTCTGCATAGGCGCTCCTTCGACGCGATGAGGTTTGCGGCGGTCCGGCATTACGGCATTCGGTAGTTCTGGAGCGAGTTGCCGAGCGTGCTGGTGACCTGAGCGAGATTGCCGGCCAAAGTCGCGCGGCGCTCGATCTCTGCGTTGATGGAATTGGCCGTTTCCTCGCGCTGTTGCTTTGCATTGACCACGTTTTGCTCAAGCAGGGAGAGCAAGAGCTTGTTGGAGTCCTGAAGCGTGCGGAGGGTGAGTACGTTCGTGGCGTTGATCTTGTTCAACACGGAAATTTCAGTATTGAGGTTCGGATTGTTGGACAGTGAATCTTGTTCGAGGTTGTTGATCTGATTCTCGATATGCTGAGCATCGTCGCGGATCGCGCCGATGGTGGCCATTGACGTGACGTTCGCGCCATCGGCAAGTTCGACGGACGCGTACTGCGATTTCACGCGGTCGAGTTCGTCGGGCGTCATCCCGTTCAATTCCTGGCCGCTGTATTGGAGAAGCGGGACGGTCGCTTGCCGATACCCGGCATTGACGGCACCTGCGGCGCCGGTGTTCATGCCAGTAACCCACGTCCCGGTATTGCCGTAGGTATCGGGCGCGACCACACCACGCCAGTTGGAGAACTGAGCGCGATAACGGGCGGGCATGTTTTGAAGATTCTGGGCCATTCTAAGCGCGAGGTCGTAGCGTGCGACGATCTGCGCGTAGGTTTGTCGAAGCTGCGCGAGTTGCTGGACAAGTTGGCCGTAACGGAGGACGGCGTTGGCGTAGTTTGTGGGATCGTAAACGATTCCAAAGCCGAACTGTGCGGAAGCGGTGCCGACGCACAGCCCGACAACGAGCAACACTGCGAGGATCCGGTTTTGCACGGCGTTTCTCCCTTCGCCGATTCAGAAATGAAAGCTAGAGGTCAGACGGCATTCGGTGGTTGGCGTAATCGGGAAGGGCGAGGTCGCCAGAGAGATAAATCTTCACGCGATGGCCTTCCCGGATCGTGATGGTCGGCAAAATATTCAGGAATTTGTCGAGGATGCGTTGCGAGGTTTGGCCCATGCTTTGGCCAACGCCGGCCTCGATGCTTTGAGTGCCGCTTTGAGTCAAAAGCCCGCTTGACCCTGCTTCGGAAATGCCGCCGATTGCGCCAACTGCAAGCGATGCCCCGAAGATTTTGAAGTAATGGTTGTTCACCTTGTCGCGCAAGCCTGTATCACCAATCTGGTTCATGCCTTTGAACTGATCGAGACTGACGGAATATCCGTCTGGCATGATGAGGCGGTGAAACGCGACAGCAAGGCGCGTTTGCCCGAACGCTTCCACGCGCTTTGCTTCCCCCAGAACTTTCGTGCCCGAAGGGATGAGAAGGTGCTGGCGGTCGTGGGAGTAAATGTCGTTCGTAACGAGGCATTCGGCCGGGCCGTTAAAGTCTCCGCTGAGGCGGTTGAGGAGCACGGTTTCTAGGATCGTGCCTTCAAATAGGACGTAGGTTTTGCCGGTCGCGGCGTCGAGCGAGTTAGGATTTGCTGCGCCCTTCGTTTCATTGCTCGTCTTCTCCGGCGCGGCTGCTCCCGGTTGCGGTTTCGGGGGCTGTGGAGTAGCTGCCGGAATCGGAACTTGCTGCGCCGGAAGCGGAACCTGCCCGAGGATCTGAGCAAGCTGGTTCATGTCGGGCTGTTGATTTGGATAAGGCAGTGCAGGCGCTTCGTTGAGAGCCTGAGTGTTCGGTGTGGATCGCTCGGACTGAACGAATTCCTTGCGAAAGCTCAACGCCACATTCGAGGCGAAGAGAGACGCGTAGGCTCGCCTTTTCCTTTCTTCCTGAACAGGATCGGGTGTTGCGGGTTCGGAAGCCGGACTCGAAACCTGCGCCGACGCGGACGTTTCCGTTCCAGGCGGGAGCGAGCCGAAGAACTTGTTCTGCTGAGTGATCGCAGTTTGCTGCTCGCGCTGCAACTCCTGAATCCTACTCTGAAGCGCGTTGATCTGCGCCTCGTTTACGGCCTGTGCCGGTGGCTGGAAGGTCGGCACACTCGATTTCGGAGTGGTTTGAGCCTTCTTGCCGCCCGTGAGCCACATGATGCCAACCATGAGCACAGCGATGCCAAGCATTACCCATGCTTGAATGTTCTTTGGCATGAGGCCGGGCGGTTTCGGTGCCTTATCCTGGATCGGTGTGGCGGCGGGCGCGGTGTTTTGCTCGGTCATATCGGTTCTCGCTTTCGTCGTTATGGATTTCACCGCTCGCTACTGCTGCGGGTGCCGGGTGAAGGTAACTTTCTTCTTGCCGATCGCCAGATACCCGGCGTCCATGATCTTCGGGACGATGTACATGCCGTTGTCCAGATCGAAATTGATGAGGTTTGGCTTGCCATCTTTCATGTCATAGATGGCTGGCTTCTCCGACGCTGCGCACTTGATGTACGTGAAGCGGTCGTCGTGGAAGATCGCAGAAACGAGGAACGGCTCGCCTGTGGCCTTGCGGTCTAACTCATAATCGAACTGGAGTTTCGTGGGATATTCGGAGCGGAATTTCTCGATCTGCTGTTTGGCGCTGGCCTCGGCTGCCTTTACCTGGGCGGCGGCTTGATCGCGGACGCTCTGAATTTCCCGCTGGTAGGCATCCACTTCGCTGGCCGGCACGAAATTGCGAGCGAAAGCATCCATGCCGACGCCGGATTGCTCTTTCGGCTCGATGAAGATTTTCAGGTCCGGCTCGACGTTCGGCTCGTTACTGATCTCCTCAAGCAGGAACGAATAGACGTGGCCGCTAGCGGTGATCAGATTCAGATTGCTGCGGATTCCTGCCTGAGCTGGGTGGATGTAGCAGAGATTGTGCGCGCCGTTGATGATCCAAAAGTCTTTGTCGCCCGTAGTGAAGTCGAGAATTTCCTCGTTCTCGGGCAAGACGATGAGCGTCGAGTAGCGCAGTTTCGCGTGGACAGTGACGATATCGTCTTGGCCGTATTTTACGACGCGGGCGGTTTCGGCACTAGCACGCGCTGGAAATTGAGCGACGGCTAGAAAGGTGGCGAGTACCGCCGCCACAAATCCAAACACACGAGAGAGAGAAGTGCTTTTCATTTCCTAAGCTCCTTTTTCAGAGAATTAAATCGTGGTATCAGGTCTGCTGACGTCGCCATCCGGCATCTTCCGAGCTTCTTTCACCGCGCTCGTGCGCACCGTGCGGAGAATTGCATTGTGTGGCGGTCATCGCCGGGACTAGAATCTCGCCCATGATTCGGAGAGTTCCAGTCCTGATGGCGTGTCTTTTGGCACTCCTGGTTGCCTCAAAGGCGGAGACAGCAAGAGGCGAGGTGGTCTCCTTCCCCAGCGGGAATTTGAAACTTTACGGAGTTCTGTATAAGCCGGACGGACCGGGCCCATTTCCGGCAGTCGTGTACAACCACGGCAGCGCACCTGGCATGCTCTCCCAGCAGGCTTTCGAAGCGCTTGGCCCAGTGTTCGTCAAACGAGGCTGGGTGTTCTTTGGGCCTTATCGGCGCGGCCAAGGGCTAAGCGCCGCCGCCGGCCCGTATATTGAGGACCAGATTCACGCGGCGGAGAAACAGGGTGGTGTTGCGGCAGCTGCAGCGACAGCGATCAGACTGCTGGAGACGGATCACTTGAATGACCAATTGGCGGCACTGGCATGGCTGCGAGGGCAGAGTTTCGTTCAGCCAAACCGAATTGCTGCTGCGGGGACCTCCTTCGGCGGCATCGAAACGGTTCTCGGTGCAGAGAAAGGCTCGTACTGCGCCGCTGTCGATTTCGCCGGAGCCGCAGAAAGCTGGAAAATTGCGCCGCAGCTTCGGTCGATGATGATTCGTACAGTTCAAAATGCGCGAGCGCCGATCTTTTTTATACAGGCGCAGAACGATTACGATCTTTCGCCTACCCGTGTTCTCTCGGCGGCCATGGAAAGGGCGGGAAAGGAGTTTGAGGTCAAGATTTACCCTCGGTTCGGTAGCTCAGTGGCGGACGGGCCACACCTTTGGATACTTCGGCGGTTCGAAATGGGGAAACGACGTATTTCAGTTCCTCGATAACCACTGCGGAGCCGCCCACGGATGGCCGTAGTACAAAAGCATCGCCTTCATGATTGCCCGTCCGCCAGTAGTTCCAGTCCCTTCTCAAAACCGTGGGTCTCGAATGCTTCGCGCCGTCTTCGGTTATCAAAAGGATCGTTCGTGTAAAGCCAATAGCTCTTGGCGTCCACTTCGAGATTGGCGACCTTGGCTATTTCCGGCGTCTTGATGAGGAGTTGCTGCTTGGGCCGGAGCGTCGAGATGAGATCGATTTCGTTGTTGTTCAAATTGAACTGGCGGCGGTACAGATCCCGGTCCATGTCGGGATTCGCCAAGAAGATTTTCGTCGGGCAGCTTTCTACGATGATGTCGAGGATTTCCGACTTGCGAAGCTCGTCGAGCGATTGCGTCGAGAGAATCATCGCCGCGTTCTGCTTCCGCCAGGTCTTGAGCGCGTCGATGATGTAGCTCTTGATGATCGGGTTCTTCAGGAACAGCCAAGCCTCGTCAATGAAGAACGCCTTGAAGATGTGGCTGATCTTAGCATGGCAGATGACGGCGTTCGCGCGATGCAGGATGTAGAAGAGCAACGGCTCCAAGACTTCCGGGTAGTGGTTCATCCCCTGGAAATCGAAGCATTGGAATCGGGAGAAGGTGATCGTGTCCTCGGCATTGTCGAAGACGAAATCGAACTGCCCGCCTGTGGTCCACTTGGAGAGGCGGTCGGCGAGTCGGCGGTCAAGCGTATTCGACAGGACGGTGAGCGTGCGAAGGCTTGGCTCGATTTCGTACAAATTCTCGATCTGTTGATAGAGGTCGCGCTCCTCAGCGGGCGTCAACTCCAGCGGCGAAGAGCCTTGAATCAGAACCTTCAAGAAAAGCGCGAGGAAATCGAGATTCTCTTTTGTCGGCGGCAGTGAAAACGGATTGATCTTGAAACTCGGCGAATTCAGGCCGACGCGGACATACGTTCCGCCAAACAGGCGCGTGAGGCTTTCGAAGCTGCCGCCCAAGTCGAAGATGAATGTGTACGGATCGTACTTCTGCATGTTGGTGATGAGGAAGTTCAATAGGAACGACTTTCCTGATCCCGTGCGCCCGAGAATCATCGTATGCGCCACGTCGCGATGGTGGAGGTTCAGGAAGTAGGGCGTGTTGTGATTGGTTTCGAGGACCGCGAGATACTCCTGCCTCAGATGCCGGTTTTCAGGCTCGCCACAGTGGAGGGTGAACAGGAACGAATAGTCCGCGTAATTTGTGTTGAGCAAATACATGGAACGGAGATTGAAGTCGGAGCCGCCGGGTACCGTCGCGAGGAATGCGCTAAGCAGGTTGTATTTCTCTTCGTAAAGCTGTGCGTCGTGCGTGCTGAAAACTTTGTAGAACTCGGCGCAAGCCGTTTCGACCTTCGCGGGATCGAGGTCGTACATCACAACGCTCAGCGAGAAATGCCCGAAGTAATTCCCCTCGATCTCAAGCTGCTTGATGCTCTCCCCTAGCTGGCGGACGTGAGCTTCCTTCGAATCGTCCACGAGAACATCGGTTGCCGGAGCGTCCGAAACGTTCAGATGGCTCATGAGCGACCGCTTGGTATTGTGAAAGTGGCGGCGCTTCGATTGGATCACCTTCCGGGTCTTACCGGAATCTTCCTTCCGCCACTCGGTGACGATGTGGAAGTTCGCCTGGATTTCGAGAAGGCTCCTGAAAATCAGCGGGAAGCTCTGCGCTGATGGCTCCTTGAGCGTCAGGACCTTGACGTAGTAATCGTCGAGCCGCAGATGCCCACGATGACATTCGAGGTGCGATTCGCACAGGTACCAGTCGAGAAACGTATCGTGCTTGAGTCGTGCAAGCTGGAGTTTCAGCGGCGCGAAATTGAGAGTCCGCTTCAAGACTCGAAATGCTTCCTGCTTCGGTAGTAGGTCAACGCGAACAAAGTCGGTCACCTGGAGGATGAAACTCCTTACTTTCTGATGGAGCGTGGCGAGAGCCTTCGAGAGTTCCGCATCGAGCAAGGCGACCTGTTTGCGCGAGGACAGAGCCCCCCAAATTTCGGCCGCTGCTTTGCGGGGATTTTTCGGAAAATCGGCTACTGATCTGAGGACTGCCTGCTTGTGCCGGAAGCCCTCGAAGAGCACTACGTAAAAGACTTGGAGCGAGTAGAGGCTTTCAGCCTTTTGCTCGAAATAACGAATTCGATTCTCAATCGCTGCGTTCACAATTGGGTCCGCATACTTGCGGTGCGGGATCGTCTCGTGATTCCGTTTGAAGAGATACTGATAGACGCGGAAGTTGCTGTCGAACAGGCGAAGCGCGGATTCGAGGCGTTTTGTGAGGGCGTCGAGTGCATTCGCGTCCAGGCATTCGTAATCGGCGCCGTGAACCTGAAGGATGACGCCCACATCGCCGGATTTCGTCAGGAAGGCGTGCGAGTCGATGAATCCGTACAGATTGATCTGCTCGTTGAAAGCGCCGGTTTCAGTGTACGGCTTGAGAATTGTTCGGAGGTTAAGCATTCGAGGCTCTGCGAATCGTTATCGGGCTGAATTTTGCCGGGTCGTACTGCGCCTTGAATTTGGCTTCTGATAGCAGAAACCGGAGAATCTGCGGGTCGGTGTTGGTGGCCCAGCGACCGAAAACATACAGAAGCAGGAACATCAAAATGCCGCCGAGCAAGCTGGAAAGCATGTTGAACGTGGCCGCGCCCATGCACATGGCGAAGAAGAAGAGCTTTCGCTCGACTCCCATGATCCTGAGCGGACGATGAAGCGCGCGATAAACCGTGTTGATTCTTCTTGCGTTCGCCATGTGGTTGCCGTCCGAACGAGATTAGGCACCTGGAAAAAGCCACGCGAGAAAGTTGACGGCGGCAATGGCCATGCCGACGCCGAAGAGTACACCGGCAAGAATCCGCTTCGATCCGCCCTCACCAAAGGCGAAGGTCAAGCCAGCGACCACAATCGAAACGAGCGACAGACCGCGAGCGATGGTGGTTGTAAACGCCTGCATCAAAACGTTGACCGCGTTCTCCCACGGTGAGCTGCCTGCCGTTTGAGCAAAGGCCGACGATGCGAGAATAAGCGAGCAAGAGCAGGTGAAGAGTGCGGGCCGGAGCCAGCGGGAGACAAACTTGTTGCGGAGGATTTTCTTCATTGCTGGCGATTTCCTTTCGGATGATGCGAGCCGTGCCCGCATCGGGATTCGAAGGCAAGCTCTCGCCGGACTGTGTGGGGCGAGACGTGTGGCGTGGGGATACTGAAGCTTGGTTCGCAGCAAGCGGCTGCGGGGCTGCTCCCGAAATCACACGAGTTCGCCGAATCGCCTTCGGCGGAGTTGCGAATGGCAGCAAGTTCCGATGAGTGGTGGAGAACTGCTGCATTTTCGTTTTGCTCTGCGTTGGCGAGGAGTCCAGCGAGAGTTGCCTTCTACTCTTACTAATGGGCATAAACCGGGCAAAATCTTTCAAAGAAAAATCTTTCATGGCTGCTCCACTGTTTTATCTGTGACCCGCGACACTTTGGCGGTGTCGGGGGCGATCGAGTCGCCGTTCTTAGCCGTGAGCGCGAGTGCTGCAACTTCAAGGCGTTGCATGATTCTGTGGACGCGAAGATGGACCGCTTGCTCGCTGAGTACAGTGTGGCGGTTTTGAATCTCCTTGGCACTGAACCCATCCAGTTTGAATTTGGTTAAGAGGTCTCGCTCGAATGAAGAGAGGAGTCGCTGTCTGGTGCAATAGTCCAGGAAATCGTTCAAGACGGAAACGGTTTGAAACAGCGGCTCAGCTGTTCGTCGGCAAGTGTCCAACTCCGTTTGGAGTTCCTGTCGGCGCTTAAGGAGGGCGCGTTGTTCCTTTTGTGCCCACCGGAAGGAGGTTTTTCGCAGGCTTCTGGAAAGAGCGATCGGTAACAGGCCCGCGACGTTTTCGGCACGGGCAGATACGATGAATTCCAAAAAAAACGCCAGAATTTGCTGCGCAACATCCTCCGGTTCGAGCTCTCGGAACCAAGCGCATACCTCCCGGTAAGTCCGATGGATGGTGGGCGCGAACGCTAAAATGAGCACGGAGTGAATTAGCTCCAAATCGGGAAGCGATGCCTGTGCGCGAATCAAGGTGGTCAATATTTCGCCTGCCTCTGACCAGTCATAATCGCCGTTTCTGGGCGAATGAAGGTGGGCGAGCAATTCCGATATATTCGTGAACTTGGCGAGTACCGGAAAACTGTTGGATAACGCCAAAAAGCGGGTACTGCCTGACGGGTCAACGAGCACTTCGAAGACGCGGTGTTCTGCACAGCAAATGTGGCAATCGCAACGCAGATTCTCTCGCATGAGTCCAGCCTCCGAATTCGCAGGCGTGATTGGGCCTTCAAATGGAACGAAGGCTAAAAATGCGGTCAACCTTACGGAATTGTTTTCGAGACGCGATTGTGCTGTGCGTTATATACGGGCGCGCCGCGAGGAGGGGTTCCGCTGAGGCAATTCGAGGAATCTTCCTGTAAGGTTTCTCCACTTTTTAGGCTTCTTATAAGTAAGGGAGTAATTTGGTGGGACGTTGCGTGAGTGGAGAACGTATTAACCAGTAACGAAGAGGGGCTAGGTTCAACCCTACGGCCAATGCAAAGCGAAACCGAAGGCGATTCTACGCTATGGATTCAATCCGGCGATAAGCCCGCCAAGGCAATTGACGCAGACCTCGTTGCATCTGGGCACCGAAACTGGCAGCGTGTGGCGGGCTATGCGAAACGCGTAGGGCAAGATGGGGCAAGAGCCGCTGAGGAGTTGGAAGCTGCAGTTCGTTATCTCTCCGCTCTGATCCAACGTCATCCACGCTTCCGAGAACGAATCAAGAATTTGGACGATTATGTGTTTTGGGCGGCTGCTCACCGGCTTAACAGACGCGCGGCCAAGGAGCCGCCTATTGAGTATGTGGGATCGGTGGGCGACTTAAATGCAGTGCGGGGTGCGAACGATTCAAACTGGGTTTCAGGAATTGAAGAAGAACTCTTCCTGAGAGAAGTCACGGGATGTATGAGCGAGCGGACAAGGTATCTGTTCAGTCTTCGGCAAATGGGTTGGTCGTGGGAGGATATTGCAAACAAATTGGGTATGACGGCAAATGCCGCGCAAGTTCAATTCAACAGGGGCGTGGCAAGGGCGCGGAAGCGCATTTTGGGTCGGAAACGGCCGAAATCGGAGCCAACTCCCGAACCTGGGAGGGCTAGGTAATGGCGAATTCAGAGCCGGATGACATGCTTTCCGCACGCGAAGAGAATCGGCTGATCAAGGCTGGCCAGCGCGTTTTGGTGGACGGCGGCTATCCCAACCCGGATCGGGTAGGGTGTCCGGGCGTGGAGGCGCTGAAGGCTCTGGCTGAGCGGAAAGCGAATTTACGCCAGAGCGAACAGGCAGTGCTCCACATCGGTGGCTGTTCGCCTTGCTTCATCGAATACACGGCATTGCAGAAGCGGGCCTCGAGGCGCAAGACAGTTGAGCTTGTGCTCGCGAGCGCGGCGCTGCTGATTCTGGCCGTGGTCGGAGGGTGGGCGTGGAAGACTCATTGGTTCCATGGGTTCGGTGGAAACGTGGCGACAAACGTTCCGTATCAGAAAGTCACAGTCGA
>JBOGMW010000201.1:0-9920 GCA_050746805.1 Candidatus Acidiferrales bacterium | reverse complement strand
GAGCCGGCGCTGTCGCTGAGGATACCCGGCGGCACACACGGGGATTTGGCGACGGCGGCGGTTGCCGTGAACGCGATTCCTGCGATCCTTGCCGCGCCAGCGGGATTGCGCACCGTGCGCGAACTTCCCTTAACGTATTTTCCGCCCGGAATTCGCGGCTAAGGGACGCTCGGGGCCGCTGGTTCCGACTAACCGACGTTTCCGTAAACCGGACTGCCGCCTAGGCGTGGGCCGATTTGCGCCAGAAGCGGGCTATGGCGGAGAAGTCGGGATCGTCGGGCGAAGAATCCTTGACGGAGGTGTAGGTGGCGTAGGCGGCGGAGCCGGCAGGGAGGGCCACGCCGCACAAGCGAGCGAGTTCGAGAGCCAGACGAACGTCCTTGTGCATGAGGCGCAAAGGGAAGCTTGCAGGGAATTCGTTCTTCAGAATTAGAGGCGCTTTGACATCGAGCAATGACGAACGGCCCATGCTCGATTGCATCACTTCGATCAGGCGCTCGGGCGCGACGCCGGCGGCGGTGACCAGAGCGAGCGATTCGGCGAGGGCATCTACTTCGAGCGCGAGAAGCAGGTTCATGCCGAGCTTGACCGTTTGTCCAGCGCCATTGGGGCCAAGAAGAAAAAAGCGCTTGCCGACGGCTTCGAGCACCGGTTTCACGCGATCGAGAACTTCCTGTTTGCCGCCAATCATAAACACGAGTTCGCCCTTTTCGGCGCCCCATGTACCGCCGGTGACCGGCGCGTCCAGAAAATCGACACCGCGACCGGCGCATGCGCCGGCGACGCGGCGGGCTAGATCGGGAGAGACGGTGCTGGAATCGATGAGAGTGGTTCCGGGGCGCATACCGGCCAGCGCGCCGAAGTCTTCTTTGCCAGCGGGGCCGAAGATTACTTCTTCGACGGCGGGAGGATCGCTGACGATGGTGACGAGGACGTCGGATTGAGAAGCGACTTCGCGAGGGCTCGATGCGAGTTTGGCCCCGGCGCGGACGAGATCCTCGGCGCGCGATTTGGTGCGATTCCAGATCGTGAGCGGATAGCCAGCGCGCAGCCAGTTGTGTGCCATAGGCTTGCCCATCAGTCCGAGACCGATTAATCCTACGTTCGGCTTCATGGATTCCTCCGAGAAAGCATTCATTCAATATAGCGCGGAGAAGGTGAAGGGCAATGGCGGAACGCAACACGTTGGAACAAATGCTTCAGTGATTTTCAGCGAAGAAGACCGAAAGCAGATCCCTCACCGCCATCCGCAAAATACGCGGCTGGGTTCGGGATGACAGTACTGCGCTCCGATGGCCAGAGAATCCTATACCGACGTTTTGCGAATAAGGCGAAGAACGCGCGAGACATCTTGCGAATAAGACGAAGAGGCCGCGAGGCGCCGGTTCTAACGAGATCATCCGTACCATTCGCAAAAACGCGAAGAATGCCGTATTGCTTCGCTCAGACAGGCGAGCCCGCGGAGTTTCAAATGCAAGCGACGGCTTCTACCTCGACGCGGACGAATCTTGAGGGTCGCCGTTGGTTTCAACTAGGCGGACGATGTAATCGTAGGGGATTTCGACGCGCAGAATCTTTTCCTTGCCGGACTGGGAGAAGCGCTCTTCGATGGATATGGATTTCCCGTTGTCGGTGACAAGGGCGCCGACAGCGGAGAGATAGACATCTCCGGCGCGATAATGGGCCTCCACATGTTTGCCTAGCAGAGCGGCGTAACGCGTCGCATGAGCCACGAGAATGCCTCAAAAAGCGCGGCCATCCTACCACTAGATGAAAGATGCGTAAATGTATTTTAGAAGTTACTATTGTATACAATCGGGTTCGGCTGGCGCGAGCGCAGGCTAAACCACCGCGAATTCGACGCGGCGGCGGAGCGGGTCGATGCGTTCGGCGCGGACCCGCACGCGATCGCCGAGGCGGAAGACCCGCCGAGCCGCGCCGCGCGAGCCGCGATGCGGTTCCGCGACGATGGCGCGATCGCGCTCCCGATACGTGCAGCGCATGCCGGTGGATTCTTCGAGGCGATCGATGGCCACGAGGCCCTCGACGAAGATTTCGGCCAGTTCGACGAAAAAGCCGAATTTCTGCACGGAGATGATGAGAGCGTCGTATTCCTCTCCGAGATGGCTTTCCATGAATTGAGCGGTCTTCCACTCCATCAATTCGCGCTCCGCGGCTTCGGCGCGGCGCTCGGCTTCGGAAGTTTCAGAAGAGAGTTCGTCAAGTTCGACGCGCCGATATGGACCCAGAGTGGGAAGCGGGACATCACCGTTGGACTTCTTATCACGCGCGCGACGCGGCTGTCGCGTACCGGCCGCGGGTTGGTGCGCGGCGAGGGAATCGGCATTTTCGAGCGCCCATTTCAATACGCGGTGAACGATCAGATCCGGATAGCGGCGAATCGGCGAAGTGAAATGAGTATATTCGCGAACGCCGAGGGCAAAGTGGCCGAGAAGTTCGGAGGCGTAGCGGGCTTGCTTAAGCGAGCGCAGCATCAGGTAGGAGAGGATGCGCTCCTCGGGCTTGCCGGCGATTTTTTCGGTGAGCCGCTGATAATGCTGCGGGCGGATGTCAACTTCCTCGCTTGCGGGCAGGGTGACGGACATGGGGCGCATGCGGCCGCGATTTTGCCCTTGCGCGCGTCCATGGGCACGAGCTGCGGGCCGCATCTCGCCGTGGCGGACGGCGATGCGGCGTTCGGCAAGATCTTCGACGCCGAGCGAATAGCCGAACGCCTGGGCAAGTTCCTCGAATTCCAGAACTTTTTTGGGATCGGGCTTTTCGTGGACGCGATAGAGCGAGGCAACGGCGACGCGATCGAGATATTCGGCAACCGCTTCGTTGGCGGCGAGCATGAACTCCTCGATCAGCCGATGAGCGATGTTGCGTTCGCTGCGGAGAATAGCGGTCATGGCGCCGAACTCGTCGAATTCGATCACCGGCTCGGGCAAATCGAAATCGATGGAGCCGCGCGCTTGGCGGCGGCGATTGAGAATCAGGGCGAGTTCCTTCATGCGGCGGAAATCTTCGGCGAGAGGCGCGTAGCGCGCGGACATTTCAGGATCGGCTTCAAGAACTTTGTTGACGTTGGTGTAGGTCATGCGTTCGGCGGAGCGGATCACACCGGGCGTGAAATCGGCGCGCACGGTTTTGCCAGTGGGGTCGATTTCCATGATGACGCTCATTACCAGCCGATCGACATGGGGATTCAGCGAGCAGATGCCGTTCGAGAGTTCCTCTGGAAGCATGGGGACGGCGCGATTGGGGAAGTAGACGGATGTGCCGCGCAGGCGCGCTTCCTGGTCGAGAGCCGAGCCGCGGCGGACGTAATGCGCGACATCCGCGATATGAACTTGCAGTTCGAAATGGCCGCCGGACAGCGGACGAACGTAGACGGCATCGTCGAAATCGCGCGCGGTTTCGCCGTCGATAGTGATGATCGGCAGATCGCGAAAATCGCGGCGGCCGAGGCGCGAGGATTCGTCCACTTGCTGTGGAGCCGCGTGCGCTTCGGCCAGAACTTCAGGCGGGAAGACGTGCGGGAGATGATGCTTGCGAATGATGATTTCGACATCGACGCCAATGTCGCCAGGACGGCCGAGAATTTCGATAACGCGGCCGCTTGGCGCGATGCCTCCTTTTGGGAAGCGAGTGATCTCGACGTTGACGACGGCACCGTCTAGCTCAGGGACGCGCATTCGGCGCATGGACGCGGGCTCGCGCTGCGACGTGACGCCGAGCTTCAGCTGCAGCTCAGGAGTGATCTCGTAGCCGGGCGGAATCGTGATTTCGTGGGTGATGCGCGCGTCGTAGGGCAGAACGGAATTGCCGTGCGGGCCGTAGCGAAAAAGACCTACAACGGAGGGATTTTCGCGCTGGACGACGCGAACGACGCGGCCTTCGGCGCGGCCGTCTGCGCGGCGGCGAATAATGCGCGCGAGGACGCGGTCGCCGTGCATGGCGTCGTCAAGACTATCGCGGCCGATGAAGAGGTCGCCTTCGACGCCTTGCATGGGTTGGTCGGCGACAAGGAAGCCGTAACCATCGCGATGCGCGACGATGCGGCCGGAGACGAGATTAGGATCGCGACTGCGAAGCGGAGCGGATGAGCTGAGCGCTGCATTTTGCAGCGCGAGATTTTCCTGCGCGGCGCTTTCCTGGGCTGCCGGCGCCGAAGATTTGCGAGTTCCGGCGGCCGATTGACGCGTCCGCGCGGGCTGCTGCTTGTGTGCGACGAGGCGATAGCGGCCACCGTGAATTTCATCGATTTCGCCGGAGCGCAGCAGTTTGTCGATGACCCGCGGGAGGTAGCGGCGTCCGCCATGACGCAGTCCCATGCCGTGAGCGATCTGGCGAATGCTGGCGGGTTGAGAGAGCTTGGCGAGATGCGCGAGCACTTCATCGCGAGTGACTTCTTCTTCGCGCTGCGGTTGCTCGTAGCTGCCGTATTTGCGTTTCATAGGCGAGGTTTGTGTGCTTGACCGGGAGCGCGGTGCTCCGCAAGGAGCGGCGTAGCCAGCGCAGGCACCGCACACAGGCTATCGGAATTGGCGGCGCGTGGCAAAAGCTGCTTTTGAGCTTCGCACAGGGCGATCAGGGCGACCCAGGTGCAACCGTCCGTACATTCATCAGCACGATTTTGCCATCGGGCTCGCGTTCGAGCGGCGGGGCGTACACGCCCAGAGGTTCGCGCCTCCACCACATGCCCGTCTGGCGCTTGATTTTCATGCTGGTGAACCAATATTGATAGATTACGGCGCGCACTTCAGTAGGCGGATTTGCGCCGAAAGGGTTTTTGGCGAAGAGTTGAAGCACGTCGGGATCATTCGACAGCAGGCGCTCTTCCGTCCAGACGACGAAATGGTACTGCGGCCAGGAGCCGAGCGAAGCGAACCACAAGTTCCATTCGAAGCGAGGCTGATACGGAGCGTAGATGCCGGGATCTCGGGCGGGATTCTGCGGTTTGTAGCGAAAGGGATAGGCGACCCAGGTTTGGCCGTCGCGCGAGCCCTGAAATTCGATTTCGTAGCGGGCGTGGGTCATGACGGCGAAAAGGCCGTATTCGTTGGCGATGCGGAATGGTTCGAGCAATTGCACGGGTTGCGTGGGAAGCGGCGCGCGTGGCACGAACATCCAGATCAGCTTGGCGCTGGTGGCATAGAAGATCCAAAGGAAGCAGAAGCCCGCGACGGCGACGCCGAGCAGACCGAAGGGTTTTGTGGAGAACGAGGCAGATGCTTGCGACGGAACGTTTGCAGGCTCGCGCTGAGGGACTGGCTCTGCCGCGCGTGGGCGGTCGATCAATCGGCGAACTCGCTGCGGGATCACCCACTCGATGAACCTATCATCAAGCAGCAGGAATCCGAGCGATAAGACGATGTAGTTGAGAAACGCGTAGTTGCCGGTGAGGATGATAGCGATTTGAAACGGAGTGACGATGCAGAAACAGGCGATACGAAAACGGCGCGGCAGGAAGAGCGCCCAGCAGAGAACCAGTTCGACGGCGAAAGTGAGTCCCACGGTTGCGGCGTGGAACCAATGCGGCAAATGCTGGACGTACCATCCGATCCAAGTGGGCAGCGGCGAATTCTGGTAGTAATCGTCCATTGCGGTGAAATTCCGCCAGGACCGATCGCCGCTGAGAATTTTCACCACGCCGGACTCGAAATAGATGCGGAACCAAACCCACAGCAGCAAGAACTGGCTGGCGCGCGACGGGGGATTGGCGCGTCCTAGGCCTGGCCTAATTTTCGGCGGCGCGAGAAAAAGAGAGAGAAAGCCGGAGGCGAGCAACATGCCGTCCGATTGATAGCTGGAGAAATCCTGCGCGGCAGTGATAAACGACAGAAAGCAGACGAAGCAAATCGCCAGCGACAGGCGCGGCCAGACGTTGAAGAAAACGAGAAGTGACGCAATGATTCCAGCCCAGCAAACGATCATCAGGGCGCGGTCGCTGGAGCCCAGCCACAGCAGCGTGGGCGCGTACCAATAGCGCGCGGCATGGAGTTGCGTGGCGACGGCTTGCAGATAATCGTTCGCGGGAAGAATGCCGGAGGGGCCGATCAGACCTTTAATCTGAAAGAAAAAGGAATAAAACGCGGAGAGATAGATCAGCGCGAGCGCCCGCAAGAAAATCCAACGTGCCCACAAATGCCCGCGGCCGGTTCGCTCGCCCGGCGGAGTTTCCGGGCCGAGCAACCACGAAACCGCCGCCTTCACGCGATCTTCCACTGGACGGGATTATACGTCGATCACCGCGCGGGGCGAGCGCCGATGCCTTGCGAATCCGCTGGAACTAATTGCGCGGGTATGTATCGGGCATGGAGCGAAGATAAGTAACGATGGCCTGTGCGTCCGCAGGGGACATGTGGAAGATGTGCATGGGCGGTTGAATCGGCAGGCCATTTGGTCCGATGCCCCGCTCAAGAACGGTTTCCGCTTCAGCGTCGGTGAATCCAGGCAGGCCAGCTAGCGCAGGCGCGCGCATGGCCCAGTTAGTCATGGGGTGGACGGGCATGATCCAGATGGCCGCGCCTTGCAGGCGGCGAGACTCGTCTATATCACCGTTTTCGAGGCGCGGCGTATGGCATTCCTCGCACATGCCGACATTTTCGACCAGATATTTTCCGCGGTCCATTTGGCTCTGATTGGCCGTGGGAGCCGGGGCGGATTTCTGCGCGGTCTTATGAGTTTTTTGGGGAGCGTCCGCGGGCTTTTCATGGGATGAGAGGCGCGGGGCGCCAAAACCAGCCGCAAGAACGGCGATCAGACAAAAAGCAAGCCGATACGTAGCCTTCATTGAGTTCCAATCCTGACTTGAGTTGGGATGCAGCGCATGTACAAAGAAAGATGGCCGCTGTCATCCGCAAAAGTATCGCAAAAACTGCGATTGGCTGTCCATGATGTTTTTAAGATTTCGTCACTTGAACGCCGGGAAGCGGCGTTTGAGAAAGAACGACCTAAGCGTAAGAAATGGCTTCGATTGGTTACCGCCGCCGCGTTTCGCGGATGACGTTCACAGTGGGCGAAAGGCGGTCGAGAGCCCAGCGAGCATGCTCCGAAATTAGCGAATCATCGCTCGCAGCCAGGCGCTCCAGAAGTTTCGCGATGCGAGGAAATTCAGGCGAGCTTGATGAAATCGCTGAATTTCCGAGGGCGACGCAGGCATTGCGCACCAAGCCGCGCCACTTGGCGCGTTTGGCGGCACTGCGTCGAAATAGTTGGCTGAATTCCTGCTGCGAGAGAGAAGCGAGCAATTCAAGGTCGGGCGCGCACAAGGATTTGGAAGCGTCGCGCGGCGGCGGAGCCTCCATGCGATTGGCGTCTACCTTCGATTCGCCGGATGGGGATGGCAACTGCCCCGGAATTGCGCGCGGCTGAAACGCAGCGAGTGAGGTGACGGGCGCTTTGCGATTCCACGGGCAAACGTCCTGGCAGATGTCGCAGCCGATGACCGCGTTGCCCATTGAGGAGCGAAGCTCTTCGGGGATGGCGCTACGCAGCTCGATAGTGAGATAGGAAATGCAGCGGCGCGCATCGAGCACGTACGGTTGCGAGAATGCGTGCGTGGGGCACGCGTCCAGGCAGCGCGTGCAACTGCCGCATAGATCGGCGGGCGGTGATTCGCCTGGCGCGAGGCTCGGTTCGAGATCGAGGGTGGTGACGATCACGCCGAGGAAGAGCCACGAGCCGAGCTTTTGATTAATCAAGCAAGTATTTTTCGCCAGCCAGCCCAGCCCGGCGTGTTTCGCCGCGATGCGCTCGATGATTGGTCCGGTATCGACGTAAGCGCGGGCGTCGAACGATTCCGCGAATTCGGCGCGCATCCGCGAGATCAGGGCGTTTAAAGCCGGCAAAATGATTTCGTGGTAGTCGTCACCCCAGGCGTAGCGCGAAATCCATCCTTGCGGTGCGCCGTTCGCCGCGCCGGCAGACGCCTCCCTCGAGAGCGGTCGCGCAGAATGGTAATTCATGGCGGTGACGATCACGCTGCGCGCTCCGGGCAGCACGCTGCAAGGATTGGAGCGGCGCGGATCGCGCAGGTACTTCATTTCTCCGGCATAGCCGTGCGCCAGCCATTCCGGAAGGTGGCGGAGTTCTTCGAATGCTCCGTCGCTGGAAGTCTCGCGCACGTTGCCGGCGGAGAACACTTCAAAGTTCAGCGACGCAACGCCACAAAGATCGAACCCCGCGGCGCGCGCGCGCTCGACGATCCACGGAGTTCGTTCCGATCGCAGCATGATTCCATGATGCCTTAGATGAAAGCTCCAGACAAAAACCGCGAGCGCCGATTTTGTGCGTTAACGCGACGACATGGCGAATTGCGCCTGTTCTGCTTGTAACCTTCACGGCGGATTGCATAGAATCGTTCGATTGTTTATGCGACAGACGGAGAGCTGAATGAGCCAGCGCATCGCCGCGAAGATTACCGGTGTGGCCGGGTATCTGCCGCCGCGCGTAGTCACGAATGCGGACATGGAAAAGATTGTGGACACCAACGACGAGTGGATCCGCACGCGCACCGGCATTCGCGAACGGCACTTCGCCGCGCCAGGCATGGCTTCGTCGCACATGGGCACCGAAGCGGCGAAAAAATTATTAGCGTTGAAGGGCGTTGACCCCGCTGAAATTGAAATGATCGTGGTGGCTACCGTGACCCCGGACATGTTCTTCCCGGCTACCGCTTGCCTGATTCAGGATCGTCTGGGAGCCACCAACGCGTGGGGCTTCGATCTTTCCGGGGCGTGCTCGGGATTTTTGTACGCGTTTACGGTGGCGGCGCAGTTCGTGGGCGCCGGCACGCACAAGAAGGCGCTGGCTATCGGTAGCGACGTGATGACCTCGATCCTCGATTTCAAGGATCGTGCCACCTGCGTGTTGTTCGGAGACGGCGCGGGCGCCGTGCTGGTCGAACCCACAACGTCCGATGCGGAGGGAATCATCGACTTTGTGAACGAGGTGGACGGCTCCGGAGGCTGCAACCTGTACATGCCTGGCGGTGGTTCGCTTCATCCGACGTCGCAGGAAACCGTCGAGAAGCGCATGCACTACGTTCATCAGGAGGGCCAGCAGGTATTCAAGTACGCGGTGCGGCGCATGAGCGAGCTAGCGTGCGAAATGCTGCAGCGCAATGGTCTCTCGAGCCGCGATCTGGCGTTGGTGGTACCGCACCAGGCGAATCTGCGCATTATTCGCGCGATGCAAGAGCGGTTAGGAGTGGATGATTCGAAGGTGATGGTGAATATCGATCGGTACGGCAACACCACGGCAGCCACGATTCCGCTAGGGCTGCGGGATGCAGTGGAACAAGGACGGTTGCGGAAGGGAGATCTGGTGCTGCTGATTGCCGTTGGTGCAGGATATACCACCGGCGCGGTGCTGATGCGCTGGGCCTACTAATTTTCCCCAATATGCTCTGCCGGTGGTCGTGAACCGGGGATTATGGCTGTGCAAGGCTCCCGCTGTTGTTCGCCGAAGCGTTGTCAGCGGCGGGCGTCTTGGCGAGAGCGTCCCGGTCCTTCTCTAGAGCGGCGATGTCGCTTTGGAGCTTCTTGATGACGTCGGTGCGCGACTTGATGCGCCACTGGAGACGTTCTTTATAAGAGTCGGGCGCCGTCGCTAGTTCCTTTTGGGTCTGCTGGACGTATTCTTGTTGGGACTTTAGATTGTTCTGGGCCTCGGCCAATAACTGGCGCGCCTGCTGAGCGGTTTCGGGTTTCACGAAACCCGGCGGAGGAGAAGGTATTTTTGCTTCGACGGCGGCTCTTTGCTGGGCAGCTTGCTGAGCTTGGCGTTCCTGCGCCTCCTGTATCTGGTAAGCGTCCGAGGGCGAGAGGGCGGAATCGATATTGTCGTTTGTCCAGACCGTCGATTTTTTTTGTGCTGGCGGTTTAGGTTTAGCTTGTTGAGCGGGCGTGGTC
>JBOGMW010000200.1:0-2469 GCA_050746805.1 Candidatus Acidiferrales bacterium | reverse complement strand
GCGTCGAGTTTCCGGCGTGCCCGTCGAAATTGGTTACTCGGCCCATGGACGGCCGGCCGCTGCCCACTTTGCCGACAATGGTATGCTCGCCGCGAACGCTCTCCGATGGCTCATGGTGCAGGCCTTCCGACCCGCGGCCGGGAGCCATGTCGACTTCATCGATGTTGCCGATGCGGCTGATGAGGCCGATGTTGTGCCGGACTTTTTCAAAGGCCGCGCCTGCCGCAGCGTAAATGTCGCCGTCGCCCGAAGCATCAACGACGATGTCGGCGAGGATCGCTTGTCGTCCAGACTTACTTTCAAAGACGGCGCCGTGCACCGCGCCTCGGTTATCGACGATGGCATCGACGCCCCAGCAATCGAGGAACGCAGTGATTCCCGAACTGAGCGTCATGTCGGCCAGCACGTATTTCATCGCTTCGGCATCAAACGTTGGATAAATGGGAGCCTTGTTCCGGTTGATGATGCCGTACTTAAGCACGTCTAGCTTCTTCATCATTTCTTCGGAGAAGCCCCAGATGACCTGTTTGTCGTCCCTGGCGTAGAGCGGAAATATTCCCAGAACTAGGCCGCCGGTGGCGAGCCCTCCGAGATAGCCATATCTCTCAACCAGCGTGACATCCACGCCGAGCTTCTTGGCCGAAAAAGCAGCCGCCGTTCCCGCACAACCGCCTCCTACAACCAGGATGTTGGTCTTGTGCAAAACCGGCAGTTCTCGCCGGGGTTGCACGACTTTGCCACCCGCCACTTTCGCAGGTGATCGATCCGCTTGGGTGGTTTCTTCTCCTGAAGCCTGATTGGCCAGTGCCGAAACCGGCATCAACGATCCGGCTGCGAACAGGCCGCCCGCGGCAATCGAACGACGCATTAATTCTCTTCGTGTCAGGTCCTTTGGCATGTTCGCACCATCTCCAGAGTTAGTAGACTCGAGGCCGGCTTCCCGGCTCTTGGTCTATTCGGTTCAATACTATCGCACCTCACCGCTGGCGGCTACTTGATTAGGCCAAGTGTCCTGTCGCTCGGTCCGCGTGGTTGTTCGACACAGTGGAGAGGAAAAAGCGCTTGTCGAACTGTATGAAAAAGCCCGTGGCGTGCGTGCTGCGCGCCACGGGCTTCTAGGCTTCCTAAAGCGAGACTCAGAAGGCGTACTTGATCGCGAACTGCATGATTCTCGGGCCAGTGTCGGCCTGAATCTTCCCAAACGTGCTGCTGTTCAGGCTTAAGTTGTTGGTACCCACAGCGCCGATACCGGCAGTACCGGGATTTAGAAAATTAACGTGGTTGAAAAGGTTGAACGCTTCGAAGCGGATCTCGACGCTCTGCCTTTCCGTTATCGGGAACTTGCGCGACACGGCCGCGTCCACATTGACATATCCCGGTCCCAGCAAGTTGTCCACGCCCTCGTTTCCGAGAGTGCCTGTCGTCGGATTAGCGAACGCGCTCGCGTTAATCCAGCAGTTTTGGCTCAGATTCCACGAAACCTGCCGCGGGGCGCAGTAAGGGTTTGCGAGCACTTGATTGGGGCGTTGCCCTCCTTCTCCCGTCAGCGCATTGTCCACACCAGTGACCACGTCAAAATAGCTGCCCGTGTGCGCGGTTATGATCGGCGCAAGTGTCCAATCCCCGGCGATCAATTGGGCGGCGTGCGACGAAAAATGCGGCGACTGAAGAACAGCCGAAAGGTTGAAGCTGTGGTGAATGTCTACATATGGGCAGTTTCCGCGGTCGAATCGACGATCGGCCGGGTCGGTGTAATTGACGCCGACCCCTGTCTCTACTGGGTCGGCGATGCAATGCGACCAGGTATAGTTCGCCAGCATCGAGAAGTTGTTTGAGAAACGGTGTTGCGCCGTAACGATCAGCGCGTTGTAGCTGCCCGTCCCGCCGTCGTCGATGTTCGAAACTCCTCCATAGTATTGCGCCTGGCTCGGATTCAACGTGTTGAAAACACGCCGCTGGTTGTCGTTGAAGGCGTTTGAGCACGGCCCCGGCTTCGTCAGTCCATATTGACCCGCTACGCAGTTGCCGGGAACGTAGACCCCCGGATTGAGGTCTTGACCACTCCAAAGGTGTACGTCGTCGTTGCCCAAATAGCTCGCTTTCAAAAGCCACGCTGCCCCCAGTTGCTTTTGAACCGTCACGTTCCATTGCTCCACGTAGGTATTGCGGAGGTGCAGTGGAACCGTCTCGTAACCTGAATAAAACGGGTACGGGCGCGTGGCATTCTGCACAATTGGAAATTGGTTTCCGCCGGGATAATAGGACCAGACATTCGCGAATGAATTCTGTGCCCCTGCTGGAGGGATGACCGCGACGGATCCGCCCCACAGCGGTTCTCCCGCGTATGGGTTGTAGAAAATCGTTTGCGGCATGTCGTACAAGATTCCCCAGGATGCTCGAATCAGCGTTTTGCCACTGCCGGTGGGATCCCACGCCAACCCAATGCGCGGCGCCCAATTGTTCCACGTC
>JBOGMW010000199.1:0-2245 GCA_050746805.1 Candidatus Acidiferrales bacterium | reverse complement strand
AGTTTGGACCATCCCGTGGTCACTTTTTCGCGCCGCATTTCCATGGCTCGCGGCGCGGTGCGCATCTTTTTCGCGCATCCGATAAAAGGATGCGGCCTGGGAGCTCTGGTGGATGTATTTCCACTTTATGAAACTGCTTACGACGGCAGAGTGGTGGATCACGTTCACGATGATTACCTGGAAGCGCTCGCTGAAGCGGGAATACTGGGCGGAATTTGCGGCCTGGGTTTTCTTTGGCTGTTGTACCGCGAGGGACGGAGGAATTGGGAAGCTGAGCAGGGGAAATTTTCCCGCGCTTTGCACGCGGGAGCGGCCGCCTCTATTTGCGGACTGCTGTTACATAGCTTCGTGGACTTCAATCTACACATACCCGCCAACGCACTCCTATTTTTACTGCAAGTCGCAATACTGGCATCTCCGCCCCTAGAGCCTAGTTCATCTCCGCGCTCGCGCCAGCCAGCTTCCGCGGGTGCACGCGAGGGTCATAACGTGCCGGTATCACCTTGAGCGTAGAGGCAGCCGCAACTTGCAAGTATATAGTTTGTCTCTTTTTCGATTAGGGCGATAAGCGAGACGCCAAACAGGTACTTTGATTGCGCCGTCTTGGGAGCCTGCTCTGCAGCGATGCGACTTCCCTTCGCCGAAAGCCCTGATTGACATCAATAGGCTCGCTAGGCATAGTGTTTGCGGGGTTATCTCTGGCAATGTTAGCAACGGTCCGCCGGCTTTTGGCCGTGGCGGGGGCGAACTTTCTTGGGCTGACGGTTGCGTTTGCCTTGTTCGGTGTGCAGGCCTCGTTTGCTCAGAAGCAGCGCGCAACAGAGCAGCAGGATGAAACTGCTCAGCAGGCAAACACAAAAATCCAGCAGCTTGCAACTTTGGCGCGAGCGCATGCCATCGACACCACCGTCGGAAGCGGCGACCTTCTTCACATCGATGTTTTCGATGTCCCCGAGCTATCGTGCGACGTCCGGGTGACCGATTCTGGCGACATCAGCTTTCCTCTCATTCCGGCTCCAATTCCTGTCGCTGGGCTGACACCCTTGGCATTGCAGTCGAAAATGCAGCAACTTCTGATTGAAAACGGCCTCGTATCGCACCCGCAGGTTTCGGTGTTCATCAAAGAGCAGTACAGCCAACCGGTAAATGTGATCGGCGCGGTGGGACATCCCATCGTGTATCAAGTTATGGGTCCGACGAATCTTCTGCAGGTTTTGGCGGCTGCTGGAGGTATTTCGGATGATGCCGGCAGCGTGGTGATTGTCACGCGTCCGGTACGGGATGACACGCCGCGCGAAAAGCCTGCGAGTGCGAGCACCGGTCCCGAGACAAACGATCAAAAGATCACAATTCGACTCCAAGACTTACTGGAGTCAGGCGACACGATCTACAACATTCCGATCTACGGCGGTGACACTGTAACGGTGCCGCACGCCGGAATCGTTTATGTTCTAGGCTCCGGTGTCGCTCAGCCGGGTGGATACGTGCTGCAAGGGCACGGACAACAAGTGACGGTGCTCCGAGCCCTGGCCCTTGCGCATGGACTCACCAGTTTCGCAAAAGCTAATTCGGCTGTGATTCTTCGCAACAATCCCGTAACGGGACATCGAGACGAGATTCCGGTGCGACTGAAACAGATCGAAAAGCATAAGTCCGACGATATCCCACTGAAATCGAATGACATTTTGTACGTGCCGGACAGCGCGGGGAAAAAAGCCCTGGCACGGGGCGCGCAGGCCGCGCTGGGCGTGGGGACTGGCGTGGCGATTTACCGATTGTAGTAGTTCGATTCGGTCAAAGGAATTTTGCAGCAGCAACGGGGACTTGTAGCTGATGGAAGACGCTTCCAGATTCTCGATTCGCGACCGCAAGCTCCCAGATACGCTTGCGGTAATCCCTGCTCCGGCGGCCCTACCTTGGGAGCAGATGCCCCGCGAACCGCACCTGCTCGATTATCTGATCGTCCTGCGCAAACATCAGTGGTTAATCTTGACGTTTTTCCTTACGGTGGTCACGGTGGTGACTATAGCTTCCTTCAAAATGAAGCCGGTGTATCGGGCGACCGCGCTCGTCGAGGTAGACAAGGTAGCGCAAAACGTCCTCCCCTTCCAAACGGAAGACGCCTACAGCGAGTTCATGGATACCGAGGACTATACCGTAACCCAGATGAAAATTTTGCAGAGCGAAACGTTGGCGCTCGATACGATAAAGTCCCAGGATCTTGCGAGTAATCCTGAATTTGGCG
>JBOGMW010000198.1:0-17027 GCA_050746805.1 Candidatus Acidiferrales bacterium | reverse complement strand
GATCAGAAGCCAAGGCGGTGGTCCGGGAATGCGATACGACACGCGCGGAATGCGGGCGAACCACTCGACGGATGCCAGCAGGGCGGACGTCAAGGCGCCCAGCACTTTTGCGAGCAGCAACGCAAGCCGCGACCACAGAAATGTCGCCGCAAGTGTGAGAAATCCAAGCGGAACGATCAGTCCGGTGAGGAGCACCGCTGGAATATTGCTGATGGGCCCGGCGAGGCTGACGCGGTGAAAATCCTGCGCCAGCAGCGGCATCATCCCGCATTGGATCACGATGGAAAGTAAAGCCACTTCCCACAATCGCAGCGCGATGCGAACCGGCGTGGCGACAAACGCATTCGCGTGCGCCGCAAGGCGCTTGGACATTCGCGCCGCAAGATACGCGGCGGCAGCGCGCATCTCGATGCGGAATTGAACGACCTTCGGCGGATGCGCGCCGTCGCGCGTGACATCGCCAAGGTGCCGCAGCCCTGTGCGATACGGCGCCGTCGAACGCTCCATCCAGGGAAGTGCCAGCGCGGCAATCACGCCAGCGGCCAGAAACGAGAGCTGGAAGCTCGAATCCGAGAGTTCGGAAGGCTTCCAGATCAGCAGGACGAGCGCCGCCAAAGCGACGGTGTTTAGCAAGTCCACGCGGCGAAAGAGCGGGCGCGCGCACAAGTACAGTGCGGCCATCAACGCGGCGCGCAGGATCGGCGGGCGGTCCTGCACCAGGCCGACATAGGCTGCGAGCACAGCGAGGGTGACAAACGACGTGGCCAGGATCGAGAGCCGCAAGCGGCGGCACAGCCAAAAAATGAAAATCGTGAGCGCGCCCACGTGCAGCCCGGCGACAACGAGCACGTGATACGCGGCCGTGATTTGAAAGGCGGTGACGATACTTGAATCGACAAAGCTGCGGTCGCCCAGCAGCATCGCGCGAAGGACCGCAGCGCGGTTTCGCTGACCGGGAAACAAAGCGTCCAGCCGCGCCAGCAAATCGCCGCGCGCGCGGGCCACTCGTTGCATCAGGGTAGGCGGGGGATGGCCGATGAGCTGCAGGAGTTCGCCGCTGCGCAGCGAGCCGGTCAAATCGATTTTCTGCCGCGCCAGGTAGCCGCGCACATCGAAGGCGCCGGGATCTAGGAAATCGCGCGGGGGGCTTGCTTTCATCAGCGCTTCGACGCGATCGCCGGCGCGTAAGCCGGAGGGAGCGCCTGCTGCTTGCGGACCATCGTACAAATTCGCGCGCAGTCCGCCGCGAACCGGGACGTACGCGCCCGCAATTTCCACTTGTTCGAGATCGATTTCGTAGCGGCGTCCCCAGGGAAGCGAGAGAGGATCGTCGCGCAATCGACCGCGCCATCGAAGCGGCTCGCTAAGATCCAGCTGGCTGGCGGCGACCAATCGCGTGACCTGATTTGCCGGTACGTTGGCGCGTTCGAGTCCGGCGGCTAGTCCTCCGAGGGCAACCCACGCGATCAGCGCCACGGCCCAGGCAGTCGCGACACGCCCGCGCCAGGCCGTGAGCGCGCCTATTACAATGGCTGCCGCGGTAACGACTAGCCACCCGCGCAAGTCTCCCGGCCATCGCAGCGCAATCGCGATCCCCGAGGCGAATGCCGCAGCGATCCAGAGCGCCGGCAGTTTCACGGGCGCCGCCGCAATCGAGCAACAGTTTCCAGGTGAAATGTCTGTGGAAAAAGATCGAAGAGATGCAATTCGGAAATTTCGTAGCCGGTTTGCTGGAAAGCGGCCAAATCCCGCGCGAGCGTGGGCGGATCGCAGGAAACGTACGTGATGCGTTCGGCCGCGATGTGCGCGAGGCGCTTCACGATTCCCGGTGTCAGTCCCGCACGCGGCGGATCGAGGACTACGAGCTGCGGAGCACCGCGATATTTTGCGAGGAATTGCTCCACATCGGCGACACGGACTTCCACCGAGGCGGCACCGGGGCGCGCCGCGGATGAATGCGAAGCGGACGCGATATTGGCTTCAAGATCGCGTCCGGCTGCTGGATTCGACTCGACGGCGACCACGTGCTCAAACTTTGCCGCAAGTAGCAGCGAAAACAGGCCGACACCGGCGAACAGATCGAGTGCGAGCGAGCCGCCCGAGCCGTTCTCCGCTACCTCGCGTGCCAGACCACCGGCGAGAAACCGATTCACCTGGAAAAATGAAAAGTGGCCTACGCGATAGGTACGTTCGCCCGCTTCGCAGGATACGAATCCTGGGCCGAAGAGTTCCATCCGTTCACGCGTGGGATCGTGGAACAGCAGGCTGGCAATTTCAGGAGCGATCTCGCGAAATTTGTCGGCGAGTTCCGCGGCGCGCGGAGGGAAGCCGGAAAACGTGGCGGTCATTAGCAATTGAGAATCATCGCCGCCCGCGAACGCTTCGATCTCGCGCAAGGTTTTCGGCAGCGTACCGGCCGCTAGAGCGGCGCGCAACGCGAGCAGCGTCTTTAGCAGCAAGGGAGAAACGATTGAGCAATCTTCGACAGCGCACAAGGCGGATGAATTTGCCCGGAAGTAGCCAATTCCGAGGCCGCCGAGGTCGCGAGTTTCGGCATCGGACGTCGAAGTGGCGCCCAACCCGGCCGGGTCTCCGATCGGGCGCACCTTCCATTGCGCGCGATTGCGATAGGCCCAGGGCGGGGAAGCGTGCGCGGTGATCTCGCCGGTCCAGTCGACGCGGCCGATGCGGCGCACCGTCTCGCGTAAGATGTCAACTTTATACTTGAGCTGCGCTTCATAAGGAATGTGCTGATAATCGCAGCCGCCGCAAACACCGAAATGCGGGCACCGTGGCTCGACGCGAACCGCCGAAGGAGCGATCATGCGATTGGGGCGCGCGCGAATAAATTTCTTTTTCTGTTCCACCGGCGTGGCGGAGACGCGTTCGTCCGGCAGCACGAAGGGGACGAAGACTGTGGCGCCCTCGTGATGCGCTAGGCCCTCACCGCCGTAAATCAGCTTCTCGATTGTGACTTCGATATTGGCCATCGGTGCAGCACGCGTGCGCGCAATCCTTCAGCTCAGATAGAAGAGGCTCAGTCGCGGGACGCGAAAGTGCTCGAATAGGCGCTTCTGCATGTATTGGCGTTCGAGCTGCGCCAATTGTTCCGCGGACATCTTACGCCGGTAAGGGGCTAGCGACCGGTCCATTTCTCGGCGGATGGTCAGCAGCGATTCCTCGTCCGCATCCGCGGGAAGCGAGGCGGCTAGCTTTTCTTCGAGCACCGTGAGACGCCGCTCCAGATCTTCCAAATCGAGGGCGCTAGGAGAATTAATCAACGAGATCGCTTCGTCGAGGCGGTTTGCGGAGTCGCCCAAGCGTGCCGCTAGCTGCGGATGTAGGGTGCGCTGTTTTTCGGCCGCCGCGCGCAATCGCGCGCCGTTGCGCTCCAGATATTTGCGCAGCTCGTCGCGCGAAAACGGTTCGGCGGCGGTGCTAGACGCCCGCACTTCCGGTCCCGCTCCTGCCGTGGCTTCTTGTGCTTCGGCGGCCGCATCGAGCACCGCATCGACGCAGTAGGCGAGGCTTTTCAGCTGGCGACCGCTGGCGGCACGGCGCGAACGACCCCAGCTTTCAAACGCACGATCGATTCCTTTCAGCACGGCGGGCAGCGGAATGCCGGCTTTTTGCCACGTTTCGACGATGGCCCAATCGAGCGGCGAAACAAGTAAGTGCGCGCCGCGTTTGCGCCAGAAATACTCCTCGATTTCCGTGAAATAGTTGAAGTAGTTGAAAGATTCCATGCGAGCCCGATTGCAACAGACCTCAAACGCGAATGTTTTTCCGCCGGGCAACGGCCCTCAACGCAGAATTCAATCGCGCTTTCCCGAAGCGGGCGCCTTTTTCGCTGCCGCACCCTGCTCGCGCGATGCAGGCCGGTTTCGCTCCCATATGATGCGAAGGCCTTCGAGCGTCAAAAACTCGTCGATGGTCTCGATATGGCGCGAGGCGCGGCCGATCAGCGCGGCTTGGCCGCCGGTGGCGATCACCTTTGTTTTCTCGCCCATCTCTTTTTTCATGCGGTCGAGAACCCCGTCGACCATATCCGTGTAGCCGTAAAACATTCCAGCTTGCATGGAAGCCGCGGTATTCGTGCCGATAATTTTTCCGGGATCCTTGATTTCCACGCGGAAGAGCCGAGCCGCGCGGGCGAACAGGGCGTCCGCTGAAATGCCGATTCCTGGAGCGAGCACTCCGCCCATATATTCCCCGCGTTCGGAGACGGCGTCAAAATTGATGGCTGTGCCGAAATCGACGATGATGCACGGCCCGCCGTATTTCTCGAATGCCGCCACGCTATTGACTATGCGGTCCGCGCCTACTTCCAGAGGATTGTCGTAATGGACCGGCATGCCCGTCTTTACGCCGGGTTCGACGAATAGCGCTTTGTGCCCAAAATAAGTCTGGGCCATTCCGGCGAGAGTTGCGTTCAACGGAGGCACGACCGAGCTGATAATCGCACCGCTAATTTCGCCGGGTTCCAGCCCGCCCAGGGTGAAAAGATTGCGCGTCAAAATGCCATATTCATCAACGGTTTGATCGCGCGCGGTGCTCAACCGCCAGTGCGCGGCCAGTTCCTTACCGCGAAAAACGCCCAGCACCGTGTTGGTGTTGCCCACGTCCAGCGCCAGCAGCATCAGAACGCCTCCGCAACATCGCCCGAAAGCACCAGTTCGGTCCCGCCTCCGTCGTCGCGCACCACGCGCAGCACGCCGCTGGGGTCGAGGCCCGCCGTTGTGCCGGTGAAAGTTTCCGCGGTTGTGGTGATGCGCACGCGCTTGCCCTTGAAGTAGCTCGACACCTGGGCAAACCTGCGCAGAATCGGCGCGGCGCCCTCGGCGAGAAACTGATTGTAGTAGCGGTCCAGCTGGCGCAGCAATCGTATCAGCAATTCCAATCGCGAGCGCGATTTCCCGGTTTCGATGCGCAGCGACGTGGCCATGCCGGCGAGCGGTTCCGGCATTTTCGGTTGGTTCACGTTGATGCCTAGGCCGATCACGGCGTAGTGCACGCGGTCCGGCTCGGCGCGCATTTCCGTGAGGATACCGCCAAATTTTTTACCGCCAGCCAGCAAGTCATTGGGCCAGCGGATGTCCGGCAGGGAATCGAGCTCTTCGGCAGCGGCGTCCCGGGCGGCTAAACCTGCAAGAAGCGTGAGCATCGGCGCCTGCGATGGCGCAATGGCCGGCCGCAGCAGCACGCTGCAATAAATTCCCGCGGATTTTTCGGACGTCCACGAGCGCCCGGCACGCCCACGCCCGGCAGTTTGTTCCTCGGCAAGCACCACGGCGCCATGGGGCTCGCCCGCTTCCCCCAAATGCATCGCTACGGTGTTGGTGGATTCCGTCTTGAAGTAATGATAGATGCGTCGCGCGAACGGCGTACCGTAGAGCCGGTGGCTAAGCAATTGCGGCGCTAAAATGTCCGGCATGCGTTCGATGTGATAGCCGGTTCGCGCGTGGCCCTTCACGCGGACGCCGAGCGCGCGCAACTTTTCCACCCAGCGCCACACTTGCTGGCGCGTCACGCCGATTTCCTTGGCGATTTTCGCGCCGCTGACGACAATAGTCGCGTTTTCGGCAAGCAGCGTCAGCAGCGCGTCGATGCGCCGGTCGGTGGCGCCGGGAAGGTTCGCCTGTCGTTTGGTGGCCATCGCGGGAAAAAGCAGGATACTTGACGGGCCAGCAGCCTACAAGCGGTCCAGCTACGCGGAGGCGGTCACGGAGGCTCCTTCATAGCGGCGTTAATTCGCACATTCGCCCGATTCCCCTCCGTTCCACACCGTATTGCAAAAGGCGAGCGCGCGGCTTACCCTCATGTTCTGACTTCTTAACAAAAATATGCCGACGAAAACGAAATCGAGCGAAATCGGAGCGGGCTGCCTCTATTTGGTAGCCACGCCGATCGGAAATCTTGAGGACATCACCCTGCGCGCATTACGCATACTGCGGGAGGCGGACGTGATCGCCTGCGAAGATACGCGCCAGACAATGAAGTTGCTTTCCCATTTCGATATTTCGAAGCGGCTGGTGAGCTATCACGAACACAATGAAATCACGCGCGCGCCGGAGATCGTGATCGAACTCGAACAGGGCGCAAAAGTTGCATTGGTTAGCGATGCGGGCACGCCGGCGATTTCCGACCCAGGATTTCGATTGGTGAGCCTGTGCCTGCGGCATGGCATCGCCGTGGTGCCGGTTCCCGGCGCTTCCGCATTTGTGGCAGCTTTGGCCGCCTCGGGCATGCCCATTGAAGAGTTCACGTTCGCCGGATTTCTGCCTGCTCGGCAGACGGCGCGGCGCAAAGCACTTCGCGCGCTAGTAGACGAGCCGCGAACCCTCGCTCTTTACGAAGCTCCGCACCGCTTACTCGACACGCTGGAAGACGCGCTCGAAATTCTCGGCAACCGGCCGGCGGTGATCGCGCGCGAGGTCACCAAGGCGTTTGAAGAGTTCCAGCGCGGCCACATCGAGGATTTGGTGGCTGCGTTCCGCAAAAAACCGGCTCGCGGCGAAATCACGCTGCTGATCGGTCCCGTCGACGGCCACATGCTTCATCTCAATGACGATGGCGCCGGTGCGGCGGGCGTAACGCCGCTTTCACATCGTGTGGACGAAATCATGAAAGAGCGGGGCGTCGACCGCAAAGCCGCGCTGAAGTTTGCCGCGCGCGAACGCGGTATCACCCGTCGCGAAGCGTACAAGCAACTCCTCGTCACCCGCGACGAATAGCGCCGGGCGCCGCCGGGCCTGCACGAGACCCCAGAAAATTACCCTTGACAAGACTTTCGGCGTGCGCTACATGTTGTAGCGCTACATGAAATAGCGAAGGTGGCTACCTGAATGCTGAAAACGATCCAGCGCCCCAAGGGTCTTGGTGAAATCGAACAGCTGGTAATGGATTACGTCTGGGCCCACGGCCCGTGCTCGGCGGAAGAATCCCGCGAATCTCTGGCCGCCTCCCGCCCGATGAAGGAGTCGACCGTGCGCACCATACTTCGCCGTCTCGAAGAGAAGGGTTTCGTGACGCATGAAATCCAGGGACGAACGTACATCTATCGCGCGCTGCAGGCGCGGCAGAATGTGGCTGTGCGAGCGGTAAAGAACATCATCGATCGCTTTTGCGGCGGATCGGCGGAAGAACTGCTCGTCGGCATGGTGCGCAACTCGGTGATTCGCCGCGATCAACTGGAGAAGATCGCTCGCCGCATCACGAGAGAGAAAGCGGACGAGAAAAGTGCAACCGGCTCGCGCAGCCGTGCCAACAACGCCAACAATAAGGAAGAGTAGCCATGTCTCCTGCCGCCATTGGTTCGAAAGTTCTCACGCTCATTCTGGATGCCGCGTTTCGCTCGTTGCTACTTGGCTGCTTTTTGGCTGTGGTGCTCGCCGCGTTTCGCGTGCGCGCCGTGCGCGCGAAGCTAATCGCGTGGCGCGGCCTGTTGCTGGTCGCGACTGCCATGCCGTTGCTGATGCTGCTCAGTCCATCTATACCGGTCGCGGTGCCCGTGCCAAGCTTTTCGCGGAGCTCCGCAACCGCGCCGTTGCAAGCAACACAGCCTACTGACTTGTATCCATCGGCCCAGGCGGTGATCCAAACACGCTTGCGCGATGACGAGCAATTGGCGCCAAAGAAGCGAGGCTGGAATCTTTCCGATGCAGCGGTGATGCTGCCGCAAGCTCCTATTCCCGGTTTTGCATTGCCCCACGCCACCCGGGCGGTTTTGTGGGCGCTGGGCGGTACTCTGCTGTATCTGATCGTTTCATTGTTTTTCTTCGCGCGTCTGCTGATTGGCATGTATTTCGGTGCGCGGCTGGTGCGCTGCTCGCAGACGATCGAAGACGTCGATGCTTTGACTCTTCTGGCTGGCGCAACGCGCGCGTGCGGATTGAAAAAGCATCCACGGTTTGCTGAGTCTGATGTCGTTGCCGTCCCGGTCACCCTGGGCATTCGCGATCCCGCGATTTTGCTTCCGCCAACGTGGCGCAATTGGAGCAGCGATGAACTGGCTGCGGTCCTAGCGCACGAAGCTTCACACGTAGCTCGCCGCGATTCACTGGTCCAAGTGATCGCCTTGCTGCATCGCGCGATTTTTTGGTTCAACCCGCTTTCGTGGTGGCTGGAAAGGCATCTTGGCGATCTCGCGGAACAGGCCAGCGACGAAGCCGCGCTCAGCGGCGGCGTAGATCGCACCCGCTACGCCCAGGCGCTTCTTGACTTCATGACCGAACTGGAAAGTTCGTCGGTGCGCGTCTGGTGGCACGGCGTGGCCATGGCTAAAGCTGGCGAAGGCGAAAAGAGAGTAGAGAGAATTTTGGCGTGGAGGTCTGCAATGTCCAACCGTTCCAGCAAGTACCTGGTGGCGGCCCTCGTAGCGGTCTGCGTGCCTGCGGTGGCACTTTCGGTCGCGGCGCATCCTTCGGCTTATCAGCTTCAAGACTCCGCCGTGCCCGCGCCACCCTCGCCTGCACCTCCGCCTCCGCCACATCAGATCGCTCCGAAGGTTGCGATTCCTGTGCCGCCATCGCCGCTCGGCATGCCCGCTGCCACAACAGCCGAGCCCACTCTGCCTTTGCCGGCGCTGCAGGCTTCCTCTGCGCCACCTCTTCCAGCCGTACCGGCGGCCGCACCGCCGGTGCCGCCGCAGCTTGCCCAAGTACCTTCGCAATCAGGCGCGCCGCCGGCTCCGCCCGCACCTCCGCCGCCAATCGCGATCGCGCCACCGCCCAGCGGTGGCCGCGCGTACGGACCGGGATTCAATCCAATGGACGACTTCCACTGGCCATGGGGACCGCCGTTCGTAATCGTCACGCACGGCTCGGACCATCTGATCATGTCCGGTTCGGAAGAAGATGCCGAGCATGCGCGAGCCTTGCGCGACAAAATTCCCGGCGACTTCATCTGGTTTGAGCACGATGGCAAGAACTACATCATCCGCGACCAGGGCATCATCGGCCGTGCCAGGAAGATTTGGGCGCAGCGCGACGATTCCGCGAAGCTCCAGCAGGAGCTGCAAGCGAAGCAGCTGGAACTTTCGAAAGAAATGCGCGAGCAGGTGCAGCAAAAAATGCAAGAGATTCGCATAAAGATACCGGACATGCGCGCGGAATTACAAAAACTTCAATCCGAGGTCAAGACCTTCAATGCCAAGGGCGCCACGATGCAGGATCTCGGCGACTTACAGCGGCAAGTGGGCGAATTACAGACATCGCTCGGAGAAGCGCGTTGGAATTCAAATATGCAGGAGATTAACCGCAGGGCTGGCGAGCTGGGACAGCAAATGGGCGACCTGGGCCGGCAAATTGGCGAAATCGCCCGCCGCGAGGTGCAGCAGAGCCGCCAGGCATCGGTGCAGATGCGTCAACTGCTCGACGATGCAGTCAGTCAGGGCGTGGCGAAGCCGGAGTAGCGCAGAAGAGGCGCGGCTAGCTGGGCGACGTTTCCGCGAGTTGCGCGAAAAATGCGTCCACGCAGTCGAGTATTTCCGCCGCCGTATGCGAGTGGTGGACAGCGTGCCGCAATTCGCCGCCGTTGCGCACGCCGTGCGTGAAATACGTAGCGAACTGCTTCATTTTTCCGATCGCATCCGGCATCTCGCTGGCGATCAAGCTGCGAAAATATCCGGAAAGAAGCTGGTAGCGATCCATCTCAGTGGGCTGATCGTAGCGCCCGGTGCGGACGTAATCCTCGATCTGGCGAAAAATCCACGGATTCGACGAGGCGGTGCGCCCAATCATCACCGCATCGCAACCGGTCTCGGCGATCATGCGCACGGCGTCTTCCGGCGAGCGAATGTCACCGTTGCCGATCACGGGAATGCGCACCGCCTCTTTCACCGCGCGAATCACCTTCCAATCCGCGAAGCCCGCGTAGCCCTGCATGCGCGTGCGCGGATGCACGGCGATCGCTTCGATGCCGATCTGCTCGGCCATGCGCGCCACGTCCGCGGCCACGATGCTATTTTCGTCCCAACCTGAGCGAATTTTGATGGTCAGCGGTATGCGCACGGCCGCGCGCACGGCGCGAAAAAGCTTTTCGAGGTGCGGCAAATCGCGCAGCAGCCCGGACCCGCCGCATTTCACAACTTTCTTCACCGGGCAGCCCAGGTTGATGTCGATCTGGTCGAAGCCGAGATCTTCGGTCAGCGCCGCAGCCGACGCCATCACCTCTGGATCGGAGCCGAAAATCTGGGCCGCGATGGGATGCTCGTCCTCGTCGAAATAGAGATATTTCAGCGTGCGCGCCGTTTTGCGCGTTAGCCCTTCGGCGCTGGTGAACTCGGTCATGATCAATCCGCAGCCGCCGAGCGAGCGAATGGTGCGCCGGAAGACGGTGTCCGTCACGCCGGCCATCGGCGCCAGAATTGTCGCAGGACAAATCACCGTACCGCGAATTTTGAGTTGGACCGGGAATAGATATGCGGACATAGCGGTAGATTATCGCTGGACGGGCGCTGCGTTGATCTCTTCGCGGGATTCGCGTTCGGAAATATCACGGGACGGCCATTCGGCGGAAATCTGGGCCAACATGCGCTCCTTGGACCCGCCGAAAAAGTTTTCGAGCACTTGTTCGAGTGCATGCGCGCGCGCGTCTTCGGCACTCAGTTTCGCGCGATAAACATACTTCCGTCCCATCTTGTGCCGCTCCACCACTCCCTTGCGCGCAAGCCGATCCATGATCGTCATGATCGTGGTGTACGCGCGCACACGTCGCTCGGCCAGGCGGTCGCGAATTTCGCGGACCGTGCCTTCTCCCATGGGCCATAGCGTGTTCATGCAGTCCAACTCCAGCGGCGCCAGGTCGAGCAGCGATCGCCGTGGCACGGGCCCGCGTTGAGGCATCGCATCGATCGCCGTTGGTGTACTCGGACACGTCATCCCGTTTTTTTCCCCGCCACCGGCAAGGGTACCGCATTCACGCTCGTCTGCTTCGGGTCTTTGGAGGCACCGAGGAACTCCTTGCCGCGCAGCAGCGCGCGTCGCAAAGACGGATTTCGCTCCGTCCACTTTTGCCCGACGTCCGCGCCGGACGAAAGCTCCAGCGTCGCGCGCATCCCCGCCATCTTTGAGTCCAGGTCGTCGATGGCATGCAGCGCCACGGCTTCCGGGAATTGCGGCAGCGAGGGCGATCCAAACTCAAGCGATCCATGGTGGCTCAAAATTAGGTGCTCAACCATCGTGCGCAGCGGCGCCGGGAACCGCTCGATCACTTTGCATTTTTCCCGCACCAGCATCGCGCCCATCGATATGTGCCCTAGCAGGCGTCCTTCGTCCGAATAGTCGATGCCGCGCGCGTAGCGCAGCTCTTCAAGTTTACCGATATCGTGGAGTACGACTCCGGTGAGCAGCAGATCGCGGTCGAGCTCCGAATAGTGCGCGCACACGGCGTTCGCCAGGCCGATCAAGCTGACGGTATGTTCGAGCAGCCCGCCCAAAAAAGCGTGATGCATGGTCATCGCCGCGGGAGCGCGCTTCAATCGCGGCGCGATTTCCGGGTCTTCAACGATGCACGTCAGCAGCTTCCGCAGCCACGGATTCTTCATCCCACCGACGGCGGCCTGAAGTTCGGCATACAGCTTCTCCACGTCGTATTTCGTATGCGGAAGGAAATCGGCCAGCTCGTAATCTTTTTCAGCGGCTGGGACCACCTGCTCGAGCGTCAATTCCTTGCGGTCGTTGTAGAGCTTTACGCGGCCGCGCACCCGCACCACGTCGTCGCGTTCAAAGGTTTTGGCGATGCCCTCGAAGTTGTCCCACATTTTCGCGGGGATCGAACCGGAACGGTCCGCCAGATTCAACTCCAGCCATGATTTTCCCGTGCGCACCGAAGTGCGAATCTCTTTTTCGCGCACCAGGTACAGCGACGTAATCACCTGCCCGTCGGCCAGGTCGGCCACGTAATGCGGCTTCATTCGCTGTCCATCTTCGGCAGCGGCAAATGTTTTTTGCCTTTCGATTTTTCCGGTGCGTCCGGTGTTGCGGGAACTTCCTCAATCACCGTGCCGCCCGCCACCGCCGCGGTATCCGTGTAACCCGCCCGCAGGCGGATGTAGCTCTCCTCGCGAAGCTGCTGCAGGTATTCGCGCAGGGCCGGCTCCATCTTCTGCGCGTAAAGGCGGTTGGTGATGTCGTTCTCGACTTTATCCAGAGGCTGCAAACCGGCATCGTAATGAGCGTTCACTTTCAAGATGATGAACCCCGTTTGCGTCTGGATTACGTCCGTGATTCCGCCCTTGTCCAGCTTGAACACCGCGTCCTCCAGCGGCTTTGCCAATTGTCCTCGCTGGTATTCGCCGAGTTCGCCTCCCTGATCCTTCGCCGGGCCTTCCGAATAGCGCGTGGCTAACGCGGCAAAGTCCTCGCCGTTGACGATCCGCGTGCGCAGTTCCTCCGCCTGCTTCTTTACCGCCGCGATTTGCTCCGGCGTTTTTCCCTGGGTCTTTAGGAAGATCTCGGAGAGGTCCACCTCTTCCGGACGGACAAATTCGCTTTTGTGCGCGTCGTAATACTTGCGAACCTCATCGTTGCCGATGCTAACTTTGTCTCCCACTTCCTGGTTGATTACTTTCCGGGTCACCAGCTCGTTGCGCATCTGCGACTTGTAGTCTTCCCAAGAGAGTCCGGACTGCTCGACGGCTTTCTGAAAATCGTCCATGGTGGCGAATTTATCTTGCTTGCGAATGTCGTCGAGCCGCTTCACCAAATCGGTCTCAACGTCAATGCCCATATCCTTCCCGCGTTCGATCAGCAACTGCTGGTCGATCATGTCGCGCAGCAAATCCTTCTTTTTGTCCGCGAGGTTCGCCTGCTCTTGATCCGGCGTGCACGGCGGCTGCTGCTGTTGGCAATCCTGCTGAACTTCTTGCGGCAGCGCATCGAGCGCCTTGGTGTAATCGGAGAGCGTGATGATGCGGTCGTTCACCCGCGCCACAATGTCTTCGATAATCTGGCCCTGCGACTGCGCGCGCGTAAGCGCGGGCGCCAGAAGTAACGCCGCGCCGAGCGCCGGCACAATCATCCATGCACAATTGGGTGTCTTCATGACGAAAGCTCTCCCGAAAGTCTATCCCTGCGCTTGCAACTGGAGCAACACGTTTCTCACCGCTTCCAGCGCTCCGCCTTTGCCCTTGGCGCCGATCCACAGCACGCCGCTTGGGTCGATGCGCACATCCCGGCGTTTCCGCACCATTTTTACCACCCGTTCCGGACCCACAGGCGTGTCATCGTAGAATTTGATGCCGATTTGGTCTCCGCGGCGGTCCACGGACGCCACCAGTAATTTCTCCGCCAGCGCCTTCAATACCGCATAGTCCAGTAAGTTTTCCACGGCTGGGGGAAGCGGCCCAAATCGGTCGGCAAGTTCGCGCCGCGTTTCTTCGCGCTCCTTGTCCGTGGTCACTTCCGCGATTCGCTTATAGATGCGCAGACGCAGATTTTCGTTCTCTATGTACTCCGGTGGGACGCGGATTTCCTGTCCCAGGTTGAGCGTTGCCCGGCGCTCAGGCGTCACGGCCTCGCCCTTGCGCTCCGATACGGCCCGCTCCAGCATTTGCACGTACATGTCAAATCCCACCGCTTCGATATGTCCGTGCTGTTCGCTGCCCAGCAAGTTTCCAGCGCCGCGCAACTCCAGATCGAGCGCGGCAATGCGGAATCCCGCTCCCAGGTCGCTGAATTCCTTCAGCGCGGCCAGCCGCTGTCGCGCTATCCCTGAAAGCGCCACGTCCGGTGGCACCAACAGGTAGGCGTAGGCGCGTTGATTGGACCGTCCCACCCGGCCGCGCAATTGGTACAGCTCCGATAACCCCATGCGATCCGCGCGGTTGATGATGATGGTGTTGGCGCGCGGGATATCCAGCCCGTTCTCGATGATGGTGGTAGAAATCAGAATATCCGCGTCGCCGCGGACGAACTTCAGCATCACCTTTTCCAGTTCCGTCTCGCGCATCTGCCCGTGGCCCACCACCACGCGCGCCTGGGGCACCAGCTGCATCACCATGGCGGCGATCGACGTGATCGATTCCACGCGGTTGTGAACGAAAAATACCTGTCCGCCGCGCTCCATTTCCTCCTTGATGGCGCGCTGCACCAGCGTTTCCGTGAATGGCGCAACCGTGGTCTGAATCGCTAGCCGGTCCTTAGGTGGAGTTTCGATCACGCTCATGTCCCGCAGTCCGATCAGCGACATATGTAGCGTGCGCGGAATTGGCGTGGCAGACATGGTCAGCACGTGAACGTTCTTGCGCATTTCCTTCAGGCGCTCTTTGTGAGCCACACCGAAGCGCTGCTCTTCATCGACGATCAGCACGCCCAGATCGTGGAATTTTACGTCGCGCGAAAGCAGCCGATGCGTGCCGATCACGATGTCCACTTTCCCGGCTTCCAATTCTTCGATTGTTTTCTTCTGTTCCTTGTCGCTGCGAAAGCGGCTGAGCATTTCGGTGCGCACCGGAAAAGCCGCAAAGCGCCTTTTGAAAGTCTCGAAGTGCTGAAACGCCAGCACCGTGGTGGGCGCCAGCACGGCCGCTTGCTTTCCATTCGCCACCGCTTTGAACGCGGCCCGCATCGCTACTTCCGTCTTGCCGTATCCCACGTCGCCGCACAGCAGCCGGTCCATTGGCACGGTCGATTCCATGTCCCGTTTTACGTCTTCGATGGCTTTCACCTGATCGGGTGTTTCCTGGAACTCGAACGCATCCTCGAACTCGCGCTGCCAATTTGCATCGGGAGGGAATGCATGCGCGGGCGTGGTCTTGCGCTCGGCGTAGAGCGCCAGAAGTTGCTCGGCCATGTCGCTCACCGATTTGCGGACGCGCGACTTGCGCGCTTCCCACGTGGCCGTGCCCAGGCGATCGAGGGTCGGCGCAGCGTCACCCAGAGAGTTGTATTTCTGAATCAGATCCAGCCGCGCCAGCGGGACGTACAGCTTCGCCTCTAATGCGTATTTCAACAGCATGAATTCGCCGTGCGCGCCTTCCACGGACACTTGCCGCAAGCCCTCGAACTGCCCGATCCCGTGATCCACGTGCACCACGTAATCGCCGGGCTTCAAATCCGAAAGGTTGCTGAAGAACGTGGCCGTTTTCGGCCGGATGCGGGGCCTCGGCGGCGGACCAACTTTCTCGAAAAGATCGGCGTTGCCGTAAATCACCAGCTGCGATTCGGGAATCGCGATGCCTTCGCCCAGCAGCGCCTTGGCCAGCACCATTGCAGGCATGCTTCCGCTGGTCCCTTCTTCCGCCAGACGGGTCATGGTGGTGTTTTCTTCCAGCTCGCCGATTCGATAGGGCAATTCGTATTCGTGGCAAATATCGGCAAATCGTTCCAGTTCGCCGGTGCTCGCGGCCGTTACCATCACCTGATCGCCGGCGGCCAGTCGCGTCCGCACCTCGGCGATAAAGGCGGGCACATTTCCGTGATAGCGCGTGGTTGGCTGCGTCTGTATCGCCAGCGGAGCGCCATCTTCGCGGGCCATCGCCAGGTGCTCCAGACCGAGTCGCGGGAAAAGCTGTAGCGCGAGCGACCATTCCTCGTCGCTTAGAATGTAACGTTCGGGCGCTTCCGCGCGCGGATCTTCGGCGGCGTCAAATGCCTCTTGCAGGCTGCTGCGATAATTCTTAATGGCTTCGTCGAGCGATCCAGGCTCGTCCAAAAGCAGCACCGGATCGGCGGGCAGATCGAACAGCACCGCCCTGCGGTCTTCACGCGAAATTTCGCGAAATTCCCAGCCGGGATAAAAACCGGCTGGCGGTGCATCGTCTTCGCGTCCGGAGGCCGTGACCACGCGCTGATGCTCCAGCACTTCGGCATGGAGCAAGAATTCCGTCAGCGGCAGCAAAGGCGCCCGTTCCATCGGATTCGTCGAGCGCTGCGTATTGGGATCGAATGCGCGAATCGATTCAATCGTGTCACCTAGCAGCTCGATGCGCACCGGCTGCGGCGTCTCGGGAGAGAACACGTCGATGATCCCCCCGCGCACGGAGAATTGGCCTGGCATCTCGCAGGTGGTCTGCCGCTCGTATCCCGCCGCGACCAAAAAGCCGATGAGGTCTTCGTGCGCAATCGATTCGTCCCGAGCGATGGTGCGAGCCAGCCCGCGATAAAATTGCGGTTCGCGCATGCGCGCCAGAGCCGCTTCCACCGGGGCAATCACCAAATCGGCTTCACCCGTCGCCAACCGCCACAGCGCCACGGCGCGGTCCTCGGAGATTTCTCCGTGCGGGGAGCGGTTCTCGTACGGCGAGACGTCCAGCGCGGGAAGCATCTCCACACGCCGATCCGGTTTTCCGGTAATGGCGCGATAAAACCAGCGCATCGGCTCAATCAACGCTTCCGCGTGCTGATTCGATTCGACGACCACGATCGCTGGCCGGCCAAGCTCCGAAAAAATCAGCGGCGCCACCAGCGCCTTCGCCGAGTCGGTGAGTCCCGCGAGCCGGACTTCACCCGCATTGCGGCGCAGCCGGTCGCACGCTTCTCCAATCGCGGGACGGCGGGAGATACGCCCAAGCAGCTCGGAAACTGATGAAAGAATCATGTGGGGCGTCCCGAAATGCGCTCGATCAGGCGCGTGGTGGAGAATCCAGGTTCAACCGGCAGGCGTATCAGCCTGCAGCCAATTTTAGCGAATACCGAGTCGAGATCGGCGGCGGGATGGCACTCGAAATTTGTGACTTCGCTGCCCCTCTCATCGCCGCAGGCGAACACGCCGGGCTGAAACCTGGTCAGGAATTCCGAAAGGCTTTCGTCAACAACTGCGGCAAAATCGACGGCGCTCAGCGCTGCCACGATTTCCGCGCGCTCCGTATCCGGCGTGACCGGACGCTCCGTCTGGTCCACTCGTGGCGCGCCATCGCCGCCCACGCTCACCGCGCCTCTCCGCACCATCTCATCGGATTGGACAGCTACTACGAGGATGTCACCGGAGTCGCGGGCCTGTTCAAACAGGCGAATGTGACCGGGATGAAGCAGATCGAATACGCCATACGCGCACACCACTCCCTCGCCGGTGCGTTTCCACTCCCC
>JBOGMW010000197.1:0-4576 GCA_050746805.1 Candidatus Acidiferrales bacterium | reverse complement strand
ATGCGGCCCGGCTTCAAATGCCCTTGATTCTACGAAATTGGCGGCCCGGCGACGCCTATCGCCCTCGGGGACGTCGCCAAATCCACAAGCTCAAGCAAATGTTCACACGAGGGCGTATTCCGGCCGGCGATCGCGCAGGGTGGCCTGTCTTGGAGAGCGCCGGTCGGGTGGTTTGGGCGAGGGGCATGGATCCGGCACAGGAATGTTGCGCCGGGGAAGGCACGGCGACAGGCGTTTTGATCGTTGAAGAGCGCCTGTGAGCAATTAGATTAGCAGTCCGAGCAATGATACGAGGGCGACGAATGAATACTCCTGTCCTGATGGTGCGTCTAATTATTGAGGATGGGAGAGGGAGCCAGAGGCGCTGTTGGCGCGCGTGGTTTTTGCGGTGCGCTAATTCGCCCGCAAGGGAAGCTTCGGCTGGCGGCCTGGAAGGCTGGCGAGGTAAAAAGTGAACTCAACAGTTCGAACGGTCCTATTTTGGGTGTTGATGATTGCGCTGGCGGTGGTGTTGTGGCAGATGGCATCGCGGGGCGGCGGTCCCGCCGAGCATCAGGATCAGCCAACATACAGCGCATTTGTTTCCAAGGTGGATGGCGGCGGCGTCAAAGACGTAACCATCTACCTTTCGCAGAATAGCGCCGAGGTCCAAGGCGAGTACAGCAACGGGACCAAGTTCCGCGGGGTCACCCTCGCGAATGCGGCGATCCCGGATCTGACCAAGGTTCTGCAAGACAAAGGCGTCGCCTACAACTACAAGGAAGTAAAGAATGCTGACTGGCTGTCGCTGGCTATCGATACGCTGCCATGGATCGTACTTATCGCGGTTTGGATTTTCTTTATGCGGCAGATGCAGTCGGGTGGAAATAAAGCGCTAAGCTTCGGCAAATCTCGCGCACGGCTGCTGACCGCGCAGCAAAAGAAAGCTACGTTCAAGGACGTGGCCGGAAGCGACGAGGCTAAAGAAGAGCTGAATGAAATCATCGACTTCCTGAAGGATCCGCAGAAGTTTCAAAAGCTCGGCGGGCGCATTCCCAAGGGCGTTCTGCTCGTCGGACCTCCAGGAACGGGCAAGACCCTGCTGGCGCGCGCCATTGCCGGCGAGGCCAACGTTCCGTTCTTCTCGATTTCCGGCTCGGATTTCGTGGAAATGTTCGTGGGCGTGGGCGCCAGCCGCGTTCGCGATTTATTCGAACAGGGCAAGAAAAACGCCCCCTGCATCATCTTCATCGATGAAATCGATGCGGTCGGCCGCCATCGCGGCGCCGGTTTGGGCGGAGGGCACGACGAACGCGAGCAGACGTTGAATGCGTTGCTCGTTGAAATGGATGGTTTCGAATCCAACGAAGGGGTGATCTTGATCGCGGCCACCAACCGGCCGGACGTTCTCGATCCCGCGTTGCTGCGCCCTGGGCGCTTCGACCGCCGCGTGGTGGTTCCCCGGCCAGACGTTCGCGGCCGCGAAGAGATTCTTCGCGTGCACACCCGCAAAGTGCCCCTTTCGGACGATGTGGATCTCTCCGTGATCGCCCGCGGCACGCCGGGATTTTCCGGTGCGGATGTGGCCAATCTCGTCAACGAAGCGGCTCTCTGGGCTGCGCGCCAGAGTCGCAAGCTGGTGATGATGGCGGACTTCGAGATGGCCAAGGACAAAGTCCTTATGGGCGTCGAGCGTAAGTCCATGATTCTTTCGGACGAGGAAAAAAAGAATACGGCGTATCACGAGGGCGGCCACGCACTGGTGGCGGCCATGACTCCGGGCGCCGATCCGCTGCACAAAGTAACCATCATTCCGCGCGGCATGGCGCTCGGTGTCACCATGCAGTTGCCTATCGACGACAAACACACCTATACGCGTGATTTTCTGGAGGCCCAGTTGGCCGTTCTGATGGGAGGACGCGCGGCCGAGGAAATTTTCCTGAACCACGTCACCACCGGCGCCGGCAATGACATCGAGCGCGCCACGGAGATCGCGCGCCAGATGGTCTGCGAGTGGGGCATGAGCACGCTCGGCCCGCTCACCTTCGGCAAGAAGGAAGAGCAGATTTTCCTGGGCCGCGAAATCGCTCAGCATCGCGATTATTCGGAGGACACGGCGATCAAGATCGACGGCGAAGTGCGGTCGATCGTCACGACCGGTTATCAAAGAGCCCGGAATATTCTGGAAAGCAATCGCGAAAAGCTTGAGCGCATTGCCAAAGCCCTGCTCGAACGCGAAGTGCTGGATGCCAACGAACTGAAGCTCGTGATGGAAGGCAAGCCTCTGCCGGAGAAAATCCCACCGCCGCCGCCCGCCGCGCCACCCGTGCCGGCCAAGGAGCCGCAGCTCGCGCTGCGTCCCGACGCGCGGCCCGTGCCCGGAATGGCCAAGGGTGAAAAACCGGCCCCAGCCTGATCGGGCAGATCGAATAATTCGTTCAACAAGAAATGACGCTCGCGGTCTGGGGCGTCATTTTTTTGCTCGTGGAAAGCAATTCAGGAAATGGCCGACTATGCGTTCAGCACGCAAACGCAGTTCGCGCGCTCGGCTACGCCCTCGCCCTTGCTCGCAAACTAAATCAGGATCGCGATTACGCTGACTTCAAAGTCCACACGCGAATCGCTTTGACTGGGCTCGTGGGGCAGGCGACCTGGCAAGCGCCGCAGCCGGTGCATTTATTCAGATCGATGGCCGGGTAAGCGGTGTACGCCTGCTCGTCCCACGTGATTTTGATCGCGTCGTACGGGCAGGCGATTTCGCACGCGTCGCATTCTTTCTTGCCGAGGACGGTGAGGCAGATATTGTTATCGACGAGCGCTTCGCCGATCACGTACTTGTTCTTTTCCTTCAAAGGAAGCGCCGTGAGCGCGCCCGTGGGGCAAACCTCAGTGCAAGCGTTGCACGTTTCCAAACAATAGTGATAATCGCGGTCGAACCGGATCACGGGAGCGCCGAAGCCCGCGAGTCCGGCCTCACGGCCGGTGTCGGGATGAATGATTTTCGAGGGGCAAGAGTGAACGCAGTTGTTGCAGCGGATGCAGAGCCCCGCGAAGCGGTCCTCTGGCACGGCGCCCGGCGGACGCAGCAGCACGTCGCTTTTGCGATATCGCGCCGCTCCCAGCCGGCGCGCGCCAAAAGCGAGCAACACGCCTCCCACTCCAGCGAAGAAGACGCGGCGAGATTCGCGGAATTTCTGCGGCGGCACGGGATTGCGCTGATTCGATCCGCTGCGGGATGCGCCCGCGGCAGCAGTGGAGGCTGAGGCGCCGCTGATTTTCACCAAGTCCGCTGCGGAGCCTGACCTGCCAATCGCGCCGGCCGGCTTCCGGTCTGACGCGCTGCCGGTCAACCGTCTCCAGAGAGCTCTTCGCGAAAGATAGAGCATGTCCTGTAATCCACTGAGCGGGCAAATACGGACGCACCACAACATGCCGAAGAGGAAAGTGGCGCCTACCAAAGTTCCGAGGCCGAGCGATACCAGGACAACGGAGTACGGATTCGTTGCCTTATTCATGGCGAAGGGGCTGCTGAAAATGCAGAGAGGATCCATCCACAGCAGCACCGGATAACCGACCACCGACCCGGCTAAGGTGAGTATGGCTACGTATCTGCCAACCGGCGGGACCTTTCCCCACCATCGATTCCTACGCAATCCTATGTGCGACGTATTTTCGAGCAGGAAGCCAGTGGGGCAGAGATACAGGCAGAACCATCGCTTCTTGAACGAGCTCACGACGGCAACGACGATCGCGAAGACCAGTCCCACGCCGACCGAGCGCGCCGCAATACTCGACGAGAAGGAAACGAAGGGACTCACTTCCTGAAAATATCTTGGCGCAATTGCCCATGGGACCAGCGGCCACACCAGCACGATCGCACCGACAAAACAAGTCAGCTGAATCAGCCGCCGCGGCACGCGCTGGAGAAGGGTCATCCCAAATAGGCCCCCTGCTGATGAAGGATATTTTGCAGCTTCGCGACTTTGACGTGTCGGGGCTTGCATTTATCCTGGATGCACAGCGCAGCGGCGATACCGGCGGCTTGTCCGGTGGCCCAGCAAACGGGAATGAGCCGCGTTATATCCGCGATCTTGAATTCGGCCGAAATGCATCGTCCGGCGGCGAGCACGTTTTCAAGCTTTGCCGGCACGAGGGTTCCGTAAGGAATCTGGAATTCGGGAGCACCCCCGTATGCGCCTGAGTAGCCAATGACGTCTTCGAACTTGGTATGATTTCTCACCTCGTCAACGGTAAGTTTGTGAACGCCGTCGAGGATTCTGCTCAGTCGCACGCCGAGCTGAGGCGCGGTTTCCGTCAAATAGACTTGGTTGTTGCCGGATTTTTTCTGGAGCAACTCGACGTTCTGCCAGGTGCCGAGGCGGAGTTTGAGTTCTAGTTCGGTCAGATTCGCCACATCCAAAGCGTCTCCCACAGGGCCGGCCATGTTGAGCCAGTTTACATGGGGCGGGGGCGTCGAGTTTCCGGCGTGCCCGTCGAAATTGGTTACTCGGCCCATGGACGGCCGGCCGCTGCCCACTTTGCCGACAATGGTATGCTCGCCGCGAACGCTCTCCGATGGCTCATGGTGCAGGCCTTC
>JBOGMW010000196.1:0-33717 GCA_050746805.1 Candidatus Acidiferrales bacterium | reverse complement strand
GGCGCGCCGCGAGCGAATCCGAAATGATGCTGTTCATGGTTTTCACTTCGTAGACCACGATTTGACTGTTGACCTCGTGCAGCGCGCTGCGAATCGTCTTCATTTCGGCATCCGGCGAGCCTTGCGTGCGCGCGACGAACCCCCCGCCCCGAGCCAGCAACGGGAAAAACTGATCGGGAATTTGCGAAACCGGAAAATAAAATTGCGCGCGAATCGGAGGGCCTGAGCTTTCGTCCAATCCCCACTGCTTCACGTGGCCGACGATGCCGACGATTTCGCCCGTGGTGTTGAGAATCGAGAAATGGACGCGACGGCCAATGGGGTCCTGCCCGGGGAAATACGTTTTTGCAAAGTCTTCGTCGATGTCGATGACGAACGGCGAATGCTCGCCGTCCTGCGCGTTGATGAAGCGGCCGCGGATCAGCGGGATGTCCATCGCTTTCAGGTACTCAGGCTGGACTGCGTAGAACAACGCCACTTTCATCTGCGATACGGTGGCGGGCTTGGGTTCGTTGTCAAGCCACAGCGGAAGCTCGGAATCGCCGGCCATGGGCGTGGCGCCGACGTTGAGCGATGCGGCGACCACGCCGGGCGCGTTTTCGACGGCGCGGGTGACTTGGCGCATCGAGGCGCGGATGGCGTCTGGCGTGCCGCCGAGAGTGGTGGGATAAGAAAAGTTGAAGGTCACCAAGTGGTGCGGATTAAAGCCGGGATTCACGTCCCACAGATTCGCGAGGCTGCGGATCATCAGGCCGGCGCCGATCAGCAGCACCAGCGCCAGCGCGATTTCCACGACGACGAAGAGACCTTGCAGACGGTGACGCGCTCCGCTCGATCCACGGCCACCTTCTTTGAGCGTTTCTTGCAGTTCGCCGCGCGAGGTTTTGATCGCAGGCGCGAGGCCGAAGAAGATGCCCGCAACCATGGTGACAACGAAAGTGAAAACCAGCACGCGCCAATCGACGTGCACGGAATGCGCGCGCGGCAGCGCCTCGGGCAACACTTTGATCGCGGCCTGCGTGCCCCACGCAGCGAGCAAAAGACCGAGACCTCCGCCGACGCAGGCGAGCACCAGGCTCTCCGTCAACAACTGGCGGATCACGCGCTGTTGCGTGGCGCCAAGCGCCGCGCGGATGGCGAATTCGCGCGTGCGCGCGGTGGAACGCGCAAGAAGCAAGTTCGCCACGTTGACGCAAGCGATCAGCAAAACAAACGCGACGGACGCTAAAAGGACGAGAAGAAACGGGCGAATGTGGCCGACGACGTCTTGCTTAAGGGGAAAGAGAGCGATGCCTGCGCCGTTATCGGCGTCTGGATATGCTTCGGCGAGATGCCGCGCGACGGAGTCCATATTGGCTTTCGCTTGCTGGAGCGTGACGCCGGGCTTGAGGCGGCCTACGGCGTCCATGCCCATGCCGTTGCGGCGGTCGCGAAACGTGGAGTCGTTCCACTGGCCGATGGGGACGAAGACGTCTGGATTATCCTGAAAATTTCCGCTTTGATAGCGGAAATTCGCCGGAATCACGCCGACGACGGTGTAGCCGACGCCGTTGAGGTTGAGCGTTTTACCGACGACGTCTGGCGATGAGCCGAATTCGCGTTTCCAAAAGCCACCGCTGATGAGTGCCACCGGCTGCGCCCCGACCTGGTCTTCTTCTGGACGAAATTGGCGGCCGACAACGGGATTGACGCCAAGCAACGGGAAGAAGCTGGCGGAAACCATTACGGCGCCGAGGCGTTGCGGCTGGCCCATGCCAATGAGGTTGTAATTTTCACTTCGAAATGCGGCGAGCGCGGAGAAGGAACGCTGGTCGCGAACCCAATCCAGGAAATTGGGATAGGAGATCGATGAGCGCGTGAACTGCTTGGTTTTCGAGTAGACGGCGACAAGGCGATCGGGCTGCGAGTACGGAAGCGGATTGAGCAGCACGCCGTTAACAACCGAAAACACCGCCGTATTCGCGCCAATGCCCAATGCAAGAGTGAGAATCGCGATGGCCGCGAATCCCGGCGATTTGGCGATCAAGCGAATGCCGTAACGAATATCTTGCAGCAGCGTCTCCATCCGACTGATCTCCCTTTACGCGAACTGTATTCCTATTCCTATTTCTCCTGATGATACGGCGACTACGATGAAAATGTTCCCGTCCCGGGCACAACGGCGGCAGCCGAACGAGCGAAACGCTCTGGTTCGCTGTCGGTTAAGTACGACTTCGCTAGCAGTCTTGTACCGAATCGGAATAAGACCGTTTCAAAATAAGCAATGGACAGGCGAAGGCTGCCCGGTGTCTATTGCTGGCAGGATTTGGGTGGCTTCGGGGGTGGCATCGCTGGAGTTCCAGTACACACCAATGATGGTGGCGCCGCAAAGCGACCGCGCACGCTGTGGTGCGAACGGCCTGCGGCGACATCTTCGTGATTAGTTAGGGATGGAACGATCGACGAGTGTTGGATCATCGAGGGACACACATGAAGCGATATGGAATTGAAGGTCGTGTTTCGATTTGGCTGATGACCTGCTTGGCCGCAATTTTGCTGTGCGTATCGCTGGCACACGCGCAATCGGCCGGAACCGGCGCGATCGCCGGCACGGTGACTGATCCATCGGGCGCGGCTGTGGTGAACTCGAAGGTAACGCTCACTAGCTTGGCGACAGGCCAAGCTCGCACGGCGACGACGGGACAGAATGGTGATTACAGGTTCTCGCTATTGCCGCCAGGCGACTACAAGCTCGATTTCAGCGCATCGGGATTCAAAACGGCGAGCGTCGCATCCCTCGCAGTCACGGTCACCGAGACGGCGACGGTGAACCAGGCGCTGCAAGTAGGCGCGGTGACGCAGACGGTGACGGTGGAGAGCAACGCGCAGGTGTTGCAGACGGAAAGCGCAACGCTTGGGTCAACCGTGAGCGGCGCGAGAATCAACGCGCTGCCGATGGCCAATGGGAATTACACGGAAATTCTGAGCTTGTCGCCTGGAACATCCGCGAGCGTCGACAACGCGGACCAACTCGGCAAAGGGACTCAAGATATCAGCGCGAACGGAGTCAATGCCGGGTCCAATAACTTTCAAATGGACGGCGTGGCGATCAACAATATCGCCAATTCGGGAAGCGCGAACGACGGAACCATCTACACGGGCATTCCCATTCCGAGCACGGATGCGATCCAGGAATTCAAGGTACAGACGTCGACTTACGATGCGAGCTACGGACGCAATCCAGGCGCAAACGTGGTAGTCAACACCAAGTCTGGCACGAACCAATTCCACGGCTCGGCGTTTGAGTTCTTGCGCAATTCGGTGCTCAATGCCGACGATTTCTTTTACGACAAGACGCCGGCTGAGCCCCGTCAAGTGCTGGACCAAAACCAGTTCGGTGGCACGCTGGGCGGCCCGATCAAGAAAGACAAACTGTTTTTCTTTTTCAGCTATCGCGGAACGCGCGGCAAGAACGGTGTGGCTCCCCAAGGGGAAACTTTCAACGCAATACTGCCGACGGAGCTGGACCCATACGCAGCGATTGGCTCGCGCGGCACGTGTATTACGCCTGCCGCAGTGCCGGATTACAGCAGTATTGCCAGTTCGTGCGACGCAACGGCTCAGGCTTTCGCTAACAATGTAGGAATCATCAACGTCGTGGGACTCAGGCTCTTCCAACTACAGACGGGAACCAAAGCGGGAGTGCCGAACAACTATTACATTCCCGCTCCGTCGGCGGATCCGCAGTTTTGCACGCCGATCACATCGGGACCGAATGCGGGCATATCGGACAACTGCAATTTCGACGTTCCGGCGCTTTACAGCGAAAATCAATACGTGGCGAACGGCGATTACGTGATCAACAGCAAACATACTCTCACTACTAAATACTTTTACACGGCGAATCCTCAAACGTTGTATTTGGGCCAGGCGGGCGGCGATTTGCCGGGTACCCCTGAATACACGCCCTGGGGCAACCAAGCCGCGCAAGCGAGGTTAACCTCGCTCGTTACCAGCAATTTCGTGAACGTAGCGAGGGTCTCCTACCAGCGCAACAATGCAGGCGCCGACGTGGATGTGCCGCCAGGCGGGTGTCCAAACGCCGGCAAACTGAGCGGGCTCCAGGGATGCGGGTCGCCCGACCAACTGGGTATGCAGCCGCTGGTTCCCGGCTTCTACGAGCCTCCGAGCATCATCGATATCTTGGACAACTTCACTTTGTTTGGCGGCCTGCTTCCCTTCCACGGGCCGACGAACCAAGTCCAATTGTCGGACGAGGTCTCGTGGCAACACGGGAAACACAGCATCCGGGCAGGCTTCGAATATGAATGGACGAATTGGCCACTTTCGGATCAGGGCCTGCAGCAAGGGCTGTTGTTGACCGCAGGCACACTCAGTGCCCCCGCTCCATTTTCGCCGGGATTGGCCACGGGCGGAAACGCCGGTCCGTGGTGGGATGTGGGCTGCCTCTTCTGTGTGAAAGGCATCACCGGGCAGAACGGCATCATCCACTTCTACCACTTGAACAACCAGAGCGCCTACGTATTGGACGACTGGAAAGTGAATTCGCGGCTGACGTTCAATTTGGGACTTCGCTGGGAGTACGACGGATTACTTACCGATAGTCTCGGCCGGCTGACGCAGGTTTGGCTGAACCGGATGGTCGATAATTCAGCTCTGCCAACTTCCGAGGCGGCGGCGATCAACAGCCCCCTCGGCGTGCAGCAGTATGTGGTTCCGAGCAACTATGCCAAGTTCTTCGGGGCACCTCCCGCCGGTGTGGGAACTGCCACGAACGAGAACTCCATCCAAGGGCATGCGCCATACAGCAACTTTGCACCAAGATTTGGTTTCGCATGGCAGCCGTTTAGCAGCAACCTCGTCGTTCGCGGCGGGTTCGGGATATTTTACGATCGCGTCGGACTCGATAGCGTGGTTCACGCGTACCAGCAAGGATATCCGTACGCCGCTACGTACGACTATTCAACCGGCAGCAGCCGATGGGCGGCGGCCACACTGGCACAGCCGTACCCACAGATATCTCTGGTCTGCTTGCCTTCCGACCCAAATTGCAATTCGGACTTTGGACTAGGATTCGCGCCGAGGTTTGCCGATCCTTCAACTGCTAACAGTCCAGCTCCGATCAACTCGAGCCTGAGTACGCCATTCGATCCGAACAGCGTCCACACGCCCTTGGTCCAGGAATACAGCATTGGTGTGCAGTATCAATTTCAGCCGGGATGGGTCCTCGATGTGGGCTACGTAGGATCGAGCGGAATTAACCTGCTCGATTACAACCACAACCATAACCAAGCGACGCTGGCTACTCCGACGAACGCGTACAGTTATCTGTGCACGGGAACACCACCTATCTGCAACACGGCCGCCAACGCGCAGTTCCGTGTGCCGTACCTTGGATATGCGGCAGACGGTCTGGCTGCTTCGGACGACAACGGCCGGTCTAACTACAACAGCTTGCAGATTTCCGTGCAGCACCAGTTCTCGCACGGGCTGTCGTTTCAAGCGGCCTACACTTGGGACAAGGACTTGACGGACGTTTTCTTTGGCCCCAGCGCAAATATCAACGATGCTCTCTGCATGAGGTGCCAGTATGGCCGGGCGTCGTTCGACCGGCCTCAGCGGCTGGTTGTAAACTATAGCTACGATCTGCCGTTCGGCAAGAACATGACGGGCGTCTCGGGCAGGCTGCTGGGCGGCTGGAACGTCTCCGGAATAACGATTGCGCAATCCGGCGACCCGTTGACGTTTATTTCCGCGACTAACGCCGGAGGAGCGTACGGCACGAGCACAACGAGCTATCTGACCGGGGTTACGACAGCACAATACTGCTCGGGATTCGGCAACGGCAATATCAAGTCGTCCGGGTCAATCGAGTCGATGGTGAAAACCAACCCCGCAAACGGGACTGGTTACTTTAACCGCGCGGGATTCTGCGCCGCGCCTCTCGTACCCTACGGGGACGCGACCGCTACTGGGTTTGGCAATAGCGGCGTAGGCGCCGTGCTCGGCCCTGGTCAGTTCAACTGGGATATTTCGCTGGTGAAGAACAACAAGATCACCGAGCGGGTGAAAATGCAGTTCCGCGCCGATTTCTACAATGCATTTAACCATCCGCAGTTCTCCGATCCTGCCGGCGGCGGTTTTGCCACCGTGGGATTTGAGGATATCGACTCACTCTCAACCTCTTCGATCACAACCACTAGCGTGAATCCGAGGCTGATTCAGTTTGGGTTGCATTTCATCTTTTAAACATTGCGTTGGTTCCGGGCGCAGGCGATCGCTTGCGCCCGGGATTCATGCATAAGTTCACACGTTTGCTTCGCTAGCCAACACCACGACGTCTGCTTCCTGCGCGCGCTCACCGATACATTTCGGCTCCGTCTAAAAGTGCGAAGAGCCCGCGGCGCGTGAAGGCTGCGGACCGGAGAGGTGCGTTCACATGAGCACGTCGATGGAAGAAGATCAAGAGTTGGCGGAGCGCGTAGGAAGGCTGGAACGGCAAAATCGCTTTTGGAAAATCGGCGGGATCGCGGCGATTGCCGCGCTGGCGGTTTCGTTGACGGCGACTCTGTGGGCACAGGAACGCGTGTTCCCGCGCGGAGCGGAGCGGGCGCTGCGTGTGCAAACCGTGGAATCCGAGCACTTCGTTCTAAAAGACGCCGATGGAACGACACGCGGCGAATTTGCGGTCACGCCCACGGGACCGGTGCTTGAACTGCTTGGACCCGATGGCAAAGTGATTTGGTCCACCAAAGGCGGAATGCGGGCGGCCGGAGAATGAGCCGGTCAGTCGAAACTGTACGGAGGAAATATTCAACTTGGATTGATGTCTCGTTGACACGCGCGTGCCCTGCTGAGGCGAAAAAAAAAGGGCGCGAACCTTGCGATTCGCGCCCTGCGGAAAAACTAAGTTTTCTCGAAATTAGTTCGAATCCAGGATCGGGGCGGCCTCGGGCATCTGCAACTTGGCCTTTGCCAGCGCGCGGACGATGTTGGTTTCCACAGTCTGTTCGGTGGTGTTGCGCACGGTGGCCAGTTCGCTGACGAGAAGGAATTTTGCCCGTTCGAGCATTTTCTTTTCGCGGAACGAAAGAGGCTTTGTGCGGCTGAGCGATACGAGTCCTTTTAGAACGGCTGCAACTTCCATGAGCGAGCCGGTCCGCATACGGTCTGAGTTTTCCTTGAAACGGTGTTTCCAATCGGGATGTGAACTGGAACGGCCCTTCTCGAGGTAGGAGATTACTGCACCGGCTTGAGTGGCGCGGATAATTGGCCGCAAACCGACGCTTTCGATGTTCGTCTGAGGCACCATCACCTTCAAACCACTCGAAAGTATTCGAAGCATGTAAAACTTTTCTGACTTCCCGTTCACATAACCGAAACTGATTTGTTCGATGAGCCCAACACCGTGGTTCGGATAAACGACTTTTTCGCCTAGCTTAAATTCCATAAGTCGAGTTTCCCCTCCCCCGTGAATTACCCTATAAATTGTAGGCTCAGGGGAGGGGCGCGTCAAGGAATTCTCCTCAGTTTATAGAGCGAAAAACCGCGCGAAATCCGCCGGGTTTTCGGGGTTTGGCAGCGGAATTGCCCTATAATTGGGCACGTGTTGACCTTAGCCCTCGATACTTCATCAGCTTGCGGAAGTCTGGCATTTCTTCGCGACGACGCCGTGATTGGAACTGTGGGAACATCCTCCAGCGAAGTCTACTCTTCGCGTGTCTTTCGCCATCTGGAGTTTTTGCTGGGGGAGCTTTCGCTGCGGATCGAGGATTTCGATCTCTTCGCGGTGGCGGCGGGGCCCGGTTCGTTTACCGGGTTGCGCGTGGGGTTGACGGCGGTGAAGGGCTGGGCGGAAGTTTTTGGCAAGCCCATCGCAGCGGTGAGCGCTCTGGAAGCCGTGGCAGCGCAATCGAGCGCAAAAGCAGCGCGGGTCGCGGCAGTGATGGACGCGCGACGCAACGAGCTGTACTGGGGTTTTTACAGGCAGGGCGACGCGAAAGATGGCGCGCGCCTGGTGCTGGAAAATCACGAGATGGTTGGGCCGCGCGAGGAATTCGTTCGAGCGGTCGCAAGCTGCGAAGGCGCCGAAAAGATGGCGATCGTAACGCCAACACCGGATGTGCTCGGCGGCATCGTTCCTCAACTTGAGAATCGCGATGTTGTGCGGCGAACGATTTTAATCGACCGCGTATCGCCATTCCTGGCGCCTGAGATTGGCCGGCTAGGGCTGCGCTGTGCGCGAGCAGGCCGCGTTGCCGACGCGTTGACGCTGGATGCAAACTATATCCGGCGTTCGGACGCTGAACTCCACTGGAAAGGTTCTTCCGGGTCTTGAACGCTCGCCCGATCGAGTCGCGCGATGTGGAAGCAATCCTCGAAATCCAGACGGCCAGCCCGGAAGTGGCGCAGTGGACCATGTGGGACTACAACCGCGTAGCGCGCGGCGAGATGGCCGGATGGGTAGCGGTGGAAGAAAACGAAATACTCGGCTTTCTGGTGGCGCGGCGCGTGGGCGGCGATATCGAAATTCTGAATTTCGCGGTGCAGCCGGAGGCGCGGCGTTGCGGCGTGGGAGGAATGCTGCTGGCCGCTGCGATGCAATGGGGCGGCACGGTAAAAGCAGAGACGGTGATGCTTGAAGTGCGCGCGTCAAATTTTGCGGCGCTGCAATTCTACGAACGGCGGGGATTCTCTGTGGCCGGGCGGCGTCCGCGCTACTATATGTCGCCCATCGAAGACGCGCTGTTGCTGAGCGCGACCGTAAAGTGAGCGCTGCGCCTGCCGCGGCGCGACCAGACTGCAATGGAGGTTTGCTGTTAAAATTGCGGCGTGCGCACATACGACGTTGCCATCATCGGCGGTGGGATTATCGGCCTGTCAATCGCGTTTGAACTGCTGGCTGAACAACTGCGCGTGATCGTGCTCGACCGCCAAGAGCCTGGGCGGGAAGCTTCCTGGGCCGCTGCAGGAATGCTTTCGCCGGCGCCTGATTCGCCGCGCGATTTGCCGCTCGTGCCATTCGCGCGCGAGAGCCTCCTGCTGTACCCGCAATTCGTGCAAGCCATCGAAGAAGCATCCGGAAAATCCGCCGCCTACGTGCGCGAAGGCGCTTTGGAAATTTTCGTTTCGGCGAATTCGGAACGCGAATCCGAGGACCGCCTGCGCGAACTGCGGCGCCTCGGAATTACCGCTGAAGTGATTGCGATAGATGTAGCGCGGCAGGTAGACGGCGCGATCGGCCCATCTGCTCGCGCCGCTTTGCGTCAGCCTGAAGAAGGAACCGTTGAACCGCGCGTACTGATGGGAGCGCTGATCGCGGCGGCGCGGAATCGCAGAGTGGAACTGCGCGCTGGATGCGAAGTGAGTGGGGTGCTGCGCGATGGCGAGCGGTGCGTGGGGGTAACTGCAGGCGGCGAGAGAATTGTTTCGCGGCACGTGATTCTAGCGGCAGGATGTTTTTCGGGCGAAATTGCGGACGACCCGTGGCTTAAGCAACTCGCGCCCACGCGTCCCGTGCGCGGACAAATGCTCGCATTGCGTCCCAGTGTGGGCGCGGCAAAACCGCGGCACGTGATGCGGTCGGAGCACGCATATTTGGTGCCGCGCGGCGATGGAAGAATCGTCGTGGGCAGCACGCTCGAGGAAGCGGGTTTTGAGAAGCAAGTGACGGCGGCAGGGCTGAGCAAAATTTTAAGCGCCGCCATCGAAATGTGCCCGGCCTTGGGCGGCGCCGAAGTGGTCGAGACGTGGGCCGGACTGCGTCCCGGCACACCCGATGATTTGCCCATCCTGGGACCCACCGATATCGACGGCTTGTGGATCGCCACTGGCCACTATCGCAACGGGATATTGCTGGCTGCTGCGACGGCTAAACTTTTCCGGGAGATGATTACCGGCGCAAAACCAGCCGCCGATCCAGATCGCTTCTCGCCGCTGCGATTCAGGCGAGGCGATGTGCGGGCACACGCGACTGTGTAGGTGGGAAACGCGTACGCCCCGGCAACGGGATCTGCTCTGGAAGTCGCATTGCCGAAAGTAGGCCGCCTTAGCCGAGCTCAGATCGAGCGGCGGCGGTTCAGAATGGGTCCTGATAACGCTGCGGCTCTCGATTCGGGGGTCCGGGAATGGCGGTAGATACTCCGGGGCTCTTGAACTGAACTTTGTCCGCGTCGAGATAGATGGGCCGATCAAGGACGGCGTCCAGCGTAGTGCCGCGCGGCAGCTCGGCCTCGGGTCCGCGAGTCAAAAGTATCTCGGCCAAGCCAGCAACAGCTCCAATGCCCGCCCCCATTCCAGCGCCCCGCGCGATATTGCCGGAGGCAGCGCCGACGGCGGTGCCCACGCCAGTGGCTTCGGCGGTGGTGTTGATCACCGTTCCCACGTCCGAAGACTTGTTGCTATCTCCGGTGATTTTTCCTTCGCTGTCCACGCTTTCGTTGCCGCCAGTGCCGGCCGAGCCTCCAGGGACGGCATTCAGCTTCACCATGTACGTGTTGGGCAGAATCATGGTGGTGAGGCGAATCATCAGCTGCCCGCGGCCATGAATGCGTCCGGGCCGCTTAGCTTCGGTCACTTCCCCGCTGGCGTACGATCCCGCAGGAATCACTACGCGCCCGTTCACCATCACTGGAAATGACGTTTCGAAGTACACGGGATCGCCGCGACGAGCCGTGCGCGTCGAAATCGCGTTGTGCAATATCAGCGGTATATGTGTGCCGATAGGCACTTCAATTTTCGCGTCTTTCGCCGGGGCGTTTGCAGGCGCGCTGGCGCTCTCCGGCTGCTGGCTAGAGGCGGACACGCTGGAAGATGCGGATTTAGGCTGGACCGCAGTTCCGTTCGCATTCGCGGGTGGCGGGATGGGACCGGCGTCTTGAGGGCGCGCGGAAGCCACAAGCGAGGTTGAGAACATCAGCGCCAAGATTGCGAATAGCGAAAACGCCCATTTGCTCATAATCGCGCCTCTGGCATCGTGTTGTGCGCGACACCAGTCATTAATGATGACCGTCCCGCCGTGCGGGATGTATTGATGTATTGAGGGTAATCCCAAATCGCGTGCGGCACCAGCGCTCGGATTTTGCAGGTTCACGAGCAATGCTTGCTGACAACTGACGCATGTTCCAGCTCCGCAGGAGTGCACGACTGGGCACGCGCCGAACCTCAAAGCTCCGCCCTAACCTATACTCAAGGTTCGCATCTTGGGACCGTTCTGAATGCCATTGCGACTGCACACATCTCTCCGCGGCAAGACTTTGCTGATCGTATTCGCCACACTGGTGGGCCTAGTAGCCGGACTGTACATGCTTTCCCGCGTCGCGCTGCTGCGCCAGTTTTCCACTCTCGGAGATGAATTTGCTCGCCAGAACTTACAGCAAGCGTCCGGCGGGCTGACCAACGAACTTTCGGCCTTAGGCGCGACGACCGATCAGTACGCGGATCTATCGCAGACGTACTTGAACCTGCGAAGCAAGAACATTCGCGGTCTCGCTGCGGAGTTTTCGGGGCAGGTATTCGAAAAAACGCGAACGACTTTTGCGGTCGTTCTGGACCGCGAAAACCGCCCTGTGCTGCAAAAAGGCTTTGATCTCGTCACGTTGGAGCCGGTGGTCGTGCCGCCCGGCCTGGATGCTCAATTCCGGCCCAGATCTCCGCTGGTCCCCAATGTCGATTCGCCGAAGGATGGCACGGGAATTCTTCATCTGCCTTCCGACGTCGTTATGGTTAGTTCCAGCCCAATCGTCAATGGCGTGGGCAATAACGAGCGAGCCGGAACACTGATCATGGGCCGGCTGCTCGACAGCGACGAAGTCAATCGGCTTTCGGACCTCACGCGTCTGCCCATTCAGATTCAGCCGTTTGACCTGGCTGCCGCGAACGACGGCTTTCGCGCTGCCGCACGAGCAATCGCCGCCGGAGATTCGGACATGATCGATCCGTATGGCGGCGATGAAATGGCAGCCTTTCAGCCGCTGCTCGATATCTACGGCAAGCCCGCGGCGATCATGCGCGTGGACCTGCCGCGAAAGATTTACCAGCAGGGACAAACGAGCATCGTGCAATTCTTGCTGCTGCTGGTGGCCGCCGGATTCGTCTTCGGAGCGGTGATGTTGTATCTGCTGGAGCGCTTCGTCCTTTCGCGCGTGGCGGCTTTGAGCGAGCACGTGGTGAAAATCGGCGCCGGCGGCGATATGGGCGCGCGCCTCGAAACCCATGGCCAGGACGAATTAGCGTTCCTGGGAACTTCCATCAACACCATGCTGGACGATCTTGAAAGAGGCGAGAACGAGCGCGATCGGGAGCGCGCGCGGCTGGCGGTGATGCTTGAAAATGTGCCGGCCGTGCTCTGGACCACCAACGCGCAATTGGAAATCACCTCCGCGATGGGCGCGGGACTCGACGGCGTGGGTCTGCCGTCCCGGGAAGCCCTGGGCTTGCCACTGCTCGATTTTTTCCGTACGCGCGATCCGGAATTCCCTGCGATTGCGGCGCACCGCAAGGCAGTGGCCGGCGAAACCACATCGTTTGAGACGCCGTGGCAGACGCGGCAATTCGAAGCGCACGTGCGCCCGTTGAAAGGCGCCGATGGAACAGTTGAAGGCGTGATTGGCGTGGCGCTCGATATCACCGATCGCGAACGACTGATCGATCAGCTGCGGCAGTCGCAGAAAATGCAGGCCGTGGGAGAGCTAGCCGGAGGCGTAGCTCACGATTTCAACAATTTGCTGATGGTCGTGAAAGGACACGCGCAGCTTCTTTACGACCGGCTCGAGGACTCTCCTTCACTCAGGCACAGCGTGGAGCAGGTGGAAAAGGCGGCGGACCGCGCTGCGTCACTTACGCGCCAACTGCTGGCCTTCAGCCGAAAACAAGTGTTGCAGCCGCGCGTGCTGGATATGAACGAGGTGGTCGGCGGCATGATCAAGATGTTTTCGCGCGTGATCGGCGAAAATATCGAGATGACGTTTGTCCCGGGTGCGAACTTGGGGCGCGTGAAAGCCGATCCCGGGCAGGTCGAGCAGGTGTTGCTTAATCTCGTGGTAAACGCGCGAGACGCCATGCCTACTGGAGGGCGGTTGACCATCGAAACGGCCAATGCCGACCTGGACCGAAGTTACGCGACGAAACACATCAACATCCAGCCCGGGACTTACGTCATGCTGACGGTAACCGACACCGGCTGCGGAATGGACCCCGAGACGCAGACACGAATCTTCGAGCCGTTTTTCACCACAAAGGGTCCCGGAAAAGGCACTGGGCTAGGGCTCGCCACCGTCTACGGCGTGGTGAAGCAAAGCGGCGGTTACATCTGGGTGTACAGCGAAGTGAGCCGCGGCACCACGTTTAAGATTTACTTGCCGCGGGTGCTCGAAGAAATCGAGCGGGTAGTCACCGGCGACGGGAATAAAGGCGCCGAACGCGGCTCGGAGACCGTCTTGTTCGTGGAGGACGAGCAGAGCGTGCGGGAACTCGTGGGCGATTATTTGCGTGGCGCCGGCTATCAGGTGCTGGAAGCCGACGACGGCGAGAGCGCAATGAAAGCAGCCGCCGCGCACCAAGGCACGATTCACATCCTGGTGACCGACGTGGTGATGCCGCATATGAGCGGTTCGGAATTGGCGGCCAAATTGGGCGCGCTGCGTCCCGAAATGAAAGTACTCTTCATTTCCGGCTACACAGACGACACTGTGTTTCGCCACGGAGTGCTCGAAGGCGGCGTTGCTTATCTGCAAAAACCTTTCAATTTGAAAAGCGTATCGCAGAAAATTCGCGACGTGATTAGCGGGCGCGTGCCGGTGGAAGTTTCTGAAGGCGTTGCCAAAGAAAACTGACGCTGCGGCAACCTCTCGCCTTAGACTGATACCTCGCAGCATTCGTGGATAGGCTGCGGGTCTCTAAGAAAGAGCGCTCGCATGGGAATGCATCAGTCCGGCCGAGCCGATTTCAAGCGCATCGATGAGCATCGAGCGAATGCCAGATTTTGCGGACCCTGGCTGGTATTCGTGTTCGCTGCCCTGGCATGCGCACTCTTGCCGGTCACGAACGCCGCAACCCGGGTTTCTGGCTTACGTGCCCTCCAGAAGTCCCAAGGCCTCCCTAAAATGCGTGCCAGTTTAGCCAGCCCGAGCCGTGGTCTCCCGCCTAAGCAGCCAGCGGCGCGGCTGGCAGCAATGCGTTCGCTGGCGATGCCCGGGCGGCACGCTCCGCGCCGGTCGCGCGAAGTAGCGGTGACGTTTGACGATTTGCCCGCGCCGGCCGATTCCGTAGTGTCGTACAACCCAGAAGCGCTGCAAGCAATGACGACGCGCTTGCTGGCGGAGCTGAAGGAATACCGCATTCCGGCGATTGGATTCGTGAACGAAGACAAACTCGACCGCGGCCAGTTCAACCAGCGCGTTGACATCTTGAGGATGTGGGTGAATGCTGGGTATCCGCTTGGAAACCATACCTATTCGCACGTCGATATAGACAGCACGCCGCTGGCAGCCTACGAGCTCAATTTTTTGCGCGGCGAAGAGGTCACCCAGCCGCTGATGCTATCGAAGGGAATGCACGAGCGCTATTTCCGCTATCCGTTCTTAGACGTAGGCGAAACGCACGAGACCGAGCGCGCGTTCCGGCGATTCCTCGCGCGACAGGGATACGCGATTGCGTCGGTGACCATCGATAACCAGGAATACATGTTCGCGGCTGTTTACGCGCACGCTCTGGCCATGGGAGATACGGAGACGGCCGATCGCGTGTCGGCGGCCTTTCTGAGTTACATGGACAAAGTTTTCGGGTATTTCGAGAAGTTCTCCGCCGAAACGTTGGGCTACGAGCCGCGGCAGATCCTACTTCTGCACGCGGACGAATTGGACACCGACGAGATGCGCGATCTTGCGAAAATGATGCGCGCGCGCGGCTATCGATTTATCACTCTGAAGGAAGCATTGCGCGATCCCGCCTACCGGATACCGGACGGATACGACGATGGCATGGATGGCGGCGTCTCGTGGATCGAACATTGGGCGCAGACAATGCGAAAAAATGTTCCGGATGGTCCGGACGTGCCGGAATACGTGCAGAAAGCGTACGCGCGCCTTCAGTAGCCAATCCTGAAAGCGCATTTGACAGCAGCCAGGCAATAGCGCGCGCCCGGCAAAACTGCGCTGACAAGCGTCCCCTTCCCTTCGCTGCCTCAGATTTTCTACTTCCAGTGAAGGCCGACCAATACACGCAGGTTTCGCGAGCCAAGGTACAATGGATCCGTGCCGGTTAAATTAATTGCCATGGACTTGGATGGGACGCTTCTCGATTCGCGCGGCCATTTGCCCGATGAAAACGTCCAAGCAATCGCGGAGGCGGCGGATCGTGGAATCGAAATTCTCATCGTCACGGGACGCCGGTTTCATTCCGCGCGCTTGAGCGCGGCTGCCCTTGCCTGCAACGTCGATTTTATCTCCAGCAATGGCGCGCTTATCAAATCGCGATCCGGCGAGACGCATTACCGCAGGCTGCTTCCGGCGGACGTAGCTCGGAAGGTTCTTAACGCAACGCCTGAATTTCGCGTGTGCGCCGGCGTGATATTTGACCGTCCGCACGAGCGGCAAGTGATCTTCGAAAAAATCGATTGGAACGGAGCGTACATCGGGCCATATCTTTCGCGGCATCGAGAGCAGGTGGCCGAAGTCCAGCCGCTCATGGATTGCCTGGATGGCGACGACCCGGTCGAGATTCTGTACCTCGGCGACTGCGCCGCAATTCAGAACGTGGCGCAAATCCTTCGCGACTTTCCGCTATCCTCCCAGTACACGCTGGCCATGACCGAGTATCAAGCGCGCAATTTGTCGATGCTTGACGTCCTGCAGCGCGGCGTTTCCAAGGGCGCTGCGCTTGCGGAGTGGGCTGCCCGGCGTGGAATCGCTCGCGGCGAGGTGATGGCGATCGGCGACAACTGGAACGACCGCGAGATGTTACAATACGCCGGTTTGCCAATCGTCATGGGCAATAGCGTTGCGGCGCTGAAGGACATGGGCTGGGAGACCACGCTTTCCAGCGAGGATTGCGGTGTGGCTCACGCCATTCGAAAATACGCACTTGAAATCCCGGTGGTTAATGGCAAGGAATGAGGCCAATTTGCGAAGAGGAGGACGGCTATGAGAACCGCGCTCGGAACGGCAGCGATATTTTTGATGGGCATGTTGGGTGCGATGCCCGCGGCGGCGCAGCAGCGCCAGGCTATGCGAATGCCCAAGGGTCCAGCGACGATCCAATCCACGCTGAACATGCAACTCACGATCCAGGAACACGAGTTCGAGGGCGCGGCCGACGCCATGCCCGCTGATAAATACGATTTCGCGCCCACCGGCGGCAATTTCAAAGGCGTCCGCACCTTCGCTCAAGAAGTGAAGCACGTCGCCACCGCCAACGACCGCTTCTTCGGCGCAATTCTGGGCCATCCGCCCGCCACCGCTTCGGACCGCTTCGAGCAGGAAAACGGGCCGGATAACATAAAGTCGAAGGCGCAGATCATGCAGTATTTGCGTGAATCGTTCGCCGAAGGTCACAAAGCCATCGCGAGTATCAACAACGAAAACGCCTTCGAGCCGATGAGCAAAGCGCCGATTCAATTTTTGAGGACGCGCGCAGCCATCGCGATTTTCGCGTGCGTGCACATGAACGATCACTACGGGCAGATGGTGGAATACCTGCGCGACAATGGCATCGTTCCGCCTGCCAGCCGAAACCGCCCGCCCGCGAATCCCGCCACTCCGCCTTCGGGAAGGTAACTGGGAAATTTGCCTGCGGTCCCGCCGTTCGCGAGGACCGCAGGCGCTGATTTCACGCCCGCGTTATTTCGGATTTTTAAAATAGGCGGCTGCGTCAAGGATTCGCATTTGTCGCCACCGGCGAGAACTGCCTATTGTGTGGCTGTGGCGGACCGTTCGCCCAAACGCCGCATGCGCTCTTGCAATTTCTTGCGCAGCGGACCCGGCGCATTAGGATTGAAAGCCACCAAATACCATAATGGTTGCGTACGGTCGCGGCTCAAGCGCGAAAGGGTTGCCGCGTCGCTATTGGGATGGCGCGCAATGTTCTCGCGAATTGCCGAATAGGGATGATGCGAAAGCCGGTTGAGCGTCTTTGCCGGAACTTTTGGATGTTCGCTGATCAAGCGGAGCAAGTAAAAGTCTTCCTTGGGGGCCTGCCGCGAAAGCTGCTCGAGCACCTCGGGTTTCACTTCCGCGCTCAGCACCTGGCCCACTTTTTCGTCCCATCCAGGATTAATGCGATTCAACTCCTGCGTGCGAGCATGAATCAATTGCTCGATGATGCGGCGTTCTTGTTCGAGCCGTGCCGCCGGCAGCGCGCTGCGCTCCACGGAATCGAGCACGCGTAGCAGGTGCTGCCTTTCGCCAAACACGATCTGCGAAGTGCGTGCGCTCTTTCCCCTGGAGGCATTGCGCACTAAATCTGAACGTCTCATGTTTCTATCCCCCAAAACTTTCCCGATCGCGAACTCAGGGAGGCCCAACGTCCACTGGCCGCACTACCCCTGGCAAAGCAAACTGGGCTGGAATCGTCGCCTACTTTTTGGCAGGACCTGACGCTCCATCCGAAAGTACGTCCAACCGGACAGCGCAAATTCGGCCCGTCTGCCGCAACCGTGCTGCTACAGCGTGGACCGGACCAAAGTCCCGATCCCACTGCGCCTAATCTGTCAGTAATTATCTTGTGTTGCTCAGTGGCAAGTAAAGGCAGCCCGCAACCGGCTGTTCCTAGTGCGGCAATAGATAGTCCTAGGACTATCTCCGCTCGGTCACGCAACCACGCTTATTTTCGAAGACCCTACCGTAAAAAAGGATTGTTAGCGCGCTCCAAGCCGATGGTCGTTCTGCCGCCGTGTCCCGGAACCACCACTGTCTCATCGGGCAAGACCAGCAGCTTTTCGCGAATCGAATCGATGATTTGCGGATAGGAGCCGCCGGGCAGATCTGTGCGACCAATGCTGCCCTGAAAAAGTGTATCGCCGGCGATCAGCCGCCCACCCTCGAAGGCCGTACCACCGCCGGCCGCTTGATTCATGCTCTCGCGGTCACGATGAGCCGCCGCAGCCGAATTCACCATCAAGCTGATGCTTCCCGGCGTGTGCCCCGGAGTATGCAGCACCTGCGCGGCAAAATCACCCCAGCGAAGCGTATCGCCCTCTTTCAAGAATTCCGGCAACCGGATGACCTCCGGAGTGGGAATTCCAAGCCATTCCGCTTGCGTATCGAGCGCGCGATAAAGCGCCAGATCGTCTTCGTGGATCAGCACTGGTGCGCCGGTGGCGCGATGCAGTGCCGCTAGGCCGCCCACGTGATCGATATGCGTATGCGTACTCACGATCGCGCGTACTTTCAGGCTGTGCCTGCGAATGATCTCCAAGATGCGGTCTACTTCGTCTCCGGGATCGATCACGATCGCTTCGCGCGATTCCGGATCGCCCAGAATCGAGCAATTGCACTGCAATAATCCAACGGGAATTATTTCGTGAATGAGTTGCCCTGGCATCGGCTCTCAGTATAGCAGCCGCCAGAGCGGACTCTTGCCGGTGCGACCATCGGTCGACAATTCACGAGGCTGACGGGCGAGTGGATAGAGCCACTGGCCGTTGATCGGCAGGGAGCGCGCTGGCTATGGCCCCCTGCACGCGTTCAGTCAGCTGCGATCGCTCCTCGACGCTGTACTTCGAAGCATCGATTGCCGGGCAGAATCGCACGCTCACTGCTCCGGGACGCAGCCGCCAATCGCCCTTGGGAATGATCGGCGGCGTGCCGGCGATGGCCACTGGCACGATCGGCGCACCCGCGTGAATGGCCATCTGGGCAGCGCCCTTCTTGAGCTTCCGTAATCGCCCGTCGGGACTGCGCGTGCCCTCGGCAAAAACCAGAAGCGATAAACCGTCCTTTAAATGTCGCGCCACTTCGTCCAGATTCACCGCGCCGTCTTTCGCGCCGCGATCCACCGGAACAAAACCAGCTTGACGCATTCCGATGGAAAGTATCGGAATACGGAATAGTTCCCTCTTGATCAAAACGCTCAGGCGCCGCGGAATGGCCAGCACCATCACCGGACCGTCTGCGTTCGACGCGTGATTGCACGCGAACACGCAGGCCTCCACGGGAATGTTCTCCACGCCCTCGACGCGAAATCGAATCCCGGCGGTGCGCACGCCTATGTGCACGACTTTCATCGACGTGGAATACATGAATTCCGGATCCCCGGTGATGGCCGTCCACAAGATTAGCCAGGGAAGGCAAAACACGATTGCAGCGGCGGACAAAAGTACGACGGCGATGGCGCGAATCATTCGGTGACGCCGCGAAGCAATCCTTCGCGGATGCGGCGCTGCCGTGCGCTCGAATGAGGCACTTCTTCAATCGTCGCCACCGGGTCGCCGTCGCTCGCGGCGTTCAGGTTCACACGCAATCCCGCGACGGACAGGAATTCGTTGTAAGGAATCTCGTCGGTTCCGGAAACGTAGCGCCGAAAGAAGTCGCCGAAGTCTTTTCCGGATACTTCGTTCACCACTCGCAGCACACCTTCGCTATCGTCGTAGTACCGGCCGGCCTTCGCGTACTCATCGTTCATGCGCCGCATCACGTCGTCCATAGACTTATGGTTATCCGTTGCGTCGCGAATCTCCAGATCGAGCATTACGCCCAGAATCTGCCCCTTTTCGTAATACGAGATGCTGCGGCTTGGCAGATTGTAGTCGTCATATTTCTCAAACCACGCATCCAGGCTGGACTCTTCGGCGCTCTGCCATTTGCGAGCCGGCCGTGACTGCAAGTCCGCGATCTGCGACGCAAGGTCGGCGTAGAACTTGCTTTTCGACCACAGCCCCGTGCGCTCCAGCGTGTACGATGCGTACGCGTTCGTCACTCCTTCGGCGAACCACAACGCGCGCGTGTACTGTTCCTTCGAATAGTCAACTGGTTCCAGCGTCCGCGGCCGGATGCGTTTTACGTTCCACACATGAAAAAACTCGTGAGCGGCAATCGCGGCGGCGCTGCCTGTCGAATTCGCGGCAATCGCCGTCGAATTCATGTGTTCCATTCCCCCGCCGCCTACGTCCGCAAGGGGCCCGATGTGAAAAATAAATGTGTACGCCGCGAACGGCGGGCCGCCCATCAGCTTCAATTCGTAGCTGGTGATGCGACGCAGCGCCTCCCGCAAAAGCCTCTTGTCCCAGTCCCGCGAGTCAACAGCCACGCGAAAATGCGCGCTATCGTTATCGAATTCGAACTGCTCGAAATTCCCTGCCTCCACCGGAGCATCCACCAGCGCATCGTAGCTTGACGCAGTGAACGAATCCGGCTCCCGCCCGGCCGCGAGCTGCGCGATTATTTTCCAACCCGCGGGCACATTCTGAAAATCCACTTTGGTGCCTTCATTGCGCCGGTCGGGCACGTACATCAGAATTTCCGCAAGATTTATGAACGCGTGGTGATCGCTCAGTTGGGTATCAAACGGACCGGGATCATTCCACGCGATCGAGTAGGTCACCACGTCCTCTTCCGGAGTGACCGCCGGATCTCCATGGCCGGGCATCTCGCCAAGCGACCAATCCTGCTTATCCAACTCCCTCGCAACGCTGAAGTGCGGCGTAGATTCGCTTGCCGAAAGATGCTCCACCTCAACGTCGCGCACGCGATACGCAAAATCTCGAATTTGGTACAGCGCGTTCCAGGCTGGCATTGCGATCGTCTCGCCCGAGCTAGCGTGCGGAATTTCCATTTGTACGTGAAAGATATGCTGCTCCGGCTGGCTAAGCGAAACCTGATAGCGAATCGCGGCCGATGCAACGGGAACGCATGCAAGCGCAATCGCACCGAAAACCGTCGAACAAAGTACCGCGCGCATCAACCGGCCACACGCCACCTCTACTCGCGATCCTGCGCCCCAAGCAGTCATCAGTCACGAACACCAGCGCGCGACTTCAGCTTTTCCAACAGCTTTGCGGTAAGTCCGTCGAATCCGCCGTTGGACATCACCAACACGAGGTCTCCGGAAGCAGCGTGGGAAGCAAGATATTCGGCAATCTGTTCTGCGAATTCAAATGCGCGGCTGTCTCGTCCCTGCGCGCGAAGCGAAGCGGCAATCGACTCCGGAGAGAGCCGTTCATCCTCGCCGAGCGTTTGCGCACGATTCACCGGACCGAAGACAATCGCATCAGCGAGCGCTAGCGATTCCGGCAGCGCATCCTGAAAAACTTTGCGGCGCATCGTGTTCGACCGTGGCTCCACGGCCGCCCAGATTTTCCGGTCCGGCCAGCGCGTTCGCGCTGCTTCCAATGTCAGCCGAATCGCTGTGGGATGATGCGCGAAATCTTCCACCACCAGCACGCCGTCCACGTCGCCCTTGATCTCCATTCTCTTGCGCACCGATTCGAACGTAGCCAGCGCGCGCTGAATCGCTTCGCTCTCGATCCCGCGTCCGTGCGCCATCGCAATCGCCGCCAGCGCGTCCATCACGTTGTGCCGCCCGGCCACGGGGATTTGAAACGTGCCGATTTCCCGGCCACGATGGGCTACGCGAAACATCGTGGCGGAATCCTGCCATGCAATGTCGCCGGCACACCAATCGCAATCCGCGGTAAAACCGAACGTCTCCACTCGGCAGAATGCTTTCGCCACCGCTTCTTTTAGCTCGCGGCTTTCGCCCCAAATCAAAATCCGGCCGCGCTGCGGCACTAGATTTATCAAGCGCCGGAATTGCAGCGCAATCGACGCAAGGTCCGGATAAATGTCCGCATGATCGTATTCAAGCGAAGTAAGAATCAACTCATCAGGATGGTAGTGCAGAAATTTCGGCGCTTTATCAAAGAACGCAGTGTCGTACTCATCGCCTTCGATGATGAACTCATCGCCGCCGCCCAGCGCGTAGCTCCGGTCGCCAAAATTTGGCGCCACGCCGCCGACCAAAAAATCCGGCCGTCGCCCCGCCGTATGAAAAATCCAGGCCGTCATCGCCGTGGTTGTCGTCTTCCCGTGAGTTCCGGCGATCACCACGGAAGTGTGGCCGGGAAGAAAATAGTCCTCTAACAGTTGAGGCATCGAGCAGTACGGAATTTTCTCGTCCAGAATCCGCTCGACTTCCGGGTTTCCGCGCGAAATCGCGTTGCCGATCACCGCCAAGTCTGGCGCCGGGGCCAGATTCTCTTCCCGATATCCTTCGCTCCACGAAATTCCAAGCGACCGCAGCAAAGTAGATGCCGGCGGGTAGACGTTCACATCCGTGCCGGTTACATGAAACCCGCGTTCCTTCAGCATTCCGGCCACGGGCGCCATCGCCGCGCCCCCAATGCCGAGCAGATGTACGTGATGCACAGCTGTGTTTTGAGCGGAGAGTTTCACCGCGTGCACGCCGGTTCCAGAATTTGCAATTTCGCTGCCGCGTCTGCGCCCGCCGGAACCGAAAGCCGCGCTCGTACGCCCAGCGGCACCGTCAGAGCCGCGCGCTCGGTGTGGCCAATCGGCGCGCCCCACACCAGCGGCACGGCCAGCGGCTCAAAAATACGTCGCGCCACGTCTCGCGCCGTTTCCACACCGTCCGCCGCGGCGCATTCCGGAAAATCTCCAAGGACCACTCCTGCCAATCCCTCAAACTTCCCCGCTTGCTTCAAATGCATCAGCGCGCGATCCACCTGATACGGCTTCATCCCGCGATCTTCCAGGATCAAAATCGAGCCGCCCTTTTCCTCATCAAATGTCTCCAGTTCCCACGGCGTGCCCAGCGACGTCTCAATCAGTGTCAAGCACCCGCCCAGCAGCACGCCTTCCGCATCTCCGGCAATCAGTGATTCGCTTTGCAAGTCGAGTTCCCAGCCGCGCTCCGTTTCGGTCAGCGCGCGCAGCAAACTCTCTCGATCGTACCCATGCGCCGCGCCCGCGCCATGTTGGAAATTAGACGCCACCATCGGCCCGTAAAACGTCACCCAGCCAAATTTCTGCCACAGAAAAATCTGCAGCGAAGTAATATCGCTCGACCCCAGCAAAATCTTGGCGCGATCTTTTGCGCAGTTCAGATCGTCCAACAAGTAATTAGACCCGTATCCGCCGCGCGAACAAAATATCGCGCGCGTTTCCGTCTCCCCCAGAGCACGCTGCAACGCCGCGCGCCGGCATCGCTCCGAGCCCGCGAAATAGCTTTCACGTGCCAGCACCGTAGCCTCGTCCGCCTCGGCCACGTATCCCAGCCGCGCGACTTCGTCGCATCCTTTTCGCAGCAGATCCGGCTTCACGGGGCTAGCCAGCGAAAGCACGCGAATAGCATCGTGAGGACGCAACGCGGCGGGCTTCATCGGTCGCGTGATTCGATTCACCATGGCTGAATTTGAGGATAAGGAATTTGCGGCAGCGAGTCCAGACGCCGCAGCAGACGCTTTGCGCCCATTGCAACTATGGACGCGACCGTCGGCGCTGCGGCAGATTGCCCGGCCCGCGGCTCGCGCTCCGTGGACTGCCTCTATTTCGCGTTAATCGTAAACGTGGAATTTCCGGACGTGCCTCCGCCCGGCGCAGGAGTCATCACCGAAACATCCGCCGTGCCCTGCGTGGCGAGGTCCGCCGCCGGGACCAGCGCGATCACCGCCGAATCGCTCAGATACGCGGTCGCCACTGGCACCGAGTTCCATAGCACCGTGGAATTCGCCGCGAATGCCGAGCCGTTCACCAGCACTTGCAAATCAGCCGCCCCAGCCGCCGCGCTCGATGGCGAAAGCGAGCTAACCGTCGGACTCGGCGCGTTCGCTGCGGTGATTGGGAATTCGGCTGAAGGAGACATCAAAACCAGCCCCGAGCCGCCCACCGCGATGCTGGCGTTGCCAACCGACGCCATATCGGTCTGCGAAAGCTGCAACGTCATCTGTCCCGGGGACACGTACATCGCAGCCGGAGTCGCGCGCAATTGCCCGTTGAACGTCACCACGTCGCCGGAAACGAAGTTCGCGCCATTAATCGTGATCTGCGGAGGTTTCGCGTTCACCTGCGCGCTCGCAGGCATTATCGACGAGATCGTGGGGCCATTGGCCTGCGCAGGCTCAATCTGAAAAGTAGCTGCTCCTAGTGCTTCCCCTCCTCCGGGAGGCGGATTAATCACCGTCACCTGCACCACTCCGGGATTCGTCACATCCGACGCAGGAATCGCCACCGTAAGCTGCCCGGTCGTCACGTTAAAAGTCGTCGAGCGCGCCGATCCGTTCCAGTAGGCGAACGAAGTCCCTTTCTTCGTGGAAATAAATCCCGTTCCGGAAATGATCAGCGTGAAGTCCTGGCTGCCGGCAGTGATGTTGGAAGGAACGATCAGCGAAATCGCCGGCGTCTGATTGTAAGGCGGAGCGCTATTGCCTCCGCAACCCATCAACGCCAGCAAGATCCCGGCAATCGACGCCGGCAGAACCCACCGCAACGATTTCAAACGTTTCTCCTGTTACTGATCGCGGAATGCCCGGCCCGATGTCACTTAGAGCCTGACCGGCAATCCAAGGATGCCTGCCCCACAGCTCCAAACCGAAAAAGTTGAACAGGATTGATAGCACTCTATCGAGCGCCCGGTCAACTCCCGTTCTGGCCCCTTCCTTCCCGCGGCATTCGGCCCTGCTCCTAGCCTGTGTTTCCGTATAGCTGATCCAGCATCCGGTGCAGCAAGAACATCGGATTGCTAGCGCGCGGGTCTCGCAACGCCAACTGGAACGATGGCTTCGCCAGGTTCTCCTCCAATAGCCGCAGGATTCGCAGGTGCATTCCGGTAGGATCGGCGCGACCGCCTTCCCAGCGGTTTAGCGTGGTGTACGTCACCCAGAGGGTCCGCGTAAACTCCTCCTGCGTGAATCCCAGAGCTTTGCGAATCCTTCGCACTCGTGCCGGAGTCATGCTGGCTATGATTTGCTCCTTACACGAACCGCAAATTTTGAGCGAATGGAAAGGGCGCGCCCTCAAATGCGAGCCGCCTTAAAAATGAAAGCCAATCTGGGCTGTAAACGTCCGAGGCGTCACGTAATGCGTCCCGCTGAAGGTCGAGAGGAAGTTATAGAGCACGTAGGCGTTGGCCATATTGATCACCGTCACCTGCGCGCTCCAGCGATAGCGATCGGCGTGGAACAAATTGTCGTCGCCGATGGAAAGGTCGAACAGGTTTCGCGGCTCGACTCGCGGCGGATTCCTGTCGTCCTGCTCAGAGTTTGGCGACGGCACTTTGATCAGCTTCGATCCGAACGCCGAATCCGGGCAAACGTCCGCAACGCCGTTGTACGAGAGTGGCACTCCAAACGGATTTGCGGCGGTTGGCGCCGCGGCGCGCAACCCGTTGCAGGAGAAACCGGCCTGGTATTCCTGGTCGGGCGAAAGCGGTACGGCTCCGTAATTCGCAGCCACCACGCTGATCGTGTTTAGCCCACCAACGCCTCCCGCATTTCCCGGGATCGAACCGGGGCAGGTGTTAAACGTCTCCACTCCGTAGCACGGAGTGGCACCGGCTACCATCCCGCTGTCGTACCGCCAGTTAAATCCCAGCCACGGCCCGCGCGACCACGGCTGATACTGCATGTGCGTCGTTTCGTTGTACGCCTCGTCGTGGTCGATGCGGAAAACGCCGCTCGGTCCCGTAGGCGTCGCGCCTGCGCCGCCGACTTGCGGCAGAAAGAAACGCGCAGCTACGCTGGACATCACCACGTACGCGGTCACGCCGTGATAGTTCGTAAGGTTCACACGCGCCGTGAATCCCGGAACTTTCGATTTCACCCACTCGATGGGAAAAGTGATTGGCGTGTTGCCCAGCACGCTGAAGTCGTACGCGCCGGTAGTGTATTTCCAGATGTACTCGCCATCGAACACCACGTATCGCCCAAACGCCTGCTGCAGCCCAACGTGATATTCGTCGCGCCGGCCGGGAGCGATCGGCGTGAATGCATTGGAGCTGCACGCAAGCAGCGGACCAAGCACTGCATTGCCGCAACCGATGCTCGAAAGCACCAGGTTTTCGTTAAATGGCGTCTCCATCGTGCGCGCGTAGGAAAAGCGCAATACGGTGTTGCTCTGCTTGATGTTGTACGCCGCGCCCAGCCGTGGCTCCGCTTCGCGTGCCACGCTTAGCCCATTGTACACATCTCCGCGAACGCCCAGATTGAAGACCCAGTTTTTCCAGGTGATCGCGTCTTCCACATACATCGCCAGCTCTTTCACGTCCGTATGGCCGTTGAACGTGTAAGGACTCCCGCCCCGCGTCAGGTCGTACGGCGCCAGCACCGGGTCGTACAGCGGATAAAGCGATGTGCTCAAGAACCCATTCGCCGCATTGCCCGGGACGTTCGGATCCAGATTGGCCGCTGTATTCGGCTCGAGTCCGGACCCCGCGCACTGGCTCGGATCCGTCAAACCCTGCACCGGAGCGAGCGGATAAAACGCGTCCGTCAGCGGGTTGGTATTCGTGCCCAGGCACGGCGCATTCAGCGTGGGATCGACGATTCCAATCCTGTCGTTTTCGTTCAGCTCGGTTTGCTCGTAGCTGATTCCCGCCTTGATGTTGTGAATGCCCTTCACGTACGAGACGCTGGCGCGCCCTCCCGCATTCAAAAGCGTGCGATCTTGCCCCACGCTTTCTCTCTGCAAGCTGAACGGACCAAGATCCGAAAATGGATTACCGCTGGGGTAATAGTTGTAGGCGTCGCGCCGCGTCCACAGGCCCAGCGTAAGAATCGTATTCTGGTTGATGATGTGATTCCACGTCGGCGCGATGTCGAAAGTCTGTATTTGCGAGCGCTGATCGGCCGGCCCCACCGGCAGCCCGTTCGGACCAATCCCGCCGTCATCCACGGTCACGCCGTACCACGGCGAGGCGTACTCCGAATCAAACGAATTCGGCGTCTGGAACCACGACCGCGAATATTGAAAATCCAGGTGCGCCGTATCGTTCGTATCGAACTGGTAGTCCATCCGGTTGAACACGTTCTCCTCGTTGCCTTTGTCATGCATTACGCTGCATTCCGGCGGATCGAGGAAGCGCCCGGTGTTCAGGCCGTTGGCAGCGATAAATTCGCCCCACTTCATTCCGCCGTAACCCAGATTAAAGCCGCCAGTGGATGAACCGAACGTTCCGTACGATGTGTTTATGCTTCCGTGCGGAGTCGTTTCTCCCTGTCCGGAACGCGTCGTCACGTCGATCACCAGGCTGGTCTTGTCGCCATATTGTGCGGGCGGTGCGCCCTCGATCACCTCCAGCGATTGCACCGCATCAGTCGGTATCTGATTCGAGAAGACTTTGCTCTGCTGATCGGTGATCGGCTGCCCGTCCATGGAAAAGGAGTTGTCGGCATGATCGCCCAATCCGTGGAAAAGCCCGTTCGAATCGGCCGCTACGCCCGGCGACGCAGCGGTCACCAGCGAGCTGAGTGACGATGATTGGCTCTCCAGCGGAACCTCTTGGAACAATTGCCGCGAAATGTCCGTGTGCGCAGTCGGGGTGGTTTCGATCAAATCCCCGCCGCCCTCTACCGTCACCGTGGTGCTAACTCCCGCCAGTTGCAGCTTAATGTCCAAGCTGACCGGCAGCACGGACCGCACCTCTACATCTTGAACGAACGAAGAAAATCCCTTCGCCACCACCGTCGTGTGATACGGATTGAATGGCACGTTCGAAAGCGTGAACTGTCCCATGCTGTCTGTCGTGGCGCTGGCTTCATATCCGCTCACCGGATTGTGAATTTTCACGGTCGCGCCGGGAATCGCCCCGCCCTCGGGATCGGTCACCGTGCCCGTGATCGTGCCGGAATTGCCCGCCTGCGCGAATACAACCGCGGTAAGCCCAAACAAAAACACTGCGAACGCCAAGAATTGCAGTAGCGAACGTCCCACTTTCATGATTTCTCCCCAATGGGTGCAACCCACGCTTTGCCCTATGCAAGCGTGGTAGATAGGTGGAATTGCGCGCGCGCCGTCACGTGCATAGCGAACGCTGGGAGAGCATGTTTTTAGGATTCGAAGCTAAGCGGGAGGACCTCGGGGAACGCTTTGAATGAAAGTGGAATTTACGATTGCAGGGCGCTGCTCTTCGGAAATGCAGCGCACCACACGAAGCGCCACTACCACGTGCACGGGCGCGCTTGGCTGCGGAACGCCGGTGTGCTGCAGATGGCAGAGCTCGCAATTGGCGTGTTCTTTGCCGTCCACGTGCGAGTGGGCGACCTTCACGGTGCTGAGCGCGGACACGGCGAATACCAGCAGAATCGCTACCGCTGCCGTTCGCCGCTTGGCCAACCGACGGAGCATCTCGGAACGATACTCGCGCGAAAGTTTCTGGTCAATCGCAGAAAGCCCGCCCATTCTCACGTCTTTGCCCTTCCGGTCAACTCCCCTGCCGACTTGCTGCCCCCAGCGGTGCATCCAGGGCTGCCGGTCAGCATATTCGAGAACTGGTGGTCGGCCCGCTGCGCCCCGACCGCAAGGAGGTCCAAGTTCGAGTCTCCTGTACCAAATCTGTACCTACGGCCAGTAGGATTTCCGCCCAGATTTGTTATGTTCGATCTGTAGTTATGTGTATCGACGAAAAACTCGCCATCGATACGGCTGTTGTCAGCCGAACGGACCACCCTGTCCCGCCTCGAGTCGATCCGCCGTTGTTCATTCGGGTGATACCTGCGTGTTCGCTTTATTTCCGCCCAAAACGGCCTGATTTTCACTGCTCTAGGGGCGGAACGGTCAATCGGCCTCAAACACACGTAAGTTATAGAAAACAAACAGCCGGCTACGTGCAAGGGCGGAACGTCGCAGTGCAAACGCTCGGCACTATTTCGCATGCCAAATTCGTGCTCGATTGCGCGCTCTCGCGATCAAAAAAGCAACTCCCGCAACCTTCACGCCTCGCGCCCCGCCCCAAAACGCAAGAGCGTTTCTTGGGCCCGGGAGACCACGCCAAAAGCGCCCTTCGGCTTAGCTCCCCTTGCATTCGCCGGGGACAACCGGTGCAAACGGCGCTCGAAAGAGCTTCGTCCAAATCTCCAGCGTGGCATAATTCCCGGGATGCCGCGCTCGAGCGACACCCTTGCGAAGCACAAATCGAAGATTGCCGTAGCGCTAGTGCTGACGTTCGTTTCGGGGCTGGTGGACATCGTTGGCTTCCTTGGCCTTTACCATTTGTTCACGGCGCATGTGACCGGCACCACGGTGCATCTGGGCCAAAGCATCGAAGAGCGAAGCGGTTCAGGCGTCATCGCCGGATTTGCGATCGTCGCGGCATTCCTTATTGGCTCGGTGACCGGGCGGGCGATTATCGAGGTAGGCGCGCGGCGGCGTTTTCGAAGTATTGCCACAATCGTGCTGGGTATCGAGGCAGCGACGATCGCGTTCGTGGCGGTGAGCGTGGCGCCGGGAGCGGCGGGCGCGAGCTTGGGTGCGGCCGTGGCGCCGCGCGTTTACTTCTTTCTGTCACTACTGGCGGCCGCGATGGGATTGCAGACGGCCACGCTAACGGGCGTCGGCCCGCTGACCGTGCACACCACGTTCGTCACCGGGATGGTCAACAAGCTGGCGCAGCTACTGGCGCGAATCTTGTTTCGCAGCTACGATTTTCTGCGCGGGCGCCGGGATACTCCGGAAAATCGGGCCGCGCAGAGCGCCGAATCGAAGCAGGCGATTTTTATTTTTTCGATTTGGATGTTCTACATGTTCGGAGCCATTGGCGGAACGGCATCCTTCATGAGGTGGCACATGCACGCTCTGTTTGTAGCCGTCGCGGGGCTGGCGATCGGCATGGCGACCGATCTTTTCACTCCGCTATCCATCGAGGAAGAGCGCGAGCAATCCGAGCGCTAGAGCGTGAACGTGGTGAGCTTTGCGAATTTGCGCGCGCGCGCGTTGATTTCCTTGGCCGTCACCTTGGCCAGCCGCTCCACGCCGAACTTCTCCACCGTGAAACTGGCCAGCACCGAGCCGTAGACCATGGCGCGGCGAAGGTTTCGTTCGTTCATGTTGCCGGCTTTCGCCAGATAGCCCATGAAGCCGCCCGCGAACGTGTCTCCCGCGCCGGTGGGATCGTGAACCTCTTCCAGCGGAAACGCCGGAACGGAAAAAACGAATTTCGGATGGACCATCAGCGCGCCGTGTTCGCCCCGCTTGATGATCAGAATCTTGGGGCCGAGCTTGAAGACGTGGCGCGATGCGCGGAACAGATTGTGTTCGCCGGTCAGCTGGCGTGTCTCGTCGTCGTTGATGGTAAGGATGTCCACGCACTTCAGAGTTTCGCGAAGCTGCGCGTTCGACCCTTCGATCCAGTAGTTCATCGTGTCGAGACCCACGATGCGCGGCTTGCCCTTCAATTGCTTGAGCACGGAGCGTTGCAAGCCCGGCTGAATGTTGCCCAGAAAAACGTACTTGGTATCCAGGTAGGTTTCCGGAAGAGTGGGCTTGAAATCCGCGAACACGTTGAGCTCGGTCGCGAGCGTCGTCCGCTCGTTCATGTTCTGGCTGTAGCGGCCCGACCAGAAGAAACTCTTTCCAGCGGCGCGTTCCAGGCCGGAGAGATCGATCTTGCGTCCCTTAAAAACGGCCCGCTCCTTATCGGTAAAATCTTCGCCAACGATGGCGACGATGCGGACCGGATCGAAGTGGCTGGCCGCCAGCGCGAAATAACTGGCCGCGCCGCCCAACGTGCGATCCACTTTGCCGAACGGCGTTTCGATAGCGTCAAATGCCACGGAACCGACCACGAGTAGCGACATGTTCTCTCCCGATAAAGAAATTCAAAACGATTTGAGCCTGGTAGAACGCACAAAAATCTGCCCGCGCGCAACCGCAACGCGCACGCGCTTACGGCAAATATTTTCCGATGATAGGCGCAAGCCGCTTCTTGGCCGCCGCCGGAATCGCCTTGCGGTCGGTCAAAATGGCGTGCGCCAGCGCCCCGCCGCACTTGCACGGGCGCGATTCGTCCAGTACGCGAACCGCTTCCCGAATGGCGCGCTGTACGTTTTCCGTGTTTTTCGTCAGCACGGAAATGATCTGGTCCACCGTGACGGCGTCGTGCGACGGATGCCAGCAATCGTAATCGGTGACCATCGCGAAAGTGGCGTAGCAAATCTCCGCCTCGCGTGCGAGCTTTGCTTCCGTAAGGTTGGTCATGCCGATGATATCGAATCCGAGCTTACGATACGTGTGCGATTCCGCCAGCGTGGAAAATTGCGGCCCCTCCATGCAGACGTAGGTGCCGCCCCGGTGCACTTTCACCCCCGCGCGTTCTGCCGCCGCCGCGAGCTGCCCGGAAAGATGCGGGCAGGTGGGCTTATCGAAACTGATGTGCGCGACGATGCCGTCACCGAAAAAAGTGGAAATGCGCGTGCGAGTGCGATCGAAAAATTGGTCCGGCACCACGAAATCGAGCGGGGGCACGTCTTCACGCAGCGAACCGACGGCGCTGACGGAGATGATGCGTTCCACGCCTAGTGTTTTTAGCGCGAAGATATTGGCGCGAAAGTTGATTTCGCTCGGAGAGATGCGATGGCCCCGGCCGTGGCGCGCGAGAAATGCCACGCGCCGGCCTTCGAGCGTGCCCGTAACGATCGCATCCGAGGGATCGCCGAAGGGAGTCTTGACGCGAATCTCGCGAGTGCCGGTGAGCCCGGCCATACCGTAGAGGCCGCTGCCGCCGATGATGCCAATCGCGATCCGTTCACTTCCCTTCCCGTTCGCGTTTTTCGCCTTTTCATTTTTGCGTGGCGAACTTTTGGCCTTGGACATTCACGCTCCTGGTCCCTGATCTGAATACTGAAACTGAATGTGCTGATAATCGGCGCTGGCCTAATCGATCTGCACCGGCTCCGCTTCCCATTTGCCGTCGCGTTCGCGGAGATACGCAGCCGGGACGCGCGGGTCGTGCGCAAACAGCGCCAGCCAGCCTTCCTGGACCACTTGCGGAATCCAGCGCCTCTTATTCTCCAGCGTGGTGACGGGATAGAGATCGTAACCCATGATCCACGGGAGCGGAAGATGCGCGGTGGTGGGAACCAGATCGGCGAAAAAAAAGGCGGTCTTGCCGCCGCCGGTGAGTTTGACGCACTGCATGTTAGCATTGTGCCCTGGAACCACGACCACTTCGACTCCCGGCGCGATCTTCGCATCGCCGTCCACGAGCGACAGCACGCCCGCCGCTTCGAGCGGCTCGAAGTTCTCCGGGAAGTAACTGGCTTGATCGCGTTCGTTGGGATTCATGGCATGAACGAATTCTTCGCGCTGGACGAAATAGCGCGCGTTCGGAAAGGCGGGAATGATTTCGCCGCTTTCGATGCGAGTGTTGCCGCCGCAGTGATCGAAATGAAGGTGCGTGTTGATGACGATCTCTATGTCCTCCGGCCGCAGGCCGTATCTCTGCAAGCCTCCAGCGAGATTCGGGCCGTCGATGCCGTAAATGTCGCGGAGCTTGGGCGCCATCTTCGCGCCAGCGCCGGTTTCCACCAGGATGCGCTTTCCGCCAGAGTGGATCAGCAGGCAGTTCATCGAAAGGGTGATGCGGTTGCGCGCGTCGGGCGCGGACTTTTTCTCCCAAAGCGGACGCGGAACGACGCCAAACATGGCGCCGCCATCGAGCAGCACATGGCCATCGGAAATGATATGGAATTCGAGGTCGCCGAGTTTCAATCGCCGGTCCTTGGAGCGCCGCTGAGGATTTCGAGCGATGCCCGAATGATTGCCGCTCGTTCAAAATACGGAGTCGGTGGAACGCAGTCAAGCTTGCAGCGAACTTTCGCCGGGACTTCAGCCGTGGAAATCACGACAATCCGGCGCGAGACAGAATTTCGTTTACGGCCGAATAGGGGTCAATTTTCCGCGCGGCTACGTCAGCAGCCAAGCGTTCGAACTCAACTTCGCCGAGGCCCTTGGCAAGCGCACGCTCGGCGAAACGCGCCTGCAGAAGACGCAACAGCCATTCGCGCCAATAGTTTTGCTGTTGGGCGCAGCTCGCGGGATCGCTTTCGCGGCGCTCGCGAAACTTCGCGATCTGGAGAGCCAATTCGCCAGTGCCTTGATCTTGCGTGGCAACGGTGCGGACAATCGGAGCTTTCTGACTGTCGTGGTCGGAGACCAAACTCAAAATCGCAAGCAATTGCTGCTCGAACTGATTGGCGCCTTCGCGGTCGGATTTGTTGATGACGAAGATATCTCCAATTTCCATCAGCCCGGCTTTGAGGTTCTGCACGTCGTCGCCCATTCCCGGAGTGAGAACCACGACAGTGCAATCGGCCAAGCGGACCACTTCAATTTCGCCTTGGCCCACACCGACGGTCTCGACAAGGATCACATCCTTGCCAGCGGCATCGAGGAGCAGGCTCACATCACCCGTTGCTTGCGCGAGGCCGCCGAGATAGCCCCGAGTAGCCATCGAGCGGATAAAAATGCCTTCGTCCTGAGCGTGACGCAACATGCGAATGCGGTCTCCGAGAATCGCTCCGCCGGTGAAAGGGCTGGATGGATCGACGGCGATGATGCCGACGGTTTTTTTCTGCTCGCGATAATGCGCGGCGAGGCGATCGACGAGGGTGCTTTTGCCCGTGCCGGGTGAACCGGTGACGCCGATTCGAAACGCGCGGCCGGTATGAGGGAAAATTGCTTTCAGCAGTTGTTCCGCGCCTGCGTCGCGATTCTCAATCAGCGTGACCGCACGCGAAAGAGCGCGCGCGTCTCCGGCGAGAATTTGCGCGACCCA
>JBOGMW010000195.1:0-22133 GCA_050746805.1 Candidatus Acidiferrales bacterium | reverse complement strand
AGCTGAACATTCCTTCCTGCTGGTTATCGTCTCCGCGCATTCGCTCGTCTCCTTGACCTTCTTCACTTCAGACGAGTTCTTTCAATTAAAGTTGCACAAGGAGTGGGTTTTTCAACAAGCTGCTAGGGGATTGGAATCCGCACGGCGAGTAAAGGTATTGCGTCAGTTTTAGTTCTTGACGGCTTGTGTGACGATCAAGGAAATTCAAACTGACCACTACGCGAATAATAAGAAACTGGACACTGGCGCATGAGGGTGTAGAATTTTGCGGCTAGATATCCGTCCGAAGGCAACCAGTGGAGCCTTCGGACGAGCCCGCGATTCAGACCGGCTGCGCGGTGGATCGCCATAGCGTTTGGGACCGAAAGATTCAAGGAGCGTCCATGAAAAAGTTAAAGGGAACGAGCTTGTGGGTGTCACGCGGCCTGGGCGTCGCGATCGCGGCTGGGGCGTTGGTGGTGGCGCTGGCAGCGGTGCGCGTGCAGAGAGTGGCCGCGGATGAGGGGAACACCCAGGTGCTGGGAATGGCGTTTGACGTGCATTCGGTTTCGAATCTGGAGAAGTCGATCAAGTTCTACAAGATTCTCGATTTCAAGGTTGTTCAGAAGCCGGGCGGCTGGAAAGTGGATAAGAGCTTAAACAAGCTGGAGGGGCTGCCGGCGAGCACACAGTCGCGGACAGCGGTGCTGGCGACGCAGAGCTCGGTTTCCGATACGCCTTGGCATCTGATCCTGCACGCATATAAAGGCGTGGATCAGAAGAATTACAGCAATCTTGATTCCGGCGCTCTGGGCGCGGGCCACATGGATCTGACGGTGATGGACGATTGCAACATCGTAACAAACAAGCTCAAGGCAGCCGGCCTGCTCGTGTTGCCCAACATGGGAGCGTTCTCGCGCGCTCCGGCACATGGACCCCGTCCTTTTGTATTCGTGCAGGATCCGGACGGATGGTTCATCGAGATGTTCGCGATTATCAATCCGAAGCCTGGTGTCCGGGTGGATGCGGGGAAACTCTCCAATTCGACCGCGACGATGCAGACCATGAACCGGCTCGGGTATCAGACCGGCTTTAACCATATCGGCTTGAACGTGTCTGAGCCAGCGAAGGAACGCTCGTTCTACGAAGATGTGTTGGGCGGAGACTATCCGCCGATTCCGCCGCCGGGACGGGGCCGCATGGGCGGAATGGTTATGCTTAATGGCTGGTTCACCCAAGCGACGACGGGCGGGAAAGTCCGGCTCGAAATTCTTGGTGGGGCGGCGAATAAGGGCAAACCGGTCCCAGACCAGAAGCTTTCGGACATCAATGTGAACTGCCTGGGATTCCAGGTGACCGACATCGACGCGGTTTATGCCAAGGCCAAGGCTGCGGGCGCAACGGACGTGACCGACGGCGGCATTATGAAAGTGAAAGATGGCCGCGCGGTGATTATGAAGGACCCGAATGGCGTTGGGATCGTGGAGCTGTGGCAATCGTCGAAGAAAAGCTCGAACCCGCCTGAAGGGCACTAATCGAGGCGCGCCGCTTCGGGGAGATTCACCCTCGAGCGGCGCGTTTTTTTTTGGAGTAAGGCTTTCCGCCTTCAAGCACCACCGGGTAGGCGCCGCGTACGCTATTGCACAGATAAATCGAATCGGCGCGCTCTAGATCTTCCAGCTTGAGAATCGCCTCGCGGGAATCCTGTCGAGTTTTCAGGATGCGATCGCGAAAAACTCCAGGCAAAAGACCGCAGGTGAGCTGCGGTGTCCGCCAGATGCCTCGTTTGACCACGAATACGTTGTGGATCGTTCCTTCCGTGAGTTCGCCGCGTTCGTTGAAAAACAAGACGTCATCCAGGCCGCGCTTGCGAGCCGCGGCCAATTCTGCTTCATAGAGCGCGCGGTGGGTGGTCTTGTGATACAGGAAACGGTCCGCGCTGCTGACTTTTTGATTTGAAATTCGCACGCGGCCAAAGCGTTCGGTGGCGTAGGCGCCGTTCGTGAGTTCGATTTCGCCCTCACGAGAAAGCGTTAGGCGGACGCGGCGAGGACCTGCGGGAAATGCGTGCGCGGCTCCTTGAAGTGCGGCCGCGATGGCCGTCTGGCTGAAATGGAATCCCCAGTATCTCGCGGAATCACGCAGACGGGCGAGATGCTCGCGCACGAAGTGGTAACTGCGATCCCAGTAGAAGGTCTCGATCAGCCTGAAGTCCGGCTCACTTTCAAGCAGAAACGCCGCCTTCCAGTGGCATTCGTTCCATTCGTCGGGCGCGGAAGAATCGTGGGTGATGCCGCCGCCGACGCCCATAGTTCCCTTCTTCTGACACAGCGACACGGTGCGGATGGCGACATTGAAATGGGCGCGATGACGGGCGAAGTAGCCGATACTGCCAGTGTAAATTCCGCGCGGCGAATTTTCGAGCTCGGCGATGATTTCCATAGCGCGGATTTTCGGCGCGCCGGTAACGGAGCCGGAGGGGAAAAGCGCTCGCACGATGGATTCAGCGGTGCAATTTTTGGCGAGCTTGCCTTGGACACTGGAGGTCATCTGCCACACGGAGGGATAGCGCTCGACGTCAAAGAGGCTGGTGGTTTTTACGGAGCCCGCGCAACAGATGCGGCCAAGATCGTTGCGCATGAGATCGACGATCATCACATTTTCGGCGCGATTTTTTTCGCTGGCGTGGAGGCGCCCGGCCGCGGCTTCGTCGTCAGCCAAAAGCATGCCGCGTGGCGCGGTTCCCTTCATCGGCCGGACGGAGATATTTCCGTCGTGAATCTGGAAAAACATTTCGGGCGAAAGGGAGACGATTTGTTCCGCGCCGGTATTCACGAATGCGGCGTAGGGCGCCGGGTGGCGGTGAAAGAGCGCGGCGAAGAGGCCGAAGGCGTCGAGCTGTGAATTGAAATGGACGCGCGTGGTGAAATTGATCTGGTACACATCGCCTGCCTCGATATAGCGGCGAATGGCGGCGAGTTTTGCGAAGTATTTATCGCGGGTAATCGCGAGCCTGGAATTGCGAATGAGGGGATGACCGGTATTTTCAGAGATGCGCAGATCCGGCAGGATTTCGCAGCGGTCATAGAGACCGAACCACGCAAGCGGCGCGCGCGATTTGCGCAACAAATGGCTGAGATGGGGCTCGAGCGCGTAACCTGCTTCGTAGCGCAAGAACCCCGCGGCTTCCCCGCCGAATTTGCGATGCTCTTCGATGGAGCAGAGCGCGTGCTGCAGCGATTCGGCGTCGCGCGCAACGAGGATCTTGGATGGATTGCTATAGGCGCGCCACGAACTCCCGTCCCGCAGCAGAACGAACTCGGGACGGCCCATGAGAGCCTGAAGATCAGGGCCTTGATTGGCCGACGCACCTGCAACGAGAGTGTAGTGATTTGACAGGTTCCTGGTCTTTTGTTTTCTATGGTCTTGTCCCACTCGAACGTGTAGCAATTTGCCCTAATAACCGGCGGCGGCGCGGACTTCGGCGAGCGGCTTGGAAAGATCCGCGATCAGTTCCGGCCCCACGATGGATAGAGGCGTCGAGCCGTAGCACAACAGGCGATCGTGAAAATCGCGCAACGACGCACGCGAGCCTTCCTTGATTCTGTACTCGGCGAGCAGTTGCTCGATTTGCGCGCGGCCAGCGGTGTAGGAAATTACGTAGCCGGGTTGCAGCGCGATTCCCGCGACGGCCGCTTTGGCTTGGTCCGGGGTGAAGCCGGTCTCGTGCGTGAAAAATTGAACGGCGCGATCGTAGCTCCAATCGCCGCTGGCAAGCTCGGGATCAACGATGGCCCGTGCTCCGCGCACGCGCTCCCATTGAGCGGTGAAATAGCGTGCATCGAGATCGTCGCCGTACAGACCCAGCTGTACGAACATGTCTTCGCCATAATAAGCCCAGCCCTCTATGAATGACGAGCTGTCTTGAATTTTGCGCACAAAATCGGGATCCCGCTGGGCGATGGAGAGTTGCAAGAAATGGCCCGGCATGGCCTCGTGCGCAGCGGTCGAAAGGATGCGATCACGATCGAAGTCCTCATTGACGTCCAGGGTTTTGGCCGCCTCTTCGAGCGATGTGGGAGGCGTGATGAAATAAAAACCGGTCGTGCTTTTGCTGAACAACCGCGGCGGATTCATCGAGGCGCCGGGAGAAACGGGCTGCAAAAACTTCGGCGTTTCGAGCACGTCCATTTGGCCGAGCCACGAAGGAACATCGACAACGTGGTGGCCGTCAACGAATGCGCGGAGTTGCGCGATGCGCGCGCGGTAGTAATCCACAAGGGCCGGGCCGCCGGGCGCCAAACCACCTCCCGTCTCCGGCCCGATGGGCGTTCCGCGGTCGCGGGCGAGCGCTAGAACCCATGTCTGGACGGTCCATCCGTGCCCGAGTTCCTGGCGGCCCATGCGCTCGATATCAGAGGCATTGAACGGGAGCAACTGCTCGTCGCGAAGCATCGCGTTATAAGCCGCGCGACCCATCGCGAAGTTGTCCGGCCATGAAGCCGCATGCGAATCGATGTACTTTCTGGCGCGCTCCATCGCCGCGAGTGTGGCGTCGCGCGCTTTGACGAAGGCTGCAAAGCGGCCGGCGGATACCTGGCCCTTCGCTGCCGCGGTGAGCGGCCCGTCGAGAAGACTCGGCGCGCCCGTGAGCTGCGCCGCGCCCGTGACTCCGAATAGGTGACCGGGATGAGTGACCAGCGCATTGCCCGCAGCAATATAGAAAGGCGCCTGTGCGAGCCGGGCAACGATATTTTGCCAGGCTGCGTCCACGTCCGCCTGGGTTGCACCGTCAGTGCCTACGATCGGCAAATGAAGGAACTGCGTATAAATCGCCGACAGGATGGCAACCGACGGCGCGGAGGGATCCTTATCATAAGTCTTGTAGACGGTGAACTGCCGCTCCATCCCTACTAACTGGGAGCGGAGGAGCTTCGCATCGTCAACCGTTATCAGCGGAGCGCCTTGCAGAGATATGGCGGCGAGTTCGCGCTCCCAGCGGCGAATCAGAGCCAGGTCGCGCGCATTTTCAGCCCGCGATGGCGTGTCAAGCAGGCCGTCTTCGTCCGTGATCCCAAGATTCGTGGCAACGAGCGGGTGCAATTTTGCCCAGTCATACGTGATCGTTTTCGCGAGACTCTGGAGATGCTCGTCGGTGGTGCTGGCCGCCGCCGGTTGCGCGGCCGCCGTGCATGGAATGAGCAACACAAGCAGAAACACGGAGACAGTAGCAGTACGCCGCCTCATCGATCATCCCCCCGGGAATTCCCACTTATGTGCGAATTTACAGCCCTCAGTTTTATCAAAGCCGATGGCGCCAGACAAATTGATTGGAGGAGAAAGCAGAACGCTGCGCATCGAGCGCGGCAATGGGCATAACGCTCGGCGGGCGCAGTAGCCAGGAGCAGGCGGCGATGTACCAGGCAAGTAAGCGGCGTGGTCGCCGGATCAAAGCTGGATGTATTTCAGCTCGGCCAAAGGCGGGCGGTTTCACGTCTGGCGGGATGGAAGGGCTGAAAACCCTGGTGCTGCCGGTAACCCAAGCGTCCGGCCTGCCGAGCCTGCCACCTGATGGAATCCTGCCGCAGGGGAGGGTGAATATGGAGGCGCTGAAGGGCGCAAAAATGCTAGATGGACCGGTGACCCCAGGGCCAACGCAGGAGATTTCCGCGACAGCGCGCGAGGAAGTGCACCGGAATTTGTATCGCGTGCCGCTGCGGTAAGGCAAACACGAAAGCGGCCGCTCAAGATGGAAGAGCGAGAGCGGGGTACCTGGGAAGAAACCAAGAGAACGGCAGAATCTTGATCGTTCTGCTCGTCGGAACGACAACGCGACCCGCGAAGCTAGCGATTAGCGGGGCGTCGGCGGGGTCGCTTCACCACCTTGGTTCGTTTCGCTGATTTTGGCGGCTTGGCGCCGTTGGACCGGCCAGCAGCTTTTACTTTCTTGGGCCAGAGTTCGGCGGACGCGAGGCGCGCGCCTTCGGCAAGCGTCTGGAATTTGGCCCACATGACGGAGGACTGCTGGCGCACAACGAACGACGCTTGCGCGAAGCCACAGTCCGTACCTGCAATGACGTTTTCGCGTCCCACGAGACGCGCGAAGCGGACGATGCGGTCAGCGACGACGCGCGGATGCTCGACGGTGATGGTGTGGTGCGTGACAACGCCGGGAATAAGGATTTTTCCCTTGGGCAGCTTTCGCGATTCCCAGACGCGCCATTCGTGTTCGTGGCGTGGATTGGCGGCTTCGATGGAATAGGCTCCGGCGCGGACGCTGAGAATGAAATCGAGAATTTCCTCGAGCGGAGCGTCGGAGAGGTGCGGGACGTGCCAGCTGCCAAAGCAGACGTGGTAACGCACGCGGCCCTCGGGAATTCCAGTGAGCGCATGATTCAGCGCTTCGATGCGGAGGCCGGCCCAGCGGCGGTAGTTCTCGGGACTTTTTTGCACGAGATGGTCGTACATGTTGGCGAGGACGGCGTCGTCCACTTGGACGACGAAACCTGCATCGACAATGGCCCGATAATCCTCACGGAGCGCGTCCGCGATGGCGTAGACGTAATCTTTCTCCGTTGAATAGTGTTCGTTTACGCCATTCCAAATGGCGCTTGCAGGCGCGACCACGGGAAGAAATGCTTCCTCGACGTTGACGGAGCGCAGGGCGGCTTTCAGGTTGCGAATATCGCGCTGCATGGGCGCGGGATTCGCGTATTTCACTGGGCCGACGCAAACATCGGCGGGAGCGCCGGCAAGACCCCACGGAAACTCGGCTTCCATCACATCTGGGAAGCGTTCGAGATCGCGCCCGAGCCAAACGAATGGGGTTTTCAATTCGGGACGCGGCTCGAAGCCGGAGATGCGTTCGAGAATATAGTTCGACCAACTGGATTTCCCAAATTCGCCATCGTTGACAACGTCGATGCCAGCCTTGGCCTGCAGCTTGACGACTTCCGCGACGGACGCGGCTAGCGAATCCTCGAATTCCTTCTTGTTTTCAGGAGAGGGCGAGGTCATGGACATGCCGGAGAGTTCGCGAAGACGCTGGGGACGAACGATGCTGCCGACGTGCGTGGTGAGAATGCGATTTTCGCTTCGCTTCATGAAGTCGATTTTGCTCCGTTCTTTAAGTGCAAATTAAGATAGAACAATGCTTTAACAGTATGACCTCAGCCGCGACTCAGATCGCATCGCAACGGCTCTGGCGTTCAGTGGCTAAAACCCGAAGTCAACTGCGCTGTTTATGCCACAGCTAACGCTGCGACCCACAAAGCTCTCCGGTCATCGCCCGCCACGAGCATCGTCTGCGTGAGAATCATCGCGGACGGAGGCAATTCAGGCGCGCGAAGTGGCGGTCGCTGGCGCTTTGATGGGTTCGAGGGTGGCGAGAATTTCATCGCGACGATCCTCGAACCATGGCGGCAGATGAAGTTGCGAGCCGAGTTGCTCGGGCGTCTCGTCGCGTTGGAAGCCGCCATTGGCATTGCAGCAGCACTCGACAAGGATGCCGCCGGGCGAGCGGACGTACATCGAGTGGAAGTAATAGCGGTCTTTGATCTCGGAGCAGTCGGTATAGCCGAGTTCCTCATAGATGGCTTTCTGGGCGAGCATTGCGTCGTCATCGGCAACCCAGAGCGCGAGGTGATGCACCGTGCCGGCGCCGAACGTCCAACTGCCGGGAGCGCGGTCGGGTTCGTGCACGAGGGTGAGAGTTTTGTTAGCGCCGCCAGTGCCGATTTCGAAGCGGTGGTATTTGCCGTCAGCGCCAGTCTTGCGGAGACCGAGGGCTTCGGTGAGGAAGCGCTCCTGCTCGGGAACATCGCGAACGGAAAGTACCGCGCCGTGAAAACCGCGCACGCCATCGGCTTGCTTGATTTCGTCTGTGCTCCAGGCCGCGCGATTGTCATCTTTGTCCTCGAGCATTTCAAAGTAAAGGCCCGCGGGATGCTTGAAGCGAATAAAATGCTGGCCAAAACGCTCCTCGATGGGACTGTGTTCGACTTTGTGTTTCTTGAAATGGCCTTGCCAGAAGGACAGGGTGCCCTTGGGGACGGAGTAGGCGATGGCCTGTATCTGCCCGGAACCGGGGCGGCCCAGGATGCGACTGTAAGGGAAAGTGGTCATCACCGAGCCTGGCTCGGCGTTCGCGTTGGCGTAATAAAGATGATAGTGCGGGAAGCGGCCGTCCATGAGAACGGTTTGCTTTACGAGGCGCTGGCCGACGATGCCGGTGAAGAAGTCAACGTCCTCCTGCGCGCCGCCAGCGCACGCGGTAATGTGATGGTATCCGGTTGCAGGGTAGTTCATGGCTGTGTCCTCGCTATTCCGCCGAAGTAAGATGCTTCGAACTTACACCCAGTGGCCCGGCGCAGAGCAAAGCCGCGCGGCCGGAACACGCCGACGCAACGATGGAGATTGAACGGGAAGTCAGAATCACGGGTTCGATACTTCGGTTCCCTGCCGCGGCCGGTCGCCGATCTCCGTCTCGTTGCAGCGGGTTAGTTAATACGGGCGCAAAAGAAGTGTCAAGGGAAAGTTGTATACATTGCGTCTCCGAGACGCGAAAGAGCATGCAAAAACGAGCGGTGGGAAGTGTTGACTGGCGCCACGAGGTTGCGAACTGCCTCAAGGCGATTGAACAATTGCCTAGCACCGACAGAGTTGATACCATCCGCGATGAACGCAAGGACTAGAAAACATCCGACATTTAGCTGCTTGAGTCGACTATGGCCGGTAAGAATTCACGAGTGATGGTACGAATTCGGGAGATGATCCTGCACGGGCAACTGGTGCCTGGGCAGCGGGTCCGAGAGGTGGAACTGGCCGGTTCATTGGGCGTCTCGCGTACGCCGGTGCGCGAAGCGCTGCCAATTTTGGCGCAAGAGGGCATGCTGACGCAGCTGGATACGCGCGGGTTCGTGGTGCGGGAGTTCACACCACAGGAAATCATGGATGCGATTGACGTACGCGGCGTGCTGGAGGGATTGGCAGCGCGTATCCTGGCCGAGCAAGGGCCGGCGCGGCGGATGATGCAAGCGCTGTACGAGTGCTTGCGCGAGGGCGACGATATTTTTTCCAAGCGACATCTGGTGGAATCCGACGAGGAACGCTACGGCGACATGAACAAGCAGTTCCACATGCAGATCGTGCAGGGCGCCGGCAGCAAGGTGATCAGCGACGCGATCGAACGCAACAGCCGAATCCCATTTGCCGCGGCGCACGCGATTGCGTTTGACCGCGTGGACCTGCGGGGCATGTACGACATGCTGTCGTACTCGCACCGGCAGCATCACGCCATCGTGCAGGCGCTGGAGAACGGCGAAGGCCAGCGGGTTTCGGCGCTGATGTTCGAACATGCGTATGGGACCAAGCGTAGCATCAACTTGAAAAGCATGACGTGGCGGGCCGTACACCAGAACGGCGCGTCCGCGGACGACGAAAAAGAGCCTGAACAAAACGTACAGAGGTGAGTGGAATTCATCTGCTTCTCACTTCCCTTCCCGCGACATTCCATTTTTCGCGTTAGAACGTTTGAACCACGTCGAATTGCATGCGATCGAGCTAATTCACAGGCGCGTGGTGTTGGCGAAGTTGAGCGGACGCCCGATGGGCGGTAAAGAAAGCTGCACCTTGCTGTGAGGTTTCGTAGCAGCTTTCGGCGCGCTGCTAATTCACGTCGGGCGTTCGGGTCGAGCAGGCGATCTCAGGTAAACGCTGGAAGGCGACTTGGGAACGGCAGCAAACTGCGCGGAGGAGTGTAGCGACCTCGCGCACAGAGGGCCACAACGTCATAGAAAGCGGCGCCGCGCGCCCATCGCCAATGTGGGCGCGCAGAAAAAATGGCCGGGAAGCCTGGCTGAGGGACCCGTGCCTCCCGGCCTTTTCTCACCCATCTCCGCAGGGTCTGGGCAAGAACTCGTTAAGCGGCCGAATCACCGTTACGCATGAATTCGTAGCGCTCGATGGCCGCCGCCACACCCACTTCGCCGGGATTTTCCTGGCTGCTGCGCAGCACGCGGCCCAGACAGCGGACGCGGACTGGGCCAGCCTGGGTCAACTCATGGGGAAGGGTCATGACGATTTCGACGGGCGAGCCGCTTTTCAGACCCTTGGGCAGATGAAAGTACAAGCCGCGCGAGCTTACCTCGCGGGACTCGGTGGCGGCCTCGCCGACCACCAGTTCATCCGTCCAACGGACGGTCAACGGCAAGCGCATCAGGAAACGGCGCGATGTACGTCGTTCTTTCGTGGACACTGGTATCGTCTCCATCATTACGGTGACAGGATAGGAGTAAGACCAAATTCAACCAATAGCTCGATAGAGCCAATTCCAAGGGGCTCGTTCAGTACAAAGGTACTATAGCGGCTATGGCTCGGCGGCGGCTGAGATTAAGAATGGCGAGCGGAGCGAGTAGAGAAGGGACGCTATTCAGACTTGGCTTTGCGCACAGCTTTTAATACGGCTGGAAACGTCAGAACACCTGCTAGCTGGCCTAGGTCGGCACGATTAACGACGGGTAGCACCGGCCAGTCGCCCAGCCATCGCATCGCCTCTTCGATGGATTCATCGGGGAAAAGAAGCGGCAGCGGGCCTTTGGATTTCACCTCGGAAGCTGTGTGTGCGGTTGTGCCATCATTGGCCAAGCGCCGCAGATCTTCCGCGTCAAGATGACGCCATTCGCCCATGCGGACGCGCAGGAGGACAGGAATATCGGCTTGCTCACTCGTCTGACGGATGAGATCGGATAACAGATCGCCGGGACGCGCGACCAAGGCACCGTCCGCGCGCATGGCGTCTTCGACCAGAAAGGCCTCTTGTTCGCGCCGCTCTTCAACGGACGGCAGGATTAGGCCCTCTTGGCGCGTGAGCATGTCGAACAGCGCGACTTTCTGATACTGGCGCGAAATAAGATAGGCGATCAAGCTCGAGACCATCACTGGCAGAGCCGCCGAATAACTATTGGAAAGCTCGATGACCATGAAGACGGAAGTAATCGGGACGCGGAGAAAGCCTCCGAAAAGCGTCCCCATGCCGACCAGCGCAAACATGCCGACAGAGGTGGTGATACCGGGGAAGAAGTGGTGTTCGATCGCGCCGACGCCGCCGCCCAGCATCGCGCCGATGAACAGAGTAGGCGCAAACATTCCGCCGGGAGTTCCGCTGAGGAATGACACGCCGGTGGCAAGTAGCTTCATACCTGCCAAGACCAGAAGCAACTGCCAGGTGAACTCGCCGTGTAAGGCCTGGTCGATTATGGAGTAGCCCGCGCCCAGCACTTGCGGAAACCAAATGCCCATCACACCGACGATTAGTCCAGCCGCGGCAGGCAGGAGATAATGCGTCCAGCGCGGAAGAGCCTGGATTTTCGGCCTGGCATAGGCGATCCACTTAGTGAAAAGAAGCGAAGTGATGCCGCCGGCGATTCCAAGCACGGCGTACGCCAGGTATTCGGCAGGGCGAGCGGCGGGCACGGCAGGCACGCGAAAGAGCGATTCGCTTCCGAGAAACAAGCGCATCGTGATCGCGCTGGAAACCGCAGCAAGAACAATAGCGCCGAGCACACCGGCGGTCCACGTACCAATCACTTCCTCGATGACGAACAATACCGACGAGAGCGGAGCGTTGAAGGCCGCAGCGAGCCCGGCCGCCGCTCCGACGGGAGCGATTAGCCGGATTTTGGCCTGCGAAAGACGCAAATAGCGGCCAATCTTAGAGGCAATGCCCGCGCCCATTTGCAGCGAAGGGTCTTCGGGGCCCAGAGACTGGCCGCTCCCGATAGCCAACGCACAAACAACAAACTTGCCGATGACCGTATCGAACGGGATATATCCGTTCGATACATAGACAGCGGCCTTGGTCTGATTGACGCCGCTGCCGCGCGACCTAGGGAAAGCGTAAATGACCAACACTGCTACGCCGAGTCCGCCGATCACTGGTGCGAGCACAACGCGAGGGAATCCTGGATAAAGCGAGGATCCCAGCATCATGAATTGTACCCAGTCGATGGCTACCCGGAAGCAAACGACGGCAAGGCCGGAAAAAATGCCGATGAGAACGGCAAGGACCAGGAAGAGTTGATCTTCCCTTTCGCCAAAAATCTTCTGAATCCATGCCTGCCACCGGGCGCGCAGGCGGTCAATAACGCGAACCTGCGCTTCCGGCGCGGGGTCGGGGGCTGGCTGCGGATGATAGGCAGTTTCACTCACTGGGCGCCCTCGGGACCGATGTAGCAATCAAGGAGAGTGCTCGATCAGCGACGCTTTGCGGCGGCCCGCATTCGGCGGAGGCGATGTTTTCAGCATGAGCTGCGAACGTCATGGCGGCTACCACCTGATCCGGGTGTTGGGCGAGGTTTGCTTCGCTCCAAATCTGACGATTCTGACGCGCTGTAGCATAGAGTTTTTCCAGCGCCGTGGGAGGAGTGGTGGAGCGCGGCTTGGCAGGCAAGGCCTCGCCGCGCATCTGCGCACAGGAAGAAATGCGGGCCCCCGCAACGCTGAGGGACTTGGTGGCCCGCTTAGCTTGTCCGGGACCGCGCAGTCCGGGGCGTAGCGCATTCATGGTCGCAGCTTCCTGCGAAAGCGCGAAGATCCCAGAAATGTCGGCGGCTTCGCGCCGAGACGGTGGCAAGCGCCGGAAGTAATCCGTGGCGTCCGAGTACAAGGCCAACTGGTATGCGGCGCCCCCAGCGCCGACGAGTGCGTCCCGATCGCGGCGGTTCACGGCCAAAGCGGCCCGATAGGCGGTCAAAGCGCGATTCCAAAGACCAGCTCGGAGCAGCAGGTCTCCGGTGATGCCTTCGCGGCGAGCGTCCGTGGGTGGAGTTTCCTGCGCCAGGTTGATCAATTCAGGCTCGGCATCCGCAATGTCGTGTCGGCCCAGCAAGTATTCGCAGAGTTCGCGGCGGACGTCCCAGCGCTGAGTCAGCGGATCGCGATCCCAAACACCATAGATCGCGTTGTGGTAATAGCGGATTGCATCGGAACTGCGCTTTTGGTTCACGGCGATTCTAGCTAGTGCCAGATTAATGGAGCCGCTGCCGGGCGATTCGGTGAGCAAAGTAAGCAGGTAGGAGCGCGCCTCCTCGTCTCGTCCGGCGCCGGCGAGGGCGAGTGCGAGATGAAATTCGAAATTCTCGTCATCACGCTTGTAGACAAGGGCATTGCGATAATCGGAGATGGCCGCGGCGGTTTGGCCCACTTTCAAAGCGGCTTCGCCTTTGGCAAACCATTGGTCGCCAAGCTGGTGGAGTGTCCGTTTATACTGGCGGGCGATAAAAGCGGTGAACGCAAACATGGCGAGAAGCAAAACGACGCAGGCGATCAAAATGCGCTCGCGAGCATACACTCCGGGCATGCGCGAAGCGGTTTCCGGAACGGGGTTTTTGCCCTCAGGAGGCTTTTCCGCCGACATTTTGTCCTGATCGAAATCAACCATAGGCAACCGACAATCTTACGACAATCCCAGCGGGCACACGCGGGCGTGGAATCCGAAACGGGAAGGAGAATCTCACAACCTAATATTCAGGCTGAATCGATCAGGCGGTGATGGATCGCGTACAGAGCGAGCTCGAGCCGATCAGAAACGCCAAGTTTGTCAAAAATGTTGTGCAGATGATTCTTGACGGTCTGTTCGCTGATGAAGAGCTTCTCGCCGATTTCCCGGTTTCGAAAGCCCTGTGCCACGAGCTGCACGATTTCTTTCTCGCGGTCGCTGAGTAACGGTTTCTCGCGGCGCTGCCCCGACTCCGCGGACTTCTTGAACGCGTCGATTACTTCCGCGGTCATGCGGTTATCGAGCCAAATCTCTCCTTCGTGCACTTTACGAATGCTTTTAGCCAGCAGATCGCTGGCAGACTGCTTCAAAACCACACCGCGTGCGCCGAGTCGCATGGCGCGGACGACATCACGATCATCTTCGGCCGCCGTGAGGACGATAACGCGCGTGGGCGTGGAGTCGAAGTTAGTTTCTTCGAGAACGCCGAGGCCGTCCTTTTCGGGCATACGCAAATCGAGCAGCAAGATATCGGGTTTCAACTTCGTCAACAGCTTGGTGCATTCGACTCCGTTGGCGGCCTCGCCGATGATCTGAATATCGTCCAGGTCGAGGAGTTTTCGCAGACCATCGCGAAAGATTGCGTGGTCGTCCGCAACCAGGACCCGAATCGCCTGTTTAGATTTCGCCATGGTTAATTGACAGGAATCTCGATAGTTAGACGCGCCCCATGCCCAGGATTAGACTCCAGTGTAAGCGTTCCAGCCACACTTCTGGTTCTTTCCTTAATGGAAATTGGCCCAAGCCGGAGCCGATCCAGCTCCTCGCTGGCGTAGCGGCCAGAGAAGCTGAATCCCATGCCGTTGTCATCGACGATCAAGAATACTTTCGAGTCGTCTTGAGTTAGTTTTACCACGACGTGGCTGGCATGCGCATGCTTTTTTACGTTGTGTAGTGCTTCCCTGTATATCTGAAAAATTTCGCGGCAAATGCGATCCGGAATGCGCAAATTGCGCTCGTCGATGAAAAGCTCCACCGCTAAGTCGTGTTCGCTACGGAAGCGCTCGGCGAATCCGCACATCAATTCCTTTAAATCGGCGCTATCGACGCGCAACGGGCGCATCTCGGTGACCATGCGGCGCAGCTCCTCGCCTTGCTCCTTCACGGTCCGCTGTAGGCTGCTGAGTTCGTCGCGGAGCGCGTCTTGGGTCTGAGGAGGCTTATGCCGAAGTACGTCGAGCTGGATGTTCAGGCTCAGTAAAGTTTGCAGGATTCCGTCATGCAAATCGCGAGAGATGCGGCTGCGCTCCGATTCCACAGCGCGTGTGCGGAGGCTTCGCAGCAAAAAGACGTTTTCGAGCGGAGGGCCCACTTGCCGGACGATGCGTTCAAGCCAGCGGAGGTCGCCATCGGAAAATCGACGGCGTCCGCTATTCGCATTGATCAAAAGCACACGCCCGGCTGGCTGGCCGTCCGCCTCCATTGTGGCGGCCAGTAATGACTGCACGTTGAACTCTTCCCGTACCGCTTCGGAGAGCGGAGGCACACGCCGGAAGCGATGGCCGGTGCGGCGGTCCCAACCGAAACCTTGGCCGCGGCTGCCGTTTTGTTCCCAACCCAGGGACACTTCCAGGCAATCGATAAGGAAAGCGTCCGAACGCGAAAGCTGAAGCGTTTCCGGACTGCGCGGTTCACGTTCGCCCGACCGCACCTTCCATACGAACAGGCGCTCGACTTCGTCGTCCCGCACGGCGAGGCAGGCTTGCTCGCAATCAAAGGCCAGCGTCAGTTCACCAAGCGCCTGCCGGATCGATTCCGTCAAACCGCGGTCGAAACGCAAAACACCGGTAATCTTTTCGAGGAACTGCTGGCGGCCAAGGTGTTCCCTTTCGCGCGCACCCAGAAATCCCATGCCTAGCCCGGAGACAATGGTGCCGAGGCCCAAAGCGATCCAGTGCCAGGTGCTTTGCCAGCGAAATGAGTCTTCCACCGCGACGCGCAGGATGATCCCGGCGGTGGCCAGCGCCACCAGGGCGAACATCGCATGCGTATTTCCGCGCGTCGCCAGCGCAAACACGGTGAACAAGAACAAGAACCAGAATGCCGATACGGAGGGCGTGAGATACAAGAACGCCGCCAGCACCGAGAAATCGACGGCAAGCGGGATGTGTACGCGCCAATCCGGGAAGAATCGCTCCGCAAAGATACCGACGAGCGCCACCAAAAGATACGCGAGCAGCAGCGCGACGGAGACGCGACGGACGGACGCGACAGACGTCTCCAGCAGTGCAACGAGCGAGAGTGCGGCGATGACCGCGCGCGCCAGGTTCACCTGGCGCTCTAAATAGAGACGTTCGGTATTGTCCAGAGTCATAGAAAGAGCGATTTCCGCGAGAACGCGAAATCCTCCGCGTGCAAGAGCAAGAAAAGTGTAACAAGCGGGGGTTATCCCGCAATTCGCGCGAGAGATGCTGTGGCCTTCTTGGTAATGACTTGCGTGCGCCCCAACAGCTAAACTGCCGTGCGATCTGGGCTCCGCGAAAACGGCTTTAGCCGCGGTTTTCCGCCACGCAGCTGCGCAAACAGTTCTCCGAGAATTTGACACAGGGTGCATAATCGACTCAGGTCGAAGTCCGACGGGGGCGCCGGCTTGTCGCAAAGATATACCCGCAGAGAAGTTGGGCGAATTTTAGGAGTGAATGCGAGCCGCCTGCAGTATTGGGAGCGGCTGCGGCTGGTACGTCCCCGGGCGCGCTGGGGCGAGCGGTTTTACAGCTTCGGAGACCTGGTTTCGCTGCGCACGATGCAGCGGCTGACGGATCGGCACATTCCCGCGCGGCGCGTTCGGAGCGCGATCAATTTAGTAGAGCAGCAATTCGGCGCTGCGCCTCTCGCCCTTCATCAACTGCAATTCATCGAGCAGGGCCGCGATGTGATGGTGATTCCTCCGGGCGATAGCCGGCCTTTCAATCCGCGAAAACAACAATGGGGATTTTCTTTCGAGGCGGCGAGTCCGCAGCGCAAGCTGCGAAGGCTCTCCGGACCAACGGCCGAAGATCTTTTCCGCGCTGCTCTTGAATGCGAAGCCGACCAAGAAACGCTTCCAGAGGCAGTCACCTATTACCGCCAGACGCTGGAAATGTCGCCCGACTGGATCGAAGCGCACATCAACCTCGGTGTGGCCCTTTACCAGATTGGGGACGCAGATGCAGCGCGCGCAGCGTTTTTGAAGGCCGTGCAACTCGATCCATTGAATGGTATCTGCCGGTACAACTTGGGATGCGTGTTGGAAGAACAGGGCGAGATTGATGAAGCCATTCGCCATCTGCGATGCGCGGCGCGCGTCCTGCCAAATCACGCGGACTCGCGATTTAACCTGGCGCTGGCATACGAAAAACGCGGCCAGCGACGACTTGCCTGCGCGCAGTGGATTCTCTATCTCCGGCACGCGCCCAATGGCCCGTGGGCAGATCAAGCTCGCGCCCATTTGAAGCGCTACGCCGCTCGCCGCAAGGTCTCCGCGCCAATTCCCTTCCCCCGTAAGACATAGCCGCCCAGCGAGAACCCGGCGCGAATATCCGCGGAATTGGTTCTCGCGGTATTCAAATTTTGCGCTTTCATCCGCGATCGAGACAGTTGCTCGAGCGGCCTTACACGGTTGTCCAGTAGATTCGCGGCGCTCGTTGAGCCTTGCGGCAGTGCCTATTCACGCGCACTACGCTGTGTTATGATTTTTGCGCAGTGGTGAGCGTAGCTCAGCTGGTAGAGCATCGGTCTGTGGCACCGAGGGTCGTGGGTTCAAATCCCATCGCTCACCCCAACCAACCTACGGCACCTAGTGTACTTGCGCAGCCCTCGCCCGCATTTTTATCGCAAAGCAATTGCGGCTTAAACAGACACATGCGGATCACGTGCGTCACCGCATTGCAGTTGCGACGTCCGGTTAACCGTGACTCCCCGCAGCAACAACTTTGAGAGAAGAATCGCCCGCAACCAAAGGAACGGCGACTCGGACCAAGGTGCCATTCTTACTAGACTGTATTTCGAACCATCCGCCAAGCTCGCCAACACGTTCGCGCATGCTGTTCAGGCCCACGCCGGCGCCCTGCCCAGTGGTTCTGAATCTCTCCAGCAATTGCGGCGGAATTCCCCTACCATGGTCTCGCACTTCAAGCGTCACTTTGCCTGCACCGACCTGGATTTGAACATCTACCAACTGAGTTTTAGCGTGGCGATGCACGTTCGTCAGGCTCTCTTGCAGGATGCGAAACAGCACAATCTCCACCATTCCCGGCAATCGTTTCAGGTCTTCAGAAACATCCAGATTCACTTGAATGCCGCTTCGTTTGGAAAAGCCCTCGACGTACCAATGCGCGGCGGAAGTCAATCCAACTTCATCGAGGAGTGGCGGATGAAGCAGGTGGGAAATGGTACGGGCTTCAGCCATGCATCTATCCAAAATTTCGGACACTTGCGAGAGGGCTTTCGCTTCCTTCTTGGGAATGCTCGGCATCCTCAACTCTTCAACGGTCATTTTTGCGAGCACTAGATACTGCCCGACGCTGTCGTGCAATTCGCGCGAAATTCTTCGCCGTTCTTCGTCCTGCGACCGAATAACTTCGGCAGATAGCTTTTTAACGGCGGCGGTTCGCTGTTCGACGAGATACTCGAGGCGGTCGTGCGCCTGCTGGAGCGCTTGGCGATCCCGTCTCTGTTGCGTTATGTCGCGAGCGACTTTCGATGCGCCAACGATTCGCCCTGCCGCATCTTGCAGGGGCGAGATGGTGAGCGAAACATCCAGAAGCGAGCCGTCTTTCCGCTTGCGGACCGTTTCGAAATGTTCGATCCGTTCGCCTCGATCAAGCCGCGCAAGAATGCTTGTCTCTTCGTCCAGACGGTCATAAGGGATAATGAGTGTGACGTTCTGGCCGATAGCTTCTTCAGCCGTGTAGCCCAATAGCCGCTCCGCGCCTTTATTCCAAGTGGTAATCGTGCCATCCAGAGTTTTGCTGATCATCGCATCGTCGGAGGATTCGACGATGGCCGCCAATTGCGCCCGGGCCTTTTCCGCATGTTTCCGCTCGGTGATGTCGCGCACCAACGCAATCATGCACATCGAGCCATCCCGCTCGATCGTTGAAGCGGAAATCTCCGCCGGGATCGGGTGGCCATCTCTGTGGAGACAGGTCAGCGTATCCGTCCAGCCCTGGCCACTCTCGGAGACGGATCGCGCAAACTCTTGCAGTGCGGGCATCTCATAGGGGTGAACTGCCGAGATGGGCAGCGATAGCAGCTCTTCGCGCGAATAGCCCAGCAATTGCCATGCCTTCACATTGACATCGACGATGGCGTCCTGGGCAGGATTGATGATGAAGATCGCGTCATTGGAATGGTCGAAGATGCTGCGAAACGTCTGCTCGCTTTTCCGCAACTCCGCATCCGCCTTTTCGCGATCCGTGATATCCACAAAGCAATTGATTGCGCCTATGACCTCTCCACGTCCGTCTTTCAATGGCGCGATATTGACCATGACGATAACGCGCGAGCCGTCCGGTCGCTCGATATGCACTCGCGCGTCGTGCACCCCCGGTATCTTGCCACTCAGCACGTCAGCCACCGGAGTCTGCTCGTGTGGCATAAAACTGCCGTCCGGGCGGTACAACTTAAACGAGCCACAGAACCCCTCGTCGCTATCCCCCGGCACCGGCTTGCGACCCCACAGTTCCGCCGCGCGAGCGTTGTAACCGAGGATCGCGCCCGAGGCATCGCAGGTATAGATCGCCACGGGACTGAGAGCAAACAAGGTGCGGTAGAGCTCTTCGCTTTCGCGCAATTCGACGTTGAGTTTTTCCAGCTCCTGGCGGGAACGCACGGCGTCTTCCATCAGGTTGAGCGCCGCGCGCCGCGACTCCCCAGCCTCCGCGCTGGACATTTGGAGTTCGGCCATCCGTTGAGTGAGCGCGGTCTGGCTTTGCTGCAATCTTTCGCTTTGTTGATCGGATAGCTTCAAAGAATTGACCGTCTGATAAGCTGCCGACGCGAATCTGCTTAAACTGACGAGCCGACGCATATCCTCCGCATCGAATTTTCGGCGCTCGTCGTGGGCGATTGCCCAGACGGTGCCAACCGCCTTTCCCGCTACGTAAAACGGGACCAGCAGAGCCTCCTCCATCGGAGGCGCAACGGTTCGCAGATACGTGAAATGCCGTTCGGCATGCTGGAACACTTGCGGGGCGTTGCGATCCAGCACGGTTCCGCAGGGGCCAAAGTCGCGCGGCGTGCCGCCGCCAACGTGCTCTTTCCACGCGCCGGAGACTGCCGGCCAGTAAAATGCACTTTCATCTCGCGCAAGCAGACTGACACCGGATGTGCCTACTTCGAGAACCTCCAAAATCATGTCGGCCAAAGCCTGCAAGATCGTCCGCGGCGAGTCGGCCAGCGCCTGAGCCAGCGACAGCAGCGCGCGGTTTTCCTTCCCGTAATCCGGCGGACGCGAGGGCCGGCGGTTCAATTCCTCGGTGCACAGTATGGACTTCAGCGGCGCCGGTTTGCCGCCGCGAGCCATTATCGGAGATTTATCCTTACTCGATCTCATTCGCTCTCTCCGAGTGCTCCGCTTCATCCGGTCGGGACTCAAGAGAATATCTCGGAGCCTCCCCCTGCCTCTGGCAGAGTTCGTTGATCTCCTTCTTCAGCTCGATCATGCGAAGTTCACGCCCGACCGCAGCCCGATTGAAACGGCCCAACTCGCTGGCGTGCTCCTGAAGCTCATTGTAAGCCTGTTGTAACGCATTTACTTGCTCGCGCTTACGCTCGGTGATGTCCTCGATCGCGAGGAGCATCATGGGCCGATCATTACGACCGTCCTCGATTCGGCGCGCATTCAGCAACATCGTCTTTGCTCCAAGCGGTGGTAAGTTGATTTCGACTTCGAAGTCTTGCAGGGCAGTACCCATGGAATTGACTTCCTCGAGCGCTTCTCGCAATTCCGCGATATTCCACTGGCTGTTCCGCAAGCGATAAAAGGAATGTCCGTTTGTTTCCTCGCGAGTGGCGCCGAACGTCTTCAGAAAAGCAGGGTTGGGGTAGAGCACCTTCAGGCTCTGATCGAGGACCAAGAGCGGCTGCTGTACTGTCTCCACAATGTCTTCCAAGAACTCCTTCGACTTTGCCATGCGCTCGCTCGATTGTTTCGCCAGGTCGATATCCGACAGAATTAGAATGGCTCCGTCGATCTTGTCGTCCAGCGTGCGGTAGGGCCGAATTTGCAGGGAATACCAATGGTTTTCCTTATCCTGAACCTCCATTTCTTTTGGAGCGAGCGTGTCGATCACACCGGCAATCAAAGTCTCCCAATCGGGAACATTGATATCCGGGCGAATGTCTGAAATGCGGCGGCCCATATCCGACGGGAGGATCTTGAACTGCTTTGCGGCAACGGCGGTGGCACGCCGGATGCGCAAACCACGGTCCACCATTACCACCGGCAAGGTAGTGCTGCTCAGCAGATTGTTTAGATCGTTATTGGTCCGATCCAGCTCAACGTTCCGGTTGTGCAGTTCGTCGTTCACCGTGTTGAGCTCCTCATTCGCCGACTGAAGCTCTTCCTTGGACGTTTCCAGCTCTTCGTTGGTGCTTTGCAATTCCTCGTTCGCGGAGAGTATCTCCTCGTTGGCCGACTGGTATTCTTCGTCACTCGCTTCCTTGGATTCAGCGAGAGAGCGAAGATGCTCCTCGGCCACGGAAAGCCTGCGGCGCAACTGTGCGATCTCCCCTTTTGCCGTGCGCCCAACGCCCCGCGACTTTCCGGCGGTTCTCGCCGGCAGCGACAGGGATGGCGCCGCCCGTTCGAATAGGATCAAGTATTGACCGCTCTCACTCGATGGCCCCAGCGGCTCCACGGAAATGTCCACCGCCTTTATCTGGCCGTTACGCCTAAATTCCACCGCTTTTCGTTTCACCGGCGCATGACGCTTCTTCGCCTGGTTGACCGCCGTGCGTAGCTCGGCCGCCAGCTCCTTCCTGGCTATCTTCGAAAGGTGAAGGCTCGCTTTTCCCGAGGCCGGTTCCACGTAAGGCCCGACTGCGCCACGAAACTGCAGGATTTCCATGTTTTCATTGACGACGAGTCCCGGCGGCGCGTAGTCCTTCAAAACCAGGCGGTCCGCCTCCCCTTGCTGGTGCAAATCGAACGCAGACGCGCCCGGTTCGTTGGATGGAGCGTCTACGGAAGTTTCGCGAGGATAGCGGTTGGCGGAGAAATCGTAGTGGATCCTGCTGGCAGCCAGCTTCTTGACGAAAATCTTATGTTTCTTGTCCACCGGAGCGAACAACTCCGGGAATGCGGAAAGGCTTTCGGAACTCCCGAGCATGAGGAAGCCGGAGGGCCGCAGCGCGTAATGCAGGACAGGTACGATTTTTCGCTGCAATTCGGGTCCCAGATAGATGAGCAGATTGCGGCAGGCGACCAGGTTCATTTGGGAAAAGGGCGGGTCCTCCGCCAGATTTTGCCTGGCGAAAACACAGAGGTCCCGGACCGTCTTACTAACCCGGTAGCCTTCGTCGACCTTGGTGAAAAAGCGGCGCAATCGTTCCGGCGACATTTCTTGCGAGATGCGTTCGTGATAGAGCCCGGCGCGAGCCTTTTCGACGCCTCGTT
>JBOGMW010000194.1:0-78877 GCA_050746805.1 Candidatus Acidiferrales bacterium | reverse complement strand
GTTTGGAGCCGAAAAAAGAAAGTCGAGAAGCTCGGCTACATGCACGCCAATCCTCTGAAGGCGGGTGGCGCATCCTTTCGCTCATCCGAATTGATTCCCGCGCAATGACCGCTACACAACACGTGGCGACCTGCGCGCAAAGTTTGCGCACGGGATCATACGACGTTCGTCTCGCTTTCGAGCCGATTTTCCTGCGTAGTCGTCTCCCTGGATAAGGATGAACCGCCGTCGCCGGGGCGGTGGGAAAGTGGAAATCCCGCAGGGATTTCCAAGCCCCGGTTTGGGACGTCTTTTCCATGCAACGCTCGGGTTTTTGAGCGTGGGGCTTCTTCGGCGCATTTAGCTCCGATAAAACCAGGCTCGGCCGCACCATCCTTGGGCTGGCACTTTGGGTCCACGCGGCCCGTAGGCCCCGGCAAGCACAGTTCTGGGGACCTGCACTTAACCTGTACCTCCGGCCAGTAGCAACCTGTCCTACCAGACTTGCTATAGTCGATCCGTGGCCATCTGTGCTGACGAACATTTCGTCGCCGAAACGGCTGCTTACAGCCGGAGGGACAATTCCGCCTCGCTCTGTCCCGAAGCCAAAGTAACCGCGGCCATGCCTTGGACCTCGCGGAACCGGTTTAGTTCGGGGCCAACTGCGCACGCCGTAACGCGCTACTTTTTCTTGCGCACTTTGCATCCCCGCCTGCCGGGACGCTGCTTTATCTGCGCGAAATCTGCGGTTTTGCCTTCCAGTCGATTAACACTAGGCATTTGTGATTGCCTGAATCACATGGTTCTACCCGAGACTGCCAATCGAGTAGAAACGGGCGTAAGTCATAGAAAACAAATGACCGGGCGCATGTCTACCCGAGACTGGGCGCGACAGATCAACTTCACGAAATGTTCGCTCGCGGCGATTCGCCGATTTGCTAATTGGGGCCAGGGATGCCAGAATCGCAAGATGTGTTTCACACGAAAAAACATTTTTAGCGCAATCGGTGTGGCCGGAGCGGCTCTCCTATTTGGGACATTTGCTCTAGCGCACCAACCGCCAACGGCGGGAGCACAAACAACTCAACAGTCGTCGCCAGGCACAGCGGGCACTTCGCACTCCGCGTCGAACACGAAGCACCACGCGGCGGCATCCAGTGCGTCAAGCGGCACGCTGACCACGGACAAGCAGAAAGAAAGCTACGCGCTGGGCATGAATATCGCGCACAGGCTGAAAGACCAACCTGTCGATCTGGACCGGAGCGCGCTGCTGCAAGGCTTCAAGGACGAATTGGCCGGCGGCAAAATGCAACTGACCGATGACGAAGCGTCGGTGGAGCTAAAGCAATTGTCCGCCGAAGCGGACGCCAACTCGCAGAAAAAAGAACAAGCGGCCGGGGAGGCCAACATGAAGGAAGGCGAAGAGTTTCTGGCCGCCAACAAGACGAAAAAAGGCGTGAAAGTGCTGCCGAGCGGCCTCCAATACAAGATCGAAAAAGAGGGCACGGGACCGAAGCCCACGGCGAGCGACACGGTGGTTTGCAATTACCGCGGCACGTTCCTCAACGGGACCGAATTCGACAGCTCGTACAAACGCGGTCAGCCGGCAACGTTCCCGGTGGGCGGTGTGATCAAGGGTTGGACCGAAGCGTTGCAGTTGATGCCGGTGGGATCAAAGTGGGAGCTGTTTATTCCGTCGGATCTGGCGTATGGGCCGCGCGGCGCGGGCGGCGTGATCGGACCGAACGCGACGCTGGTTTTCGAAGTCGAGTTGCTGTCGATCAAGGGCGCGAATACCGGCACGAGCAAGTAGCGGCGCGCGACGGCCGTTTGTTAGAATGAACAGCCGCCAGGGCGGAAAGCCGCAAGATGTTCCCCAGCGGCCCTTCCGAGATGGACTGTAAGGGCGTGTAGCTCAGTTGGGAGAGCGCATCGTTCGCAACGATGAGGTCGGGGGTTCGAGCCCCCCCACGTCCACCATAATTTCCCCGCCAAACTTGCCGGCACCTAACTTAGGTAATGCGGGGCGTCGGTGAGTTGCCCTAAGGCGAAAAAGTTGACGCCTGCGGGAATTTTTCGGCGTAAGATCGACGCAAGATGGAGACCCAGGGCCAGTTCGGGACTCCGAAAGCCCGTCTTAAAGCGAAGGGCAGCACGAGCAGGTTCGCGCGCCCGCCCCGCCCGCCCCGTCCGCTTGGTCCGCTTATTTCCGCAATCGCGTTCTTCGTGATGTTTTCGGCCGCGCCACGATTGGCGCGCGCGCAACACTGGCCGGGTTCGGGCAATCCGAATCCTGGTTATACCCCGCCATCGAACATTCCGAACGGGTCGTCGAGCGATCCGGCCCTTGGCACATCCGCTCCTACTAATCCGCTATCGGAGATGGAAGCGGCGCCGGAAATGCTGCCACCGATACCGGTCGACAACAGCCGCCTGATTAACGCCGAGTCGTGCCGGACGTGGACGGCGTCCTCCGTGAACAGCCCCACGGTGAGCGTGGCTCGCCTGGATGTGCCCGGAAAGGCGAGCCACGAATTTCAAAAAGCTTGCGGCGATTTCAAAGACAACCGATTGAAGTCCGCGGAAGAGCACGCGCGCAAGGCGGTGAAGATTTATCCGCAATACGCCGCGGCGTGGGTGGTTCTGGGTCAAATCCTGCACGCCGATCACAAAGACAGCGAGGCATTCGACGCATGCCGCCAGGCCAAGGTCGCCGACCCAGATTATTCCCCGCCTTACATTTGCCTGGCGGGATTCGCGGCTGGCGCGAATGACTGGAACGACGCGTACACACTGGCGAACCACGCTTTGTCGCTCGATCCGGCTACCGATCCGTATCCGTTTCTATACACCGCGGAGGCTGATTATCATTTGAAGCGCCTGGACCAAGCGGAACTGTACGGTCTTTCCGCGGAAAAGCTGGACAAGTGGAACCACGTGCCGGCAGTGCACTTGCTGCTGGCGCAAATTTACGATGCGAAAGGCGACCGCGCGGGAGAAGCGCACGAGCTTCGCAAATTCGTAAAGACTTCACCACACGATCCGGATTGGGAAGCGGCGAAAACTACGCTCGCCAAGATCGAAGATCGCGTCCCGATCAAGTAGGCCGGCCCGCGCGCAATGCCCGCATCCTAGCTTATGGTTGGCCGATGTCGCTTGCGGTGGAGCGCTCGGCGTCTACCTTGCGCGCTTTGGCGTAGAGCACTTTCGCGTTGGGGAGCGCGTTGATAGCGGCGTCAAGCTGCGGATCGTTTTCGAGTGCGACGTCGTATCCCGCGTCGAGGCCAAAAACACTGGTGAAGATTTCTCGTTTGATCTCCCATTTTAGATACGGGAGATTCCGCTGAAGCTGCGGGCTGGTGACTTCGATATTTTCCTGCTTGAGGAATTTTTTCAACTGCGCGATCACGGCATCGTCAACAACGAAATCTTTGGTAACGTCCGGCCGCTGGCTGAGGTAGTAGCGCGCGAAATCGCCGACGCCCTGGGGCGGCAGGTCGCTGGGATACGTGACGCCGCGGCGCTCGAGCAATTGTTGGAAATCGTCGGGCTTGGGCTCCGGGACCACGACATCGGGGGTGATTCCTCCACCGCCGTAGACGGTGCGGCCGGTGTCCGTTAACTTCACCTGTGGGGACTGCGGCGGCTGCGGATCGTAGTGATAGTCGTAAAGCGTTTCGTTTTTATAGTTGCGCTGGATCGACCGGCCGCTGGGAGTGTAGTAGCGGGCGGTGATGAGCAGCAGCGCGGTGTTGTAACTTAGTGGAAATTCCGTGCCGACTAGACCTTTGCCGAAGCTGGTGGTGCCGACGATCATGGCGCGATCGTGGTCCTGCATCGCGCCGGCAAAAATTTCGGAAGCGGAGGCGCTGCCGCCGTTGATGAGCACGACCAACGGAATGTCCGCGCCCTGGTTGCCCTGCACGGCGTAGTAGCGGCGTTCAGGAGACGAGCGGCCGCGATGGGAGACGACCAACTGACCCTTGTCGAGGAACATGTCCGCCATGCCAACGGATTGATTCAGCAGGCCTCCGCCGTTGTCGCGAAGGTCGATGATCAGACCTTTTAGGTCGGGATAGCCGAGCTGCTGGAGCGCGTTTTCGAGGTCGCTGTCGGTAGTCTCATTGAACGTGGTGACGTGGACGTAACCGATTCCCGGCCGGACCATGGCGGCGTATTCAACCGCGGGGCGGGGAATTTCGGCGCGGACGATGGTCACCTCGATGGGCTTCGCCCAGCCTTCGCGACCGAGGGAGATGTGCACCGGAGTGCCTTTCTTACCTTTCAGCAGATCGGCGACTTGCGTGGTGGTCAGGCCGGTGCAAGGCTTGGCGTCCACCTTCAGGATCACATCGCCTGGGCGAATGCCTGCTTTATACGCGGGAGAATTTACGAAGGGCGCCTGCACGACAGTCTGATTGTCGCGCTGCTCGACGACCATGCCGACGCCGTAATATTTGCCTTCCTGTTCCTCTTCGAAAAGTGCGTATTGCTGGGGATCGAAAAATTGCGAGTGAGGATCGAGGACGTGCAGCATGCCGGGAATCGCACCGTCGTAAATCGACTTGTTGACGTCGATTGGTTCGGCGTAACTCTTTTCGACGACGGCTAGAACGTGCGTGAAGTCCTTTACGGAGCTTTGCAGGTCGTCAGAACCGCCGGTGTTAGCGTTCGCGGAAGCGCCAAAATGGCCGCCGAGGAGGGCGGAAACAACCAGAACCGCCGCCAAAACGACGATCCCCCGGATTGACGAGCCACGAAGATTTGCTCCGCTTTGGGACGACGAAGATTTCGATGATGGCATGCCGATCCTTACTTTTTTTCTGGAAGCCAGTATAGCACACAGCTCTTCGCGGCTTGGCGCACTCGGTTTGACAGTCCAGCGAGGCTCTTCTATGATGCCAAAAGGGGACATACAGGATCGCTACTTCAAGGTGTAAGGCCGTCTTGACGGCCATGGTCTTGAGGTCGCGCAGGGAACCGAATGTTAAGCATTCCCCATTTAATCGTTATATTCGCAGTGGCGCTGATAATTTTCGGTCCGGAAAAGCTGCCGGAATTGGCTCGCAACATGGGCAAGCTGATGGCCGAATTCCGTCGCGCAACCACGGACCTGCGCGGAACGTTTGAGACTCATCTGCGCGATCTGGAGCGCGAGACGAGCGACCGGCGCATCGATTCGGTCCGTCCGGCGCCGAGCGTGGCGCCGACGATCGCATCCGCTCCGGGCACCGTTCCGGCAAGCGCACCGCACGAGGCTGCGTTAGAGGCCGCTGCCTCAACGGCTACGGGGCAGCCGTTAGGGAATCCTTCCGCCGTCGGACTGGGTTCCGATTTTACTCCTGATAGTCCCATGACCTTTCCTGAGGATCCTGAAGAGATGATCCGGCAAGCCGAAGCGCAAATCGCGCGCGAACGGGCTGACGAACTAGAGAACCCAGAACGAGTGAGCGATGGCGCTATCGGAAAACCCTGAAAATATAAGCCAACAGACGACCGTGGAAGATCCCGGCCCGCCGAAACCGGCGACCGAGGTGGAAGAAGCCGGCGGCTCGATGTCTTTTTTCGATCACTTGATCGAGCTGCGCAAACGGCTGATCAACTCGCTGCTGGGCATCGGGATCGGCATGATCGTCGGCCTGGCGCTCTCCAAACCGGGCCTCAATTACGTCATCAGGCCGATGACGGAGGCGCTGAAAAGAAACCACCTCGATCCGGCCCTGTATTTCACCCACCCCGCCGGATACGTGATGTTGTACATCAATTTCGGGCTCTATCTGGGAATCGGGCTGGCAATGCCGTGGGTGCTGTATCAGGTGTGGCTGTTCGTGGCTCCGGGGCTTTACAAACACGAACGTAAAGCGGTGGTGAGCTTCATCTGCTCGTCAATGTTTCTGTTTCTTTGCGGCGTGGCATTTGGATATTACGTGATGCTGCCGCAAGTGCTGACGTTTGTGGTGGAGTTTTCGAATACGGGGTCAATTAAGCCGTGGATCGACGTCAACGAATACTTCAGCCTGATTCTGACCGTGCTGCTTGGCCTGGGAGTGATTTTCGAGCTGCCAGTGGTGGTGTTTATTCTGTCGCTCTTCGGCATCGTGACGCCGAAATTCATGCTTAAAAATTTCCGGTATGCGATGCTGTTGATCACCGTGGCGGCCGCAATCGTGACGCCCACTCCGGACGCAACCACGATGCTGATTTTTATGGCACCGATGGTCGGGTTGTATTTCCTTGGCGTGTTTGTTTCCTACATGGTGGTACGAAGGAAGCGCGCGCGGAAACTGGCGGAAGGGCAGGCCACGTAGCGTGCCGCGCTGGCGGCGCGTTCTTCCGAGCGGCGCTCTGCCTATCGTGCTGCTGATTTTTGGCTGCGGCGCGAACGGACGAAATTCGAGCGCGTCGGTGAATGCGAGCTTTGCTGTTGCCGATACCGCGCCTCCGCTGGTTTCTCCCGCGGATCAGGCGCCACCAGCATCTCAAACCGGTGGATTTGACGGCGCGAAGGCGTATTCGTACGTGGTGAAGTTGGTGGGTTTCGGCCCGCATCCGCCGGATACGCCAGCGATTCGGGACGTGCAGGGTTACATTCGTTCGCAACTGAAGGGCTTTGGCTGTCCGGTGGACGTGGATGATTTTCACGCGCAGACACCCGTCGGTAAGCTGGCGATGGAAAACATCGTGGTGAAAATTCCCGGCACCGGGCCGGGAATTATTTTGTTGATGACCCACTACGACACGCTGCGCTTGCCCGGATTCGTGGGTGCGGAGGACAGCGGATCTTCGACCGGCTTGATGCTGGAAATGGCGGACCTGCTATGCAGGCAGCCGAAAAACCACAATGCGGTGTGGATCGCGTTCCTTGACGGAGAGGAGGATCAGCAGAATTTCGCGGACGCGCAGGAAGCGCAGAGCACCTGGCACGATGACGACACGACGTATGGCAGCCGGGAACTAGCGGCGCGCATGGACCTCTCCGGCGAACTGAAAAACATCAAGGCCCTGATCCTGGCGGACATGATCGGGCAGAAGCACCTGACGATCGATAAAGATTCGAACTCCACCACATGGCTACAGGATTTGGTTTGGAAAACCGCAGAACGGCTGGGATATGGCGGTCTCTTCAGCACTCAGGCGTCGAGCGTTATCGACGACCATCAACCTTTCCTGAAGCGCGGAGTGCCGGCGCTGGACGTGATCGATCTGAATAGCTACATCCAGGAAGGCTACTGGCACACCACGCAGGATACGCTCGATAAGCTCAGCCCAAAGAACATAGCGATTGTGGGTCAGGTGATTCTGGCGTCGGTGAAAGAGCTGCAGGCAAAATTCCACTGATCGTTTCGTGTTGGCTATTACGCGCGGCGTGGGCGGGGGCCGCGCAGCACGCGCGCGGGCAGCGAGAGAATCGCGCCAAGCAGATCGAGTACGCCTCCGACGGCTATTCCCAAAATTCGGAATGGCAATAACAGCAGCCAGACGAACGGATACAAGATTAGCGCCAGCAGCGCGAGCGGCCAGCAGAGCACCAGTAACACGCACCACAAAAGAAACGTGAACATGGAGAAAAGCGCCTCCTTGCCAATGGATACGCGCGGAACTGGCGATTTGTTTCCGAGCGAGACGCGAGGAGAACTGAAGGCCCGGCCGGGACCGGAGCCGTGCCGCTTCCCGGAATCGGAGCTTCCGCCCAATACGGCGCGAGCAAGCTCCCGCACTCCACACAAGAAAGCTGTGCTACATTTTCTGCGCGAATGGAAACAATCCAAGTAAAGAGTTCAGCGGGTGCATACAACGTTTGCTGCGCGAGCGGGGCGCTATCGCAGGCGGCGAAACTCATCGCGGGGCTGGGAGAGTCAACAGGTACGTTCGTGCTTTCGTCACCGACCGTGTGGCGATATTGGGGCCGGGCAATGGCGTCGAAGCTGGGACGCGCGGCCCGCAAGCCGATCTTTTTTGACGACCGCGAGGCGGCGAAGCGGCTTTCAACCGTGGAGGGAATCACGCGCGAGTTGCTGCGCGCAGGCGCGGACCGGCACGCGACGATTGTGGCCGTGGGCGGAGGAGTGATCGGTGATGTGGCGGGATTCGCGGCCGCTTCGTATCTTCGCGGGGTGCGAATCGTTCACATCCCCACCACGCTGGTGGCGCAGGTGGATAGCTCTGTCGGCGGCAAGACGGGCGTGAATTTGCCCGAGGGCAAGAACCTGGTAGGAGCTTTTTATCCGCCGAAGCTGGTGATCGTCGATCCGGAAACGTTGCGCACGCTACCGCACCGCGAATTCCGCTCCGGCGTATACGAGGTGATCAAATACGGCGCGATCGCGGACGCGCAGCTATTCAAATTTCTCGAAGAGCACATGCGTGAAGTGCTGCGGCGCGATCCGGAGGCGTTGGCGTTCATCATCGGGCGCAGCGTCGGGATCAAGGCGCGCGTGGTGGCGAAAGACGAGCGCGAAGACGGCCTGCGGCAGATTTTGAATTTCGGCCACACGCTGGGGCACGCGCTCGAAGCGGCCACAAATTACCAGCGCTTCCTGCACGGCGAAGCGATCGGATGGGGGATGATCGCTGCGGCGATGATGGCGCTTTCGATGAATCGCATTCCGTTGATGGACGCGTTTCGAATCGTGCGGATGACGGCGGCGGTGGGTCCACTGCCGAGCGTGCCGCGAATTCCGCCGGCGGAGCTGCGGAGCATTCTGCTTGGCGACAAAAAAGCACGCGGGGGGCGCGTACTGTGGGTAATGCCCAGCCGCATCGGGAATACCGAGTGGGGCATCGAAGTGCCGTGGCCCGTGGTTGAGAAGGCTGTGGATTCGCTGCCGGAGATAATGGCTGAAGCGCGGGATGTGCCGGCGGTGGAAAATGCGGCGCGATCCGCGAGGCGGAATCGGCGACGGTAGGTGCGTCCACGCTTGGCGACGCTTTTGTAACACGATTTTCTTTGAATGGCTTCCACCATGACAGTTGAGAAAACTTCCCCTCGACTGGGCACCCGTCCGGAGGGTACGCGCGACGAGCGGGAAGCCGCCGCGCACGTGCAGGAGATGTTCGGGCAGATCGCGCCGCGCTACGATTTGCTGAACCACCTGCTATCGCTCTCGCTCGATCGCGTGTGGAGGCGGCGTACGGCGAGGCGGTTTACCCAAATTCTGGCTCGGCCGGAAGCGCGGGCCATCGACATTTGCTGCGGCACGGGCGATTTGGCGTTTGCTCTGGCGCTGGAACGGAAGCGCGCGCTGCGCGCAGCCGGCTCGCGAGACGCGGCGAAAACGAATCCGGTGATTGGGAGCGATTTCGTGGAGCCAATGCTCGAACGCGCGCGCGAGAAGGCAAACGCGGGCGCGTGGCGCGCGGAATTCGCCGCCGCGGATGCGTTGAAGCTGCCGTTTGCAGATGCGAGCGCCGACCTGGTGACCACAGCGTTTGGCTTTCGCAACTTGGCGAATTACGAAAGCGGCTTGCGCGAAATCGCGCGCGTGCTGCGGCCGGGCGGGGAAGTGGGCATCCTGGAATTCACGGAGCCGGGCGCGGGGCCGCTGGCGGGTCTTTTTCGTTTTTATTTCCGACGGGTCTTGCCGCTTGTGGGCGGCGCGATCTCCGGAAATCGCGAAGCGTACCGTTACTTGCCGGGTTCGGTGGCGAAGTTTCCCGCGCCTGTGGAGCTCGCGGCGTTGATGGAGCACTGCGGATTTTGCGGCGTGCGCGTATGCACGTGGAACTTCGGCAGCGTAGCGCTGCACACGGCGCGGCGGAGTTAAGCTCGCGCGGGCAGGCGCCCTGATATCGCGCTATGCCGGTGGCATCCACGGCGTCGCGCAACTCTCCTCTCTCCGATCGCGGTGGATTCGAGTTAACATAGCGCTTCATGACGCACACAAACGCCCACTCGATTGTCGATCTACGCAGCGACACAGTAACGCGTCCTACTCCAGCGATGCGCCGGGCGATGGCCGAAGCGGAAGTTGGCGACGACGTCTACGGCGAAGATCCCACGGTCAACTGCCTGCAGGAGCGCGCCGCGGAAATTTTCGGACGCGAAGCGGCGCTGTTCGTTCCCACCGGGTCGATGGGCAATTTACTGGCGATCAAGACCTGGACGCAGCCTGGAATGGAAGTGATCTGCGAGCGGCGCGCGCACATCGCTAATTACGAACTGGCGTCGATGTCGGCGATTGCGGGATGCCTGCCGAACACAGCGCCCGCGCCGGGCGGGATTCTGACGTGGGAGTTGATCGAGCCGCTGATTCGTCCGAAAGTTTATTACTACGCGCAGACAGGGCTTATCGAGTTGGAGAACACGTCGAACATGCACGGCGGGACGGTATATCCGCCGGAGGTGATGCAGGACATTTGCGAGCACGCGCACGCGGTGGGATTGCCCGTACACCTGGACGGCGCGCGCATTTTCAACGCGGCGGTTGCGCTGGGGCGTAACGTTCGGGAGATCACGCAGCATTTCGATTCGGTGATGTTCTGCTTGTCGAAGGCGCTGGGCGCTCCGGTGGGATCGATGCTGGTGGGTTCGCGCGAATTCATTCGCAAAGCGCACGTCGGGCGCAAACTGCTCGGCGGAGGGATGCGTCAAGCGGGCGTGCTTGCGGCGGCGGGACTTGTGGCGTTGGAAGAGACGCCGAAGCTGCTGCAACGCGATCATGAAAATGCGCGTCATTTGGCGGAGGGGCTGGCGCAAATATCTGGAATCTCAATCGACGCGAAAGCAGTGGTGACCAACATCGTGATTCTCAGCGTCGAGGAAACCGGCGTTCCGGCCGCGGCGATTTGCGACGAACTGGCGCAGCGGGGCGTTCTTTGCGGCCCGCGCGACAGGTTCACCATCCGCATGGTGACGCATTACGATGTGGATCGCGGGGGCATGGAACGCGCGGTAGCGGCGATGCGGTCGGTGCTCGCCAAAACTCCCGCGTAAACTTCGTCGGACGGCAGTTCGATTCCAGCTATGACGCGAACGCGGTGAGTTCTGGCCGTAAGGATCGCCTTTCGCAGTTTTCCTCCCGCTTTGCTAAACTAAATAGTTTCATGTGTAGTTTTTTTGCGAGAAGGGAATCGTTACATTGAAAAATCGGCCTCTTTGGATTGCGATTTCGGTTCTTTTGGTACTTACGGTTTTTGGCTGTAGCAGTAAGAGCAGCAACCAGCCCCAACAGCCGCCTCCTCCGACCGCTGTGGTCGATCCCGCCACGGCCGGAAACATCACCGGAACAGTGCGGCTGGAAGGCGACCCGCCGGTCTTTCGTCCAATCGATATGAGCGCGGAGCCGGAGTGCGTGAAGGCGAATCCGAAGCCGGTAATTCCGCCGATTGTGGTGACTGGCGACCACGGCGGGCTGGCGAGCGTCGCGGTGTACATCAAAACGGGTCTGGGCCGCTACAAATATGACGTGCCCACCACGCCTGTGGAACTCGATCAGAAAGGCTGCATGTACGAGCCGCGCGTCCTGGCGCTGCGCGTTGGCCAGCCGCTGGAAGTGCACAATGAGGACCCCACCGTTCACAACATCCACGTGATGGCCAGGATGAATCATTCCTTTAACCGGTCGGAGGAGCCGGGCGATGCGCCGTTCACAGAGACATTCAGCCATGCGGAGTTGGCTGTGCCGGTTAGTTGCAACGTGCATCCCTGGATGCGCGCGTACCTTTTTATTTTCGACAATCCGTACTTCGCAGTGACGACGAAAACGGGCGATTTCGACCTCAAGGGCTTGCCGCCGGGCACCTACACGATTGAAGCGCGGCAGGAGTATTACGGCGTGCAAGATCAGATGGTGACGCTTGGGCCAAAGGAAACGAAGAGCATCTCTTTCGTCTTTAAGGCACAGGCGGCCAAGTAGCGCCCCCATTTTGCCCTCGATTTTTGGAGCCGGGACGTGTAGTTTTTGTGGGGACTTGCGCTCCATCTGGCACGGGAGGTACTCATGATTCACCGGAAAAATTCGCTGTCTTTGTACTTGGCGGTGATTTTAGTCGCCGCGGCCACGGCCGCCGCAGGCGTGGCACGCGCGGCCGATGGCCCGCGGCTGACCAAAGAAGAAGCACTGAAGTTGCAGGACAGTTTTCAGCGCTCCGTGGTCGCGGCCGATGGAGCGGCGCTCGACAAGTTGATGGCGGTCGATTGCACCTTTATCCACGCCAACGCCCTGCAGCAGACCAAAGAGCAGTTTATGGGCATGTTGAAAAGTGGGGCAATGAAGGTGAGCGAGTTCAAGAGCAGTTCTCAAGCCGTAACTCTATTTCACGGCGGCGCGATCGTTATCAGCGTTATCGATTGGGGCATGGTGCCTCCGGGTGGTGCGGCGAACGCCCATCCGATGATTCTGCCCATGCGCATATCGGACGTGTGGGTCCGCACCGGAGCAGGCTGGCAACTAATTCTGGAGCAGGACACGAGCCTGCCACAGCGCGGCGGCATGCGCCCCGGCGGCGGCCATCAACCGTCTTCCGGCGCGCCGAGGTAGCAGCCAATATAATTCCATCGAATCTCAATCCGGCGTCGGTATCGTTTCCTGTGCCAGTTGAACGATCTTTCCCTAAAAGATGCTGGGCGTGAGCTGAGGACCCCTATGAAGGGCGACTCTAGACACCAGGATAGCGTTCCGATCGTCTGAGGCTTCGCGTACCATGGTCGTGTGAAGCTTCACAAGACGCCTGGAGCGCGTCAATTTTCGCGGAACGCGTCAGAGGCTCGCCCGGCTCCGTGCGAGTCCCTGCGCGCTTGCAACTCCGGTCGGGCCCGCTAGGTCTCCGCTCGACGAACGGGTTGAAGCGGCCGCGAGCCGGCGATGAGAATGTCCACGAGCCTTTTGGCGCTTTCCTGCCAGTCTGGGCTGGTGGCCACGTTCGCAACGCCCACAAGAGCCCGAAGAAGATCGATCGGGTCGAGATCCTCGCGAATATCGCCGCTTTTGATCGCGCGTTTCACCAGGGCACGAAGCGCTTCGTGAATCTGGAAGTGAGAAGCTTCGAACACCTTCTTGGGATCTCCAAGCAGCGCATTGAGCGCTGGCGCTATCAGATGTTTGGTGGCGATGGAGTCGATAAACAGCCACAACCAGGCTCGCAGCGCCTCTACCGGAGGCATCGTTTCAGTCAATTTTTGTTCTGCTGAGGCCAGTTTTGCCAACTCGGCTCGGTAAACCGCCTCGAGAAGTTCTTCGCGAGTAGGGAAGTGGCGATACAAGGTTCCTGCTCCAACGCCCGCCTGTGTGGCGATGTCGTCCAAGCTAGCGTTGGCGCCCGATTGCGTGAACGCCTGTTTCGCCACTTCAAGAATGCGCTCGCGATTCCGCTGCGCGTCCGCGCGGGGTTTTCGGCTGCGCGATAGGGGAACTTTCTTAGGCATGTTCAATAATCTCAAAAATTGTTGCAACCGGAGACACCCCCCGGTGATCTCATTATGCGGAGACAGTCTCCACTTTAACTGAAACTACCGTACGAGCGGGAAGAAAATAATGGAGCAGACGAAGCTGGGCGGTACATTCACTATTTCTGGCACCTCAACGAGCCTCTACCGGATGGGCTACGGTGCGATGCAACTCACGGGCCCCGAGGTCTTTGGGCCTCCGCCGGACGTCGATGCTGCGATCGCCGTTTTGCGAGAGGCAATCGCAGCCGGCGTGAACCATATAGACACCAGCGATTACTACGGCCCGCATGTGACCAATCAAATTATCAAGAAGGCTCTCCATCCGTATCCGCGTAACCTCGTAATCGTTACAAAAGTCGGCGCCCGCCGACGGGAAGACAAGTCCTGGTCCCCTGCGCTCTCGCGGCAGGAACTGATCGATGCCGTGCATGACAATCTTCGGAATCTGGGTGTCGACGCTCTCGCCATCGTCAACCTTCGGGTGGGTGGAATCATGGCGCCAACGGAAGGTTCCATTGAAGGACCACTGGCAGCCCTTGCGGAGCTGAAGCGTCAGGGATTGATTCTTCACATCGGCCTAAGCAACGTCACTCCCCGGCAACTGCAAGAGGCTCAGAGAATCACGGAGATCGTTTGCGTCCAAAATCTTTACAACGTCGCACACCGCAGCGACGACGCGTTCGTCGATGCCCTCGCGAAGCAAGGCATAGCGTATGTCCCTTTCTTCCCTTTGGGCGGATTCACGCCGTTACAGTCATCGGTGCTCGATCGGGTCGCGGAGTCCATGCAAGCGAGCCCCATGAAGGTCGCGCTTGCCTGGCTCTTGCAGCGTTCTCCTAACATTCTGCTGATCCCCGGCACATCTTCGACAAACCATCTCCGAGAAAATCTCGCTGCAGCGCAGTTAAAGCTGCCCGCGGATTCAATCGCTGCGCTCAACGCAATTGCTAAAAATACCCTGACAGAGGCTCAGCCCATACCGTAATTCCGTGTCCCAACGGCGTAACCAAAGTCGATGCCTTCGCGAAAGGAAGGCCAAGTAACCGGAATAACATCATAGGAGAAACAGAAATGCGTGTTTTTGTCACAGGTGCTACAGGTTTTATCGGTTCTGCGATCGTTCAGGAGCTGATCGGCGCGGACCATCAGGTGATAGGCCTTGCTCGCTCGGATGCGGGCGCCGATTCCCTTGTCGCGGCCGGCGCTCAAGTCCACCGGGGCGACGTGCGCGATATCAACAGTCTGCGGAGCGGAGCGGCGAAGTCCGACGCCGTGATCCACACCGCATTCATACACGATTTTTCAAAATTTCAGGAGAACTGTGAAATCGACAGGCGCGCGATTGAGGCTCTCGGCGCGGAGCTTGCCGGTTCAAAACGACCCTTGATTATTACCTCCGGCACCGGGATGTCGAGCCGCGCTCCGGGAAGCCTGGCGACCGAAGCCGATCCGCCATATACCGGACCTGGTGCGCTGCCACGCGTCGCATCGGAAGAAGCAGCGGCTTTGCTTGGCGCACGCGGTGTGCGCGTTTCGGTGGTCCGGCTTCCGCAGGTACACGACCCGGAGAAGCAGGGACTCGTCACCTATGCGATTGCCGTCGCTCGCGACAAGGGCGTCTCCGCGTTTGTCGGGGACGGCACGAACCGTTGGCCCGCGGTGCACCGCCTTGACGCCGCCCGTCTTTACGGGCTAGTGCTTGAGAAGGGGATTGCAGGAGCCAGATACCACGCTGTTGCGGAGGAGGGGGTGCCTTTCAGGGAAATCGCTCAGGCAATCGGTCGACGTCTGGACGTTCCAGTTGTCAGCAAATCGCCAGCGGAGGTTGCGGAACATTTTGGCTGGCTTGGGCCCTTTATGATGATGGACAACGCGTCGTCGAGCGAGCGGACCCGAAAACTGTTGGGCTGGCAGCCAAAAGGGCCAAGTCTCATCGCCGATATCGACGCGCGTCGCGGAGCCGCGGCCTAAGCCGATCGATCGCGAGGCGTTCGAAAACTGAAGAATACTTCATAAAATCGTTCAAGAAGAAAAGGAAGGGAAAGGAAGAAATATGCCAAGTACAGATAAGAAGGTTGCGCTTGTCACGGGGGCGAATAAAGGAATTGGTCTTCAAATCGCGAAGGATCTCGCGGAGCGCGGTTTCACGGTGCTCGTTGGGTCGCGCGACATCGAGCGGGGGGAGACAGCTGCGAAGACCGTCGGAGCGAATGCCCGCGCCCTGCAGCTCGACGTCACGAATCAGTCTTCTATCGCCGCGGCGGCAGCGCGCATACGGAACGAGTTCGGCCGTCTCGACGTTCTGGTGAACAACGCTGGCATCTCACATGTGGATAAGCCGGGGTGGACGCTGGAGGAGGCCGTGAAGTCGGGTCATGCGAGCGTTGCGTCCCTTGACGAGGTGCGCGCGGTGTTCGAGACCAACGTATTCGGCGTGATTGCCGTAACGCAAGCGATGCTGCCGCTGCTTCGTGAAGCGCCGGCGGCACGCATCGTTAATGTATCGAGCCCCCTCGGCTCGCTGTCGTTGAATGCGGACCCAAGCTATCCTGGCCGGGCGATGTTCGGCCCCAGTTACAGCGCGTCGAAGACCGCGCTTAACGCAATCACCCTTGCCTTCGCCATCGAACTCGAGTCGACGCCGATCAAGGTTAATGCTGCGTCCCCAGGCTACACGGCGACGGACCTCAATGGCTTTCAGGGAACGCGCACCGTCCAACAGGCCGCGCGTGAGCCCGTTCGCCTCGCGCTCCTCGATGCGAATGGGCCTACGGGCGCGTTCTCGAGCGAAGACGGCCCGCTCCCGTGGTGATGTAGTCTCGATCGCGTGCGAAACCCGGGGAATGCTTTAAGATTGTTCCGGCAGAAGCGAGAGAGGAAGGAATATGCCAAGCACAAAGAAGAAAGTTGCGCTTGTCACGGGAGCAAACAAGGGCATCGGCTTTGAGGTCGCGCGCCAGTTGGGCGCGGCAGGCTGCGTCGTACTGCTCGGTACGCGCAATCATGCACTCGGGAAAGAAGCTGCCGCCAAACTCATCGCCGAAGGACTCGATGTGCGCTACCTGGTCATCGATGTAACCGACGTTTCGACGGTTGCCGCAGCCGCTCAGAGAATCGCCGACGAATTCGGCCGCCTGGACATTCTCGTGAATAACGCGGGGATCAGTGATCCCGCCGATGGACCCGCGCTGACCGCAAGGCTCGATGCTGTCGAGCGCGCTTTGCGGACAAACTTCCTCGGCACCCTGGCGGTTACGCAGGCGATGCTCCCAATGCTGTCGGCGTCGGCGGCTGGCCGCATCGTCAACGTGTCCAGTGGACTCGGCTCTTTGACGCGGAGCGCCAGCCCCAATCCGTCGTCTACGAATCTGATCGGCTACAGCGCCTCCAAGGCCGCACTCAACATGCTGACCGTGCAGCTTGCGCGCTTGCTCCACGACACCACCATCAAGGTCAATTCGGCCGCGCCCGGTTATACGGCCACTGCCCTCAATGGTTTCCGTGGAATGCAAACGATTCCTGAAGGGGCTGCCGAAATCGTCCGTTTGGCGCTGCTGCCAGACGACGGTCCTACTGGCACGTTTTCCGAAAGCAGCGGCGTTGTTCCGTGGTAGCGGCACTTTCAGAACTCGATAATCGGTCCGTCGCGAGATCAACCTCCCACAATTGTGCGCGGCGCGGCGCGCTCGACAGGTTGCGAGTTACCGCTTGACAAGTTTGTCCCCAGGGTGTCAATTGCGCTTACCGCCATTCCAACGGCCATGGTTCGGCCGTTGGCAGCCGGTGATATCGGCGGGTGGGCCGAGGAAGCGAGTTGTGGCCGCTCGCATAGGCAATATGGAGGTCGAGCATGGCCGAAGCCACGCAGCGCCGACGAGCTCCTGATGGAAGCGCGTACGGCCGGCCTGAGCAGCGCCCCGATTACGAGCTAACTCAAGTAGGTCCGCACACACCTTGTGGGGAATTGATGCGACGTTACTGGCAACCGGTCGCCGTCTCATCGGAAGTCACCAGCCGTCCGCAGTACGTACGCATTCTCGGCGAAGATCTGATTATTTTTCGCGATAAATCCGGACGCCCCGGACTGCTCTATCCGCGGTGCATGCATCGCGGCACAACGCTCTTTTACGGCAAGGTGACGGAAGAAGGAATCGCGTGCTGCTACCACGGGTGGCTCTTTGACGTGGAAGGCCGCTGCCTGCGCCAGCCGTGCGAGCCTGATGGCGGCAAGAACCTGGAAGTAGCGCGCCAGCCTTGGTATCCGGTAGAGGAGCGGTACGGTCTCGTCTTTACCTACATGGGCCCTCCGGAGAAAAAGCCCGTGCTGCCGCGCTTCGATATTCTGGAAAACCTGGGCCCGGATGAGGAGATTCGCGCATATATGGGCGCGTTCGGCGCCACGGGCGACAACAGCCTGCCCATTGCGCCATACAGCTGGCTGCACATGAACGACAACGTGATGGACCCGTTTCACGTCTACGTGCTGCATTCGACGTTCACTGGCGTACAATTCGCAAATCAGTTCGCGGTGATGCCGAAGGTAGATTTTTTCACCACCGATGAAGGCGTCTGCTATTCCGCGAAGCGCGTTTTGGATGACGGTCGCGAATACGACCGCATTTCATCGTGGATCATGCCCAATATTATGTCCGTGCCGAATCCGATCGACATCAACCAGGAGCGCTCGAACATGATTAGCTGGTCGCTGCCGGTTGACGACTCGCACTTCACCATGGCCACCGCGTCTCGCGCGCCGAAATCGGGTGCGATCGGGCTATTCGCCAACGGCGGTTTTCGCTTTAATGGGAAGTTATGGCACGAGATGAGTCTAGCCGAGCATCAGGACACACCCGGCGACTACGAAGCGCAGGCGGGACAGGGCCCCATTTCGTTGCATACTGAAGAGCATCTAGCCGGCAGCGATCGGGGGATCATCATGCAACGGCGAATCCTAAAGCAGCAGGTGAAGTTGGTGGCCGAGGGCGGCGATCCCATCAGTGTCTCGTACGATTCGTCCAAGGCGACGGTCAAAATCCGGTCGGGGAATTATTACGTAGCCCTGCAACACGCCTGATGGCTACGCGCGCAAGTATGGGAATTCCGCCGGCTATCCGCGTCATCGACGTGGAGAGTGCGCCGATGCTCGGCCGAGCGCACGTGCGCGCCGGCGGCTTCAGTTCGCGCCGCTTGCTTGACGGGCAGCAGGGAACTCCGGGAAATTTTTCGTTGCAGCTTTCGCTTACGCCGGATACTTATTTCTCACCGCGGCACCGCCACAATTTCGATCAGGTCCGTTATCAAATCGAGGGCGAATTCGATTTCGCTTCCGACGGCGTGATGAAGCCCGGTTCCCTCGCATATTTTCCTGAGGGCACCTATTACGGGCCGCAGTCCAGCTCCTCGCGCAGCCTGACGTTGGTTTTGCAATTTGGCGGCGCAAGCGGCAACGGCTACATGTCTGCCGAACAGTACGATCGCGCCGCGGCTGAACTTCGCGAACGTGGCACATTCGCCAGTGGCGCGTACACAATGGTTACGCCGGACGGCCGACGGATCAACAAGGACGCATACGAAGCCGTCTGGGAGCATCTGAACGGCCGGCCGCTGGTCTATTCACCGGAGCGCTATTGGCGTCCAGTATTCATGGAACCGCAGAATTTTTCGTGGATGCCAATCAAGGGCCAGCCTGGCGCGAGCGGCAAGTGTTTGGGCGAATTTTCCGAGCGGCGTTCGCAGCTTTGGCTCTATCGGGTCGAACCCTCTGCCACGTTCCATCTCGAAGGGCATTCGATCTATTTCGTTGCATCCGGAACGGGCAGCGCCGCCGCGCAGGATTTTCGCCCGCACGCCACAATTTACGTCCCGGACCAAACCCCCGCGATTTTGAGCTCACGCGATACCGTCGAATTGCTTCGCATTGGCTTGCCCATTTTCCTCTAGTTAGTCGGCAGAGAAGGTGTGAGCTTACAAACCGAGTAGTATCCATATAGATGATGCTCGCCCGCAGCGAAGGTTGGCCAGAGGCGAAGACGCGCTCGATTTTCGATAGTGCGGTGGCCCTCCAGCCGGATTACTACCACTCCTACCGCGAGTTCGCGTACGACTTACTTCCGAAGTGGTCGGGAGCTCCCGGAGACGTGGAGGCGTTCGCAGAGCAAAGCCGAGAGCGGCTCGGAGGGAACGAGGGCGCGTTCGTCTATTTCGAAATCGCAACGGTTATCTATTGCGGGTGCGCTGATGACCCCCGGCCTACCCTCTCGTGGGCCATTATCCAGCAAGGCTTCGCGGTGATGGAGCAGGAGTACGGTGTGACCAACCTGAAGCTGAACCGTTTTGCTATGCTCGCCTATATATATAACGATGACGCGGTGATGAGGCGCATCTTTGCCCGAATCGGAGACAACTGGGATCCCAGCGTCTGGAAGGACGCGAAATCTTTTCAGTACGCCAAAAATTTGGCCTTCAGCAGTCCCTAAGCGCCAGCTCTGCACGGAGCAAACCGGCCTCTCGCTGCGGTTGCGGGCACCCAAATTCCTGCGTGAACTTGTGCTTGCCACGGTAGGACTTTCCAAAGTGCTATATTGATCGTATGCCCAAGAAGAGCGCCGGATTGTTGATGTACCGGATTCGAGGCGAGCGGCTGGAGATGCTGCTGGTCCATCCCGGCGGCCCGTACTGGGTGCACAAAGACGTGGGCGCCTGGTTCATTCCCAAAGGTGAAGTGGCGCCTGGCGAAGACGACTCGGCCGCTGCGATTCGGGAATTCACGGAAGAGACGGGACTCACGCCCCGCGGGCCGTTTGTGATGCTCGGGGCCATCCGGCACAAATCGGGGAAAATGGTTACCGCGTGGGCGTTCGAAGGCGATTGCGATCCCGCCGTACTCACCAGCAACACCTTTTCCATGGAGTGGCCGCCGCATTCTGGCAAGCAACGCGATTTCCCGGAAATCGACCGCGCGGCATTTTTCACGCTAAAGGCCGCGAAACAGAAGATGCATCGGGCGGAATTTGAATTTGTTTCCCGCCTGGCAAGCGTGCTGCTTAATGGCGCGACGCGCTCCCCTGAACGAGAGCGTGCGTCTGAAACTACCTGAATCGATCCCTTCATGCGCCGAATGGATATACCCGAGCTTCACGAATTGCCGTGGTTTCCGCAGGGCCTCCGGGACTTGGTGACGGATGCGTTGCAATCGGTTATGAATGCCGGCCGCGTATATCGTCCGATTGCTGTTAGGCTAAGCAGCGCGGTCACCGCCGCGGACGCGAGCCAGGTGGTCGATCTGTGTTCGGGCGGAGGCGGTCCATGGATTTGGTTGCACTCCGCGCTGCGCACCCGCGCATCAATTCCAATCGAAATCGTTCTCACCGACAAGTATCCGAACCTCCGAGCCTTCGAACACGCCCGCTACGCGTCGCGCGGGGCAATTTCATATTCGGCCGAGCCGGTTGCAGCCGCGCAAATTCCGCCGCAGCTTTCGGGATTCCGGACAATCTTCAGCTCATTTCATCATTTTTCGCCGCGCGAAGTTGTCGCCATGCTCCAAGATGCGGCAGACCGTCGTCAAGGATTTGGCGCTTTTGAGGGCGCACGGCGCCGCGTCTTGACGATGCTGGCCGTTATTTTCGTGCCAGCCGCCGCGCTGATCACCGCTCCGTTTATACGCCCGTTTCACTTTTCGCGACTTTTTTGGACCTATTTGCTGCCGGTGATACCGCTGATTCTGTTTATTGATGGCATTCTTTCCTGCATGCGCGCGTATTCGCCTGCCGAAATGATCGAGCTGTGCGATCGAGTCGTGGCTCCCGGGTATGTTTGGGACGCAGGCGAAGCCTCGGGGCTATTCGGACGGGTTACCTACCTGCTCGGTTATCCGCCGCAATCGGCGCAAATGCACCGTCGAACGGAAGCTTCCACCCAGCATTCATAGTTCGAGGGCGCTTTGTTGACCTTGCGGGATTTCTTGACGTGCTGCTGCCAGGCTCTTACAATCGTCAATTCGCGGCCATGTCGAACTCGTCCTGGGACTCCTCGCGGAACCGACTTCATTCTTTGGGCCACGTCGCGGTAAGGACGGCGGCGGTTCTTTTCTTTATGTTAGCGTTCGCGTCCGGTCCTCTAGCTGCCACAATTTTTCGCGGTTCACTCGTCGGGACCCAGGCGCCGGGGTCAGCCACTGAGACCGTCAACGCCGCCATTTCGGGGCAGATTGTAGACTCAGTAACAGGAGCAGCAATCTCTGGCGGGCAAGTGACGGTCGCGCTGGAACAGCCGGACGGAACTGGAACGGACGTGGTGTTCACGCAAACGAAACCAGATAGCTCAGGGCATTTTTCGTTCAACCACATGCCACTGGCTTCTACGTTCGATCTGGTTGCGGTGGCCATCAACGGTAGCGGAGTGGCGTACGATGCCACGGTGATTCTAAATATTTCCACGGGCACTAACCTGGGAGCCATTCCACTGATTGCGGAGCGTGCCGGTTCTACCGCTCCGGCGACGATTGAGGGTATCGTCACAGCGACCTCCGGCTCCGCCCCATCCTCCATTCGTGCCACGATTTCCGCCATTCAGACCATCGAGTTGCACGGCGGTTTTTCATTTCCCGAAGACGTGCAGCAGACTGTTACGCTCAGCGGCTCCGATCGCCGTCCAGTCACCATTCCGGGAGAGCCTGGAACTTCGGCGGATATTTTCGTGCGGTCGTCTTCGGAGTGTCCTGCGTCTGCCCCGAAGAACGTCAATTGCGGCCATTACGCGATCGTCGTTCCTGGCAGCAATCCAAGCGTGGGGCGATTCGATCGGGGCAAGCTTTCCTATAGCGCGCCCGCGCCTCGTCCAGCGCTTTATTCGGTGCGCGCTAATTCCTATATGCCTTTTGGAGAAGGCGCGAGCGTCTGCATCCCATCGTTTCAGTCCGCTAACGCTGCCGCCGGCAATCAGCCTCTGAAAGTTTCTCCCGGAGGAAGTGTGACGGCGCCGCAGATTGCTTTCACCGGCTGCTGGTGACGTTGCGCGAACTGTCGTCGTTAGCTAGTGCACTCGCCCCTCTGCAAGCGTCTGCGCAAGACTCCCCACCCGAAAATTGAATGTTTCTTGAATTTCTGAAGATGTGCCTACGGTGTCTAGGTACCCGCGCGAAGCTTCTTATTACGGCCGCAGGTGTTTAGCCGGATTGAAAACCGCGCCGATGCCATGAAGTGGGGAATAGAGCTTCCGCAAATTCAGGAGGAGACCTGATCGAACCGTTTTCGTGGAGATGCAATCATCCGTGCGTTTGGCGAGAGGCTTTTACTTTTGATCCAACGTGTTTGGCCATGGAAGTCGGTACGCGAAATTGCACGGAGCGAAAGGCTTCTGTCGCCGACGTTCGTCAACAAGCCAACCGTCGGCCGACCCGCAATCTCTGGGAGCCAGCTCGACCAAGAAAGTTCATGGGAGCCAACATGCTCGAACCTCCTCCGATTCTGATCATCAGTGGTGAACGCGAACACCGCGCACGCCTGGCCGACCACGTGTTCAAGTTCGGTTTGCGCCCGGTTTGCTGCGAGACGGTGGCTGATGCTCGCGCTTTGGCGGCGAGCCAGCCGTTCTGTGCCGCGGTATCTGAAGATCAGTTGCCCGACGGTGATTTTCGCGCCGTCATAAGCGAAATGCGCCGCCACGCCGCGCATTCGCCGGTCGTCGTCGTCTCTGGCCGCGACGATTGGGACTTTTATCTTTCCACGGTCCGCATGGGAGCATTCGATTCGGTGGCATTCCCGCCCACTCTCGGGGAGCTCGAACGCGTTCTGTGGACGGCGCTGAGCGAGGCCAAGCGATCGTAGCGGCGGGAGCGACCGTGACACCATTTAGGCCACGGTTGCGGTCTTGAAATCGCCATGGCAGCGCACTGCCGTTCGCGCCGTTATCATGCCTCAGCGTAGCTTGCGGACGGAAAACGTTACTTCTTCGCGGCAGTATTCGCGGTGTTCTATTGACGTTGCAGTTCCGCGTGGGAAAATCGGTGCTTCGGAGATGCAAATGTTTCGCAAGATTTGGGACCGCGCCGCAGCGCTCGCACTGCCACTTACGCTGGCTATTTGCCTACCGCCCCTGGCGGTGATCGCTTTGAATCTGCGCGCGCAATCCACGGCAGCAGCTTCGACGGCCCAATCCGCTCATACCACCGCCGATATGCCGCTAAAACCCGGGCACAAGGAATCGTTAGGAAGTGTGATTCAGTCCGGACAGCGTGGTAGTGCACCGGTTCAGCAGTTCCAAACGGCTAGTTATGGTCGCAATGACGCCGGTGGCAGCTCTCGGTAGTTTCGTGATAAACGAAATACGCGGCTAGGCCCGCGCCGCCCACGATGACGGCGGCCGCCGCAACTCGGTGCCAGTTGATCTTTCTAGGCCTGCCTACGCCCAAAATTCCAGGATCGGTTGGCCCTCCGGCGCGATCCATGCTAGCGACATACGTTTCACCGGCCGCGATACTCTTTGGCACACCATCCGCGCCAGCCACGAGTAGTTCGCCCTGATAGGCGCTCACTTGGATCTTCGTAGGGCTCAGCAACGCAACCTGACCATAGGCTCTGCTGCTGCCGCTTCCGCGAATCACGCCGAGTGGTGTCTCCACTTCAAACTGGCCAGGTGCGCCCGAAAAATCGATCGTGCCGCGTTCCATATTTGCGCGGACGGCGCTGCCGTCCCGGAGCATGATCGCGTCGGTTGACGGCATGAGGAAAAGCTGACTCGATCCTGCCGCTAGTCGCAACGAACCGTCGCCCTGCGTCGAAAGTGTGTCACCCGGATAGACGTCGACCCCTGCCACGGCAGCCGCACTGCTAATGAGGGCGTCGTCAGTGGATACCACCATGCCGAGCGACGGCGTAGGAGTGCCCATCGCGGGCAAACTCAGCAGGCCAAACGCGAGGAATCCGATTAGGAAGGAACGGGCGCTCGCTGAAACCGTTGATCGCACGATTGCCTCCAAGCGACTACTTCGCAAATGTACGCGGGCACCAAACGTGTGTCAATACGGAGCTCGCTGGTTTTCGCGGCGCTGCGGTTGTCGGAGATGGAGGCGTCTGTTAAGCTAGGAAAAATCGCTGCGGAGAGGTGTCTGAGCGGTTGAAAGAGCTCGCCTCGAAAGCGAGTGTAGGGGAAACTCTACCGTGGGTTCGAATCCCACCCTCTCCGCCAGCTATTCAAATTACAGCACATAGAGCCGGTGGCACATGGGCTGTCACATTTTTCGCCTGATCTGCGCTGCCTTTTCCAGCCGCTCAGTATTATCTAAAAGGAGCTTGTGATTTTATTCCATGACGATAGGCCGTGAACTACCGCACTCAGGTACGGGCTTATTCCCCATCTTCATTCGGACAGGACAAAATCTGGCGCAGTATAAGGCCGGATTCATTAATGGCGGAGGGGACGAAGTTATCCTGCCGCGATTCGACGACGCGCGGCCCTTTTGCGAAGGCCTCGCGTCAGTAAGAGTTCGCGATCTCTGGGGAGCTATTGACCTGTCCGGAAAACTGATTGTGGAGCCATGTTCACGAATTTCTCTGCACTTCTCGGAAGGCCGAACCGAGTTCGACGCGAAAGGCAAGCGCGGAGTGATCGATCGTAATGGGAACGTAGTCGTTGCTCCGGTATATCGAACCATTGCTGATTACCACGAGGGTCTCGCGTACGTTCGGCGAATTCTTCCACAGAACGAATATGGTTTTCTGGATCGGGACGGTCGCGTTCAAATACCGTTTTTCTTCGAGGACGCTCGATCTTTCTCTGAGGGAGTTGCGCCGGTTAAGCTCGGTGAGAAATGGGGGTACATGAAAGATCCGGAAGGTTCGCGTTCGATGTCAAGTTTGACGGCTTGGCACTGCCATTCAGCGAAGGTCTCGCACGCGTATGCGATCAGGGTGGCTGGGGCTTCATCGACCATTTCGGGCGATTCGGGGTTGCCCCTCAGTTCGAGGATGCGCGGGACTTCAACGAAGGCTTAGCCGCAGTTAAGTCGCTAGGTAAATGGGGCTTTGTTAACAAAAGCGGAGGATTCGATATTCAACCGCAGTTTGATTCTGTTGGTGCGTTTTCTGAAGGTTTTGCAGCGGCGGAGTCGCCTGCAACCAGAAGCAAAATAGGTTTCATCGACCGTTTGGGACGCTTCGTTATTGCCCCGAGTTTTGGGGACACGGGGCGATTCCTAGGTGAGCGGTGCTTTGTTAAGACCGAGGACGAGATTGGGTATATTGATGAGAATGGTAAATTCGTTTGGCGCGGTCAGTATGCGGACATCTGGATAACGTCAGATCTTCTCCTCTAGGATTGACCAAGCCGCTACCTACTACATTGCGGACATCGCTAAGATCGGATGAGCCTGAGTAGCCAGCAACGGTGCCATTGGGGTCGTTAATGGCAGGGTACTGCGCCCACGCCCATTGCCCGTTTGCATTCCTACCAAATCCGCTGTACGTTGCGTTCGGGTATTGCGCCGCCGAATCGCGGGAGGCTCTGGCGAAGATCAAGCGCCAAGTGGACAAAATGCCGGTCAATACTGGTTCGGAGGTGGACGGCCAAGTGCGACTTTATCTCTTGCCGCTTGGATGATTGTTCTTGGTTGTGGAGGCGCGCGCGGCACTGACGACATCAAGATGCAAGTAGCTTGCGGAAGGAGTCTCAAAACCCAGGGAGTCGCCTGCAGTGACGTCCTGGTCCGTTACAAGCACGGGGCGGCTGGCAAGCTGGATTATCGAGGTTTTGGCGTTAAGCCAAATATTTGTCGCCGAGGCGATTTGGGACGATCATGACGGTGCACGCCTTGCATCGGTGGCGGCAGCAACGACGTGCGATTTGCGGAGACTCTTTAGCGAAACGCGATTGTGATTTGAACGTCTAACCAAAGGTCCATGACGAAGTGCTGCGTGTCTTCACGGCGACGCGCTGATTCTAAAACAAAGAGGGAGTGGAGATGAAGAGCACCTGGATGGTTTCAATGATGGCGCTCGCGCTCGTTGTGGTCGGCCCCCCGGCAATGGCCCAGATTGGGCGTGTACACGTGACTGGCGGCACTATCGCGGGGACCGCCGTGAATGGCGTGTCGGAATTCAAGGGTATCCCGTTCGCGGCGCCGCCTGTGGGCGCGCTGCGATGGAAGGCGCCTCAGCCCGTTAGGCCTTGGCATGGGGTCCGGCAGACCACTGCGTTCGGACCGGCGTGTATGCAGAGCGCATTCGGGGGCGGAGGCGGTCCCGTGGGCCCCGGAATCTCGGTGAACGAGGATTGCCTATATCTGAACGTTTGGACTCCCGCGAAAACGCCCAGCGAGAAACTGCCGGTAATCGCTTGGATCTATGGAGGCGGGTTCACGGGCGGTATGACCAGCTCCCCGCTCTACGACGGAACCCATTTCGCGCAGAAAGGCGTGGTATTCGTCAGCATCTCTTATAGGGTCGGCTCATTTGGCTTTCTGGCCACGCCCCAACTCAGCCGCGAAAGCGGCCACGGATCCGGCAACTACGGGCTGCTCGACCAAATCGCCGGGCTCAAATGGATCCACCGGAACGTCGCCAAGTTTGGCGGCGATCCGTCCAAGGTTACGCTGCTTGGCCATTCAGCGGGAGGTTTCTCGGTCAGCATGCTGGCCGCCTCTCCCTTGGCCAAGGGACTCTTTCGCGCCGTGATCTCCGAAAGCGGCTCCAACTTCACTCCGCCGGAGGATTCTCCGTGGGCCGGGACGACCATCGAAACGCTGCGAATGTCCGAGGCCGCCGGCGAGAAGTGGCTCCAGAGCCTCGGCGCCTCGACATTGAAGGAGGCGCGGGCGCTACCCGCCGCAAAGCTGTTAGCAGCGCAACGCACCAGGGGAGGGCCGCGCTTCTGGCCGCCGGTCGACGGTTACGTTATCACCGGCGACCAGTACGAGCTATGGAGCGACGGCCATTTCAATGACACGCCCATCCTGGTGGGCGACGTTTCGGACGAGGCGGCGGGCTTCGGCGTCCGCAAGACTGATCCAGCCGCATTTGAAGCGATGGTTCGCCGGGGTTATGGCAAGGAGGCCGATGCCATCCTCGCAGCCTACCCGCATGCCACCGATGCGGAAGCCACCCGCTCCTCCACGCAACTGAGCAGCGACACTATCTTCGACTGGAATCAGTACACCTGGGCGCGCCTCGAGTCGTCGTACGGCAAGCACAAGGCGTACATGTACTATTTCAACCTGCCCACTGCGAGGGATCCCAACGGTTCTACTCACGGACAAGAGGTTGGCTACGTGTTCGGCAATCTAGGGGGCGCCGGCCGCCCTGCGCCGACGGAGGCGGACCGGACAATCTCACAAGAGATGCAGGGCTACTGGGTCAACTTCGCGACCAAGGGCGATCCTAACGGACCGGGCCTGCCGGCTTGGCCGAACTTTACCGCATCGGCGCCGCTCGTCATGCGGTTCGGCGTGAATCCAGGGCCAACGCCCATTCCCCATCTGGACCGGCTGAAGGTGCTGGGCGCCTATTATGCCTGGCGGCGGGCAGGCTCAAACTAAGCGCGCAGGCCGGTGTCTCCGTAAAGCCGAGCGCGACAATCACAGCCACGCGACATCTCTCCCCGCGATGTTCCGGACAATCGCGATGTGCGCGTTCTTCCGGACTCCTGCTGGCGCGACCATGTAGCAGGCCTACTGCCGCCGCATCGGTCGCATTCCCCGCTTTCCCATGGGCGGCGCTTCCTTACCTGCAAATTTTCCCCAAACTCCCTGTCTGACTTCATCGAAAAAATCGAAAACAGCCGGAAGCACAAGTGGCACCATGCCACCATGGTTGGCATCGACTTGCATGTATCCCATATTGAATTTGTGCGCGATCATCCAGTCCCGCATCGCGTAACTCCCCTTCACCGACGGCAAAGCCAGCGTTCCCTCGCACATCATGATGGGCATCTGCTTGATGCGATACCAAGGATAATTCGATTCGTCCACAAATGGTCCGGACATCGGGGCGATCGCTTTCCACAATTGCGAGTATTTCGCTCCCAAATACCAAGTTCCGCCGGAGCCCATCGAATGGCCCATCAAGAACACCGACTTCTGGTCGACGGGATATTCGTTCATCACGATCTCTAAAACGTTGATGACGTCCTTTTCGCTGAGCTCCAACGTCCGCTCGTCCTTCGGCGTTACCGCAGCCCTTTGCTTGGCAAAGACGGCTTCGGGCTGTCCGAATACCGCTGGGAGTCTGAGCGGAGTGCCATAGGCTCCGAAGCGGTTGAAGCCGAGAGGAGAGACCAGGATATATCCGTGCTGCTCGGCCAAGTGCAACAACTGCTGGCCATTCATATTCAGGTACATGTTCTCGTCGGAACCGGCGCCGTGAAGCATCACGATGAGAGGTAGCTCCGAACGGCCGTCCCAGTTGGTCGGGACGAACAGGCGATAAGGCATGTCCGTGCCAGCATCTGGAAACTTATACGTGCGATGTTGGTCGCCCTTAGCTCGCCATTGCGGGTTCCCAGGGACTGCTTCCTTTTTCGCCAGTTCCTGCGACTCGCGGATCTGCTTGTCTGCATTAAGATCTGATCCGTAGGCAATTGGGTTTCCGGGGCACGGACTAGATAGCCAGGAGCATGGCTGCGCAGTAGATGGCGCGCTCTGTTGCGCGGACACGCCGGTCGCGAAAAATAGTATCGCCAGAAAGATTGTAGTTTTAATCTTCATTTGAGATTGTCCTTGAGCTCTCGCCTTTCAGTTTTCGTGCGGATCTCGTTCTGACAAACCAGTGAACGATTGGTCGATTACAAATCGTCGAGGTGTGCGACGCCACCAATTTGGAAAACGGCGCACTGAATCCCGATTCAGTTGATATTCTTTTTGTGAACCACCCAACGTGGATTCACGCATAGGCCGCAATCTTTTCCGCGAAACATCAGCGCGGAACGTTGATCACCTTTCAATTGCCAGTTTAACCATGCAATTCCAACTCCAGCATATTCGCCCCCATTCGGTTGGCGGTAGGTCCCCCCATGCCCCACGCCCCTCTCGTAACCTCGAAACGCGGGAATCGAAGTTATTTCCTCGAAATCGTCGTTAGAGTTTACAAATGCGATGTCTTCAGAATCGCCACTGATATAGGCAATCGGGGAGTGGAGGAGTCTTAGGTCGCTTTTGCTCATAGTCTTCCCCCCTCCCATGTTCGTCGGCTTCGGGAACAAGCCGCTGTTCCAAATCACGGCCGTAGTTATACGAGGATCGGCCGCTACTTCGATCGCCTGCACACCCCCGCACGATTGGCCCATCACAGCGATTTTCTTGCTATCCAGACGCTGATAATAAGGACTACCGGACCGCTGGTTTTCAGCGATTGCCCAATTCATTGCAGCAATCAATTGAGTTGGGTGTGTTGCGGGCGGTGGAAGGTTCGGCGGCGGTGAAGGCGGATTCGCACCCCGTGGTCGAGGTGGTCGCGCGGGAAAGTGCATGGGCTTCAATTTCCTTATCGGGCCCAGCGCAATAATGAAGTAGCCGTAAGAGGACATCTCGGTGAGAAACGGCTGAAAGAGGTTTCCAGTGTTCGCACATGCACCATTGCCCCACAAGACTATCGGCAAGCGCGTACTGCCCAGTGTGGATAGATCCTCCGGACGATAGATTGTATCACCCGGAAGTCGCGGATCCATTCTCATGACGGCCTTGTAAGGACCCGAACCCGCCGGAGGTGTCTCTGGTGGCGTACCGTTAGGCGCTTGAGCGCCATCCCCGGCAACCGCGACGCACAAAACCGAAACAATCGCTAGGCAGCAAATTGCGAAACACGAGCGCATAGTTCTCACGGCTCAGTTCCTCTCTAAATTACTGAAAATTGCCCGTTTTTTGGCGGCAAGCCTACGTCATCAAAAGCTGTACCGCAACCCGAATTGAATTTCGCGCCCCGATAGAGCACCAGTGATCGTGCCGAATGCCGGACTGTTGAAAGTAGTCACCGGATTCAAAAAGTTTGGATGGTTTACCAGATTAAAAAACTCAGCCCGAAATTGTAAGTTTTGCCGCTCGTAGAATCTGAAGTTCTTCATAAGCGAAAAATCAAAATCCACGAGGCCAGGACCAACGATGGCTCCTGTCTCTTCGTCACCGAACTGCCCTGTGGGCGGAAGAGAGAAGGCCGCCGTGTTAAACCATTTGGTGATGCCTGGATTGGGGAGGGATGTCGAACCGTTAAGGTTTGGACGATCATTGAGTCCTCCAGTGTGAGAATTATCCAGACCTGCGATGGCGGCTGTAAGTGGGAAACCCGTCTGATACGTAAAGATCCCGCTGGTCTGCCATCCGCCGAGAAGGCTGTCCACCACTCGATTCCAATTCGAGCCCATCCAGCGTCCCCGACCGAAGGGCAATTGGTACACGTAGCTGGCCACGAACCGCTGCCGAATGTCAGAGGCCGATGCCCCCCGCGAGGCAGCGATGTCGTAAACATTTTGTATGCCTCCGGAACCTGTGTCCAGTGCATGGCCGTACGTATAATTGACGAGGAACGTCACGCCGTGGCTGGTTCGCTTTTCGAGATGCAGTAAGAGCGCGTTGTAACCGGATGTGGCCTCGTAGCCGTTCCAAGTGATGGTATTGAACAATCCGAGCGGTGCGTATGGACGACGCGAGTTCACTGGTCCAGGACCTTGGACCGCTTGATTGATATTCAATGAAATCGGCAAGTGAGTGCCGGTCGAGCCCATGTACCCGACTTCGAACAGAATACTGGGCGTCAGTGCCCTCTGGATATCGAGGTTGTATTGATTCACGCGGGGAGTGGCGTGTGAGTTCGGATAGTTTGCGGTGGGCGTAAACGCCGAGGTCAACAATGCCTGAGGGAAGGGATCGTTGAGGGTGATGTTCGGAGTGGAGCCTCCAAGCGCGCCGAAAAAGCTCTCGCTGTATTGCCACAACATTGAGGAGCTGCCGCAACCCGAGTTGGTATAGGGCATATTGTAGAAAATTCCAAAACCGCCGCGGACCACGGTGCTGTCATTCGAGAAGGGACGATATGCAAAGCCTACGCGCGGAGCAAAATTCGATGTGTCCTCGTCACAGATTGTTTTGCGGTCTACTTGTTTTATCGGCACGGATATAGGAATTGGAGGTGTGTTGAGAAAGGGACTAATGGTGGCCTTGCTCTGGATCGGAACCTGGATCACTCCGAGCAAGGGATTAAAACCAGCTTGTTGCCCGCCCTTATAGAAAACAGGAGGGAAGAGTTCGTATCGCAGACCCAGATTTAGAGTGAGCTTTTTCGAAACGTTCCAGTCATCCAAGGCGTAAAAGCCCCGGGACGAGTTGACAGCATACGACCAAAGAGGTCCGGGGAGTTGTAACTTACTCGTCTGAGCGGGATAGCCCAGAAGCAAGTCTGCGAGTCCGAAACCGGTGTATTGCCCCGTGAAAATGAATGAGCCCCGTACGTTTATGTTGAGATCCTGGTAGAGCTGGAAACGCGTTAGGTCGAAGCCGAATTTGAAAGAGTGGGAACCCTTCACCCAAGAAAAGTTATCCGTCAGTTGATAGGTGGTATCGGCCCTTTTCTGTGGGAAGAAGTTTACGGCAGAAATCGGCGCAAACCCAGTAACTCTAAACGTCGGCACGCCGGAGTAACTGGCATATGCGGCGGGGTCCAGCCCAGTGATTCCGAGCTGGCCGGCCACATTGGCGGAATTTTGATTGGCAACGGTTAGGACGATTCGACTAAAACCCACTTTGAATTCATTGATGATCGTCGGAGAAAAAGTGTGTGTTTCACCGACGAAGGCATTGTCCTGCGTGCTCGGCTGTATCGATCCATATCCCACCAGCGGTGAAAAAGCCGGGCCTAGCGGATAGGGCTGATTCACGTTTTCGCGAAGATAAGTAAAGCGTCCCGCGATAGAATCCGTCGACGACAATGCATAATCTGACCGGATGTTGTAGGTATCATCACTTTGCACTGCCGACGGACTCACTGTGTAATTGTTGATTAAGACTCCGGGTGCTCCTGCGGGGTATAAATCGGCGATCGCCCCTCCGATAGGATTGATCGACGTGAGAATATTGCCGGAAATGGGCGCGCCGGTTTGCGGATCCACCAACTGTGTAACGGTATGCGTATAGGGATTATTAGGCTGAAGTAGCTCGGAGAAGTTTCCCCCGAGCATGTCTGCCGTGGGAACGGTACCGACGCCTGTTTGCCCGTCCGTGTACCGCAGGCCTTCGTAGTTGAAAAAGAAAAACAGCTTATTCCTCTCGATCGGTCCACCCAAGCTTCCCCCGAACTGGTTGCGTTTAAGAGGTGGCTTAGCCTGACCGGGCTGGACAAAGAAGTTCTTTGCATCGAGCGCATCGTTGCGAAGAAATTCGAATAGAGAACCGTGGAATTGATTGGTGCCGGATTTGGTCGTGATATTGACCTGGCCGCCTGAGTACTGTCCGAATTGAGCGCTGTAGTCGTTGGTTTCAATTCTGAATTCCTGAACCATATCAAGAGAGGGATGCAGAGCGCTGTTGTCGATCGCATCGTCCGTGTTCGCCACTCCGTCGATTAAGAACGCGTTCGTATTAGAACGCCCTCCAGCCACTGCAAATGATTGAACCGTCGACGCGCTGCCGGCCTCGACATTGCTTTGATTCGCGGGCACTACTCCGCCGGTAATCAGAGCCAGTTGATTCAAATTGCGGCCGTTCAGCGGCAACTGCGTCACTTCTTGATTGTTTACGACCTCTCCCATAGACGAACTTTGCGCCTCGACCATGGGCGCCGACCCTTGCACGGTTACTTTTTGCTCTAACGGGCCCGCTTGAAGCGTGACGCCTTTTCTCGCCTGTTGGTCCACTTGGAGGACGATGTTGTGAATAACCGTTTCCTTAAAGCCCTGTAAGCTTACGGAGAGGGTGTAGCTTCCTGCAGGCAGCACGTTGAGCACGTAAGCTCCTCGGGCGTCCGACAACGCAGTGCGCGAGAGTTGCGTGCCCTCGTTGGTGGCGGTCACAGTCGCCCCAGCGACCACGGCTCCTGAGGAATCTGTAATTGTGCCAGACAATGAAGCGTAGACGTTTTGACCCCGCGCGCCGCACGCGAAAACAACCAGGGCCGCTAAAACCGCCAACACTTGATAGCTTCTGCGCATACTTCCTCCCCAATGGGATCAAATGATTGAGGCAAGTGTAATAGTGCGGGCCGGCAAAGTTCGCCAATACTTTGTGCATCTGGCGCTTATACGTGTATCGTCTTAAACAAATGCGCAGGGAAATGCGACGCCGATCACGACTGTTGCGGAGTTGTTCTACCAAAATGACGTCGAAGAACTTTCAAGAACGCTCCCAGAATGGGCAGTTCATCACTCGCCCGGTAGGCGACCACCAAACTAATGGAAGGGGTCGGCTGCCATTCCAATGGTTTGGTAATGACGCCGCGAGGCAAAATGGACTTCACATATTCGGGCAGGAGAGCGAAGCCTAAGCCCGCAGCCACCATGTTGAGGTGCCCATACACACCGTCAGCTTCCTGAGCTGCTCGTACGTGAAGGTCCGCCTGCTTATATAAAGAAGACAAGATGTCGCGGAGCGGCCAACCGGCGTTTCGAGATATCGTGATGCAGGGCAAATCGCGTAACATTCGAACGGATACCCGCTTCAATTTTGCAAATTCATGCTTTGCCGGCAAGGCGACGATAATACCTTCTCGCAGTATCTCTTCGCTAACGAGATCAGGTTCTTCTATCGGTCCCCGCAAAAACCCCACGTCAATTGTGTATCTGCGCAGAGCTGCCACTTGTTGCGGCGTGGACATGCAGTGCAACTGGGCGGTTACACCCGGCACTTCGTTCATGATGGCGGACAATTTTGGCATTACCAAGACCTCAGCAGGAGGGCTGAGCCCAAGCGAAAGCTCGCCCACTTCCGCATGTGCAATTTTCACCGCCAGTTCAACCGATTGATCGATCTTTTGAAGGATTTCCCTGCAATCGCGCAGAAACACACGCCCTGCGGCCGTCACCTTTACTTCGTGCTTGCTGCGATCGAGAAGCTTGGTGCCGACTGATTCCTCCAGTTGAATGATTTGTTGACTGAGCCAGGGCTGAGCTGTACGCAGGCGCTTGGCGGCTCGCGTGAAATTGAGCTCCTCGGCGACGGCTACGAAACAACGCAGGTGGCGTAATTCCATTCGTGCGATGTTAGACGTCTTTAGTCTTACTGTACAGCCCAGAAAGTCTAAGGAAGGCATCAGAAAATCCGGTACACTCCGTCGTCTAGAACTTCACGGAAATGCGGTTCGCAGGGAGATCCGAGTACTCATATGCCTGATTCCGCGGAACCAAAGGCCGTTTCACGTCCACTGGAAGGGCTGACTATCCTTGACATGACGATCGCCCTTGCGGGTCCCTTCGCGACCTTATTGCTCGCAGGACTCGGGGCGCGAGTGATCAAGGTAGAAAACCCCGCTGGCGGTGATCCTTGCCGGAGCAACGCGCCGTATCTGGGAGTGGACGGTGCCACACTCACCAAGCGCCACCCTGACGACATTTCGATCTCCGCCCTTAACCGCTTGCGTGGAAAGCTCGGAATTACTCTCAATCTAAAGGACCAGAGAGCGCGAGGAATTGTCGACGATTTAGTCCGCAAAACCGACATCCTGGTCGAAAATTTTAGCCGAGGCACACTTGATCGATTGGGTGCCGGGTATAAGCACTGCAAAGAAATTAATCCGCGCATAATCTACTGTTCCATCAGCGGTTTCGGCAGCGAAGGAGAATCAGGCTCCGGAAAAGCCATGGATACGATTATCCAAGCGCTCAGTGGAGTTATGCTCATCTCGGGCAGTTCGGGCGATCCTCCTATCCGCTTCGGACTTCCACTGGCGGATTTGTGTGCTCCTCTGTTTGGCGTAATCGGTATCCTCGCTGCGCTTCGCCAAGTTCAAGGCACGGGCATCGGACAGCACGTAGACGTTTCTATGTTGGGAGTGCTCACCATGATGCTCGCTACTGAACCCTACGATATTCTCGAGCGGTGCGGAATACCGCAAAGGACCGGCGACACGGTACCCAGGCTCGCTCCGATGGGCATCTATCCCACGAAGAATGGCTACATCGCGATCTGTGCTCCAACGCAAGCCTTCGCCAAGGCATTGTTCGACGCGATGAAGCAGCCAGAATTGGCAACCGACCCGAGGTTTGAAACTCGCGACTCGCGAGTAAAAAATGTTGACGCGCTCGACGCTTTGGTGCGGCGCTTTACAAGTTCGATGGCAACGCACGAAATAGTAAGCCGTCTAGAGCAGAGCGGCGTTCCCGCGGCTGAGGTGCGTGGTCCTGCAACAGCCTTGCGGGATCCTCAAGTCATCTCACGTCGCGAAACAGTACCGCTTGTTCACCCGAAATACGGCGCGGTCGACGATGTGCGAGGAATGGGCATCCCGATCAAGTTTTCAAATGCTGCCGCTGGGCTCGATGATTCGGCGCCGATGCTGGGAGAACACAATGAGTTTGTGTATGGCGAGATTTTGGGTTATTCCGCGGAAAAAATTAACGACCTAAAAATCCGCAACGTAATTTGATGACGTGCCATGACAGCTACAGCGACTGATCCTATCGCGCGCTTGATTTCCTTCTATCAAAACCCGATGTCAGATGCTCTGGATGCATCTGCCGCGGGAGTTCCCGTCGTGGGCATCACGTCCAACACGGTACCCTGGGAATTGATCGCTGCGGCAGAAATGTACCCCGTCGTGCTGCGGAGCGAGGACGGCGCGACTCCATTCGCGGACGAATTCATGGAGCCACAAATATTTCAGCCTCGCATTCGAAGCATATTCGATCAAATCGTTTCAGGTCGATGGCCTTTGCGAGCACTCATCATTCCGCGCACTTCCGAACAAGAATATAAGCTGTTTTTATACTTACGTGAGATCTCGCGGCAGCATCCTGATAAAGCTTTGCCCCCGATCTATCTTTACGACCTTCCACACTCTCGATCGGAGGAATCAAGAGCTTATGGCCTCAGAGTAACCGTCGCGCTTAAGGAGCAGCTAGAGGCAATCAGCGGAACATCCATCGCCATCGATGACATAGCGGTATCAATTGCGGAGTCGAATGCTGCCCGTGCCACGGTGCGCTCACTGGGCGCCCTCCGCCGTGGCACGCCGCGCATCAGCGGATGCCTCGCGCTTTCGTTGATCGGACCTTTTTGGTCTATCTCCAGGAATAAATATAGCGAACTCGCCCAGGAAGCCTTCGCAAACCTGCGAGGCTTACCTGCATTGTCTGCGCCGCGCGTTCTGGTGAAGGGCGTGTCCATCGATCAATCGAAATTGCACGCTCTTTTGGAATCCTTTGGCGCCCTGGTGGTATCCGAGGACGATTGGTGGGGAGAACGGAGCGCCGGACAAGATATTTCGACTATTGGAGATCCGGTCGCGGCCTGTTTAGAGAAATATTATTCCGACTCGCCCAGCCCGCGAACATTTCCCGGTTCCGTCGCGGATTCGTGGTTTGAGAATCGTTCCCGTGAGGGCGTCGAGGGCGTGGTTTTCTACCTTCCCGAAGACGATTACATTTACGGTTGGGATTATCCCAGGCAGAAGAAATTCTTGGACGTGATTGGAATTCCCAACGTGGTTATCCGCGAAGACCCTCGGCAGATCGAGATGCCGGAGAGATCTCGAATCCAGACGTGGGTACAAAACCTGCCGAAAGCGCCTCAGTCATGACCGAGAAACAACTTGCCTGTACGATTGCAGCCAGCGCCTATCAGAAAGAATGGTTTTCGCAATTGCGTCGAAACGTCTTCGAAAAACATCAGCCGTACGCAATCGTTCAAGCCGATATGCCTTTTGAGCTTTTTCAAGTCATGGGCGTTCCAACGGTTAGCAACCAGTGGTGGGCTGCGTTGATCAGCGCCAAGCGCCTCGCACCTCGGTGTTTCGACGAGCTTAGCGCACGCGGATTCCACGAGGGGCTCTGCCACTACTGTAGCCTTCCATTGGCTTGCACGCTTGCCGGCAGTTCTGTGGAAGCTCCGTGGGGAGGGTTGCCGAAGCCCGCCTTGATCTCCGCTAGGCTCACCTGTGATTGCATCCAACGCGTTTTCGAAATCTGGGCTCAGACGCTCGGGACCGAGTTCATCCCCATCGAGAATCCAGGTGCCACTGAGCTACCACCGCGCTGGTGGGAACTCAGCCGTCACAACTGGCAACAATTATTCGAAGCTCGTCGGTTAGACCTCACCGTTGGTCAATTCCTCCTGCTGATCACGGCGCTGGAGCGGATTACCAGACGCCGGTTTGAAATCGATGCTCTCAGACAATTGATGGAGGGCGTGAATCGTCAAGAAGAATACTTCGACGAGGCGCGCCAGTGGATTTGTAAGGCTCCCAAGACTCCCGTGCGGATGACTGAGCAGATCACTAACGTTATGGCTGCGCAGTGGTTACGCGGCACGGATTGGGCTGTGGAGCACGCCAAAACGTTTCGGGATGAAATCCGAAATCGAGTCGAGTCGGGAATTGCCGCTTGCCCTCAGGAAAAGCTGCGGCTGATGTGGGTAGGCGCGGGACTATGGCACGACACCGATTTCTACACGAGCTTTGAGTCTCGTTACGGAGCCGTCTTCGTTTGGTCGATGTATTTGGCGTTCGGACCCGACGGGTACATTCGATACGGCCTTTCCGATCCGCTTCGTGCCTTGGCAAGCCGAGTCGTCAGCATGAACGAGCAACTCCACAATCCACCCTGGGCCAACGAATGGATCGTAGATCAAGCTGAAAAACATCGAATTGACGGAGCCATCGTACTCATTCCATCCGGAACTCGATCCGCAGCGAGCGGAACTCGATTTATAGAACGTGCACTCGAGAAAGCGCATATTCCAGTTATGACCCTTGTAGCTGACGTTGTCGATTCGCGCAATTGGGATGGACAAGCGATGCGCGAAAGGGTGGCAAGATTCATCGAGGAAAGGCTTTGCTAACTCACGCCTCCGGCGCGTCAACTTCAAACGACCCTAACGCGGTCAGCAACAAGTGGGTTGTCTCGTTTGTTGCGACGTTGTGCGCAATGATGGCGCTGGAGATGTCGAGTCTCGGTTTCGCACCTGTAATCCCTCTTATTCAACAGTCCTTCAAAATGAGCTACTCACAGGTGGGGCTGTTTACGGGACTCTACGGCATTCTCGCTCTTGTGTTAAGCGTCCCCGCCGGTCTAACGGCTAAGCGGTTTGGCGAGAAGGCGGTCATGGTCGCGGGTATCGCTATTGTCGCACTTGGCCTGGTGTTCCTTAGTCGAGCAAGCGATTTTGATGGGGCGCTCGCGGGGCGAATCGTGTGGATTACCGGATACCGATTCGCCTTTGTATGCGTTCTGACGGCCCTGGCAGTTACGTGCCCGCCGTCCCTGCGAGGTCGAACCATGGGGATTTTGGGGGCCGTGACATCGCTCGCCACCGCAGCCGGGGCGCCGTTCGTCGGTTCGATCGCTCAAGCGCTGGGCTGGAGAAACGGAATTTTGGGTTTCGCGGCGGCGGCCGTCGTAGGAGCCATCATCGTGGCTATCTTTTATTCCGGGCAATCTAGCGGGTCGCCCGGCAATGTGAACCGCTCAGCCGAGAAGCACATTACAAATTCAGGAAGCGCATTTCGGACCCCTCGCGTCTGGGCCTTAGCCTTGCTCTTGGGCTTAGTTGGCCTGCCATCGTTTAGCGTAACTTTCTTTGTCCCATCAGCGGCGGAGTCGACTTTTGGGATCAGTACGGTATCGTCATCGTTGATTATTAGCAGTGGCTATCTGGCCGCAATTTTCGTGAATCTAGGGGTCGGATATCTGATGGACCGCTTCAATAAGTGGCGGGTCATGGGCATTCTGATGACAACAATGATTGGCGCGAGTCTCGGCATGACCGCTCATAGCCTGTTGCTATTCCGCGTTTGCGCAGCGGCGTTGTTAGCGCTTGGTTTTGCGGCCATAAACCAAGGGTACGGCTTGGCAGCCGATGTCCTGCGCGGGAGAGAGAGCGGCAACGTGATGGGGATTGTCGGTCTCGGAGCCGGCGTTTTTGGATATGTCGGACCGCAGGCACTCGGATTCCTGCGTGATTGGACCGGAGGCTTTAGCATCGGCTGGTGCGTTATTGCGGGAATCTGCTTAGTAACTGTCGCGGAGCTGTATCTGCTCAAGGGCCACATCAAGGATGAGCTTGCAAGCGGTATCTAACCACGACACACACTAGCTCTGTTGACGTCCTCGCTCCATTCCGTAATCTGTTTGTCGACTATTTCGACGATCGGCGCTGCCGCCCCCTTTCCTCGAAGTCAGTTGCTTAGAGCTCCAGCGAGCTTAACGTTGGATCCCGCCGGAATGCGACTGCACCACCGGCGCGCCTAGCTGTAACACAAACGATAAAAAGGCAAGACCGCCTCGTCGGCCGCCCGACGAAAGACCGATTCACTGAGTTCCCAGTAAAATTATATCGAGGTTGAAAATTCGCGAGGAGGCTTACGGAATGCGACAGCGATCGCGGATCTACCCAAATACGCGGATCTCACGCCGATTATGCAGCATTCCTGATCCTCTGAGTTGCTTTTGATGGTGAGCAAGAGTTTCTCTCCAGGCGTGACCGCTGCTTGCAGAGTGATTAGGCCGCCTGAATCGTTTGCATAGAGCACCTCGGTGGACTCGTAGAATGGTTCCCGGTCTGTCGAGTGACCATAGACGAAGATTGGCACGCAAACCCGACGACGCTCACCGGAACGACGTTCAGGAAACACCGACTCCTGCGGCGTGCCACGGCTCGCTAGTCCGAGAATTTGGTGCTGTTCGACGAGCTTCAGGGAATCCCAAATCCGACTCATCTGTTGTGGCTGCCTCTGGCCAGTGTTTCCGTTCGGCTCAATTGATTTCAGCTCCTGCGCCGTCCGCTCTTGCTGCTGTAATTCTCATGCACGAACACCAGGACAACGTGGCCCACGCCGAAATCGCCCTGATTGACGCTGCTCTTGCCAGGGCTTTCATGCCTCGATCCGCAAGTCGCTTTTCCCAATCATTTGGGAATCAGTCTGTCCAGCGACGGGAATAGTGTTTTGGTGAAAGTCACCAAGCGAACGCGTGCCCTCGTTTCGCCGCCGTCCATCGGCGTGACTAGCCGGACCAGCGCCGCATCCGTCCGGTTGCGCTCGATCGCATCAGCTATCATCCAGACTTTAGCTTTATATTCGCTGGCTATTACCCGCCCGCGCCCCTGATACCAGTAAAATACCAACTGTTTGTTCTGATCTCGCTGTACGACGTACTCGTTCACGATAATACTGCGCCCACCCGACAGTTGAATAGTGGCATAGGCCGAACGGATCGGATCCCAGCCGGCTCCGGGCAGGCAATTTTTGGGAGAGTGGATCGTGTCTCCAGTACGTTGGCTTCCGTAATAGCCGACATATAGTTGGACAGGCTCGTTCGACGGACGGGAATAGAACCGGTTCACATAATCTGTGACACCCACCGCCTGCACAACCTGCGGTTCCAAAGGCTGATCTTGACCGTTCCACCGACCCATGGTGTAAGGGAGGTCGTGGAGCGGCTGGCGAAGAACGATCGCTTCGCCATGGCTCATTGTTTGCAATAGCACAAATGCACAAACCAGAACGATCGAAGTGAGGCAAAAGCGAGCGGTCGAGGGTCCTTTACGCATGCGCCGATCCGCGCAGAGTACTTCCGAGACGATTGAGAACCCAGTGACAGGTGATCATCAGCGTCAAAGAGGCGACGAAAATAACCACGCCAGAAAATGCGTGCAGAAAGCCTTCTGCTGCACGAGGACCGAAGAGATGTGCCATCATGCCTGCCACCATGATGCGGGTTGCATTGCTAACAATTGCGATTGGCACCGTAAGTGCGATCAGAAAGTAACGCGCCCAGCGCCGTGGCTCCGTAAAGTGGAAATAGATGACCGCCAGCACAATCAGACTGATGAGCGACCTTATTCCGCTGCAGGCTTCCACTATCCCGAGCGAATAGTTCGAAAACCGCAAGATGTTTCCGTCGCGCAAAACGGGCACTTGCGCCAATCCCAGGAGAAACGCCGCAAAACGGGAGGTAACTAACTGCAGCGGAAAAGCGACCTCGTTGTAGATGATTACTGGCAGAGGAATCATAAATACGAGAAAAGCCAGGGGGAACCAAATGGCACGCACGAATGTCCATCCTGCCAGAAATATGACCATTCCCGCGAGCAGTACCAGTAATGAGAAGCGGCTCGTAAAAAGCTCGGCCCCGAGCGAGCCGAGAAACAGCAGCGCTATTGCTCCGAACATTACCAGCAATCCGAAGTTGCTGGGCTTGATCTCAGTCTTCATCCATCGCCGACGCGAGCGCCAAAGAACGAACGCCGAGAATGGCACGACGAAAAAGCCATGCCCATAATCGGGATCGGTCCACCAATTCTGTACCAATGCCTTGAGAATCTCGCCGTAAAGCAGCATCACCAGCGCTGCCATCACTGGAATCCAGATCTTCAGTAATGCAGTTTGACCAGCCGCGGCACGGCTGGCAGGCTCAGAAACGGGTGGTATTAATACGTTTGACGAATGAATTAGCGATCACCCTTCATCTCTTGGCATTCCCACGTAGGTCTCTGCGTTTTGTTGGAAGAGCGCGGTGGGATCGTTTCGAGTTTTCGGAAAATAGAGATAGACGGACGAGAAATCCACGCTCGGGACCTTTCGGGTCATTGCTGCGAGCTCACAGGTGATTGGCCGGCATCGACGTAGTTTCGGTAATTAGCTTGTGAAGCATCGGATGCGTCGTTCATCACAATGCCTATGAGCTTAGGACTGTCCAGAGCCTCTAGGCCGTTTCTCAGATCCCTTACACGCGCCACGCCCTCCCGCACCACCAATAGAGTGCCGTCGACCAAACGCGACCACAGATTGGCGCTCACCGTCGGGAGCATGGGCGCCGAGTCCACAATGATCCAGTCGAATCTCTCGACCAATCGGCTGAAAGCTGTGGCGAATCTGGGCGATTGCAGCAATTGTGAGGGCTCCTTGCAACCTTTGCCTCCGCCAAGAAGTGAAAGCGACGTCCCTTCGACCTTATGGACGTAGCGAGCAATTTCCTCATTCGGTCGGGACCACCAATGGCTCAAGCCTTCGAGTTGCGGAACGCCAAAAAGCGGGACCAAAGCCGGCCTGTGCAGGTCGCCTTCAATTAAAAGCACTCTTGAGTTGGTCTGAATGGCAAGCGTAGCTGCTAAGTTGCCGGCGACCAACGTTTTCCCCTCCGCAACGCTACTGCTTGTTACCTGCAAAGATTTGAATTCTCTCTCTCGCCTAAGGTTTTCAATACGGGTCGCCAGAGCCCGGAACTTCTCAGCTCCAAGACTTTGGCGGTCGCTTAGCGCGACTAACTTCGGCGTGGGCGAGCCCACGATTTCGGAAGAGATGATTTCTTCCGTTTTAGTTGTGGCTTTGGCTGTCGCACTCAGCGCTCCCGCCAGAAATTCAATGGGTGGGGCCGGTTCGGCCGCGGTTTCAGTGGGCGGATGCCGCTCCGCCTCCATTCTCCTAATGGCTTCGAATAATCTGCTCATTCTGTTTTCGCGTACGGCTCAAGCCGAAGATCGTAGGCTGACTTTCTAGGAGGATCACCCAGCTCGTCAATTAATGTAGCGAGTATCGCTTTCAAAGCGTTCCTCCGGTCTTCGATGGTCTCGCCGCCTTGGTATGGGAGCGAAGTCGGGACCACGTCGAGGCGTAGTTCCGCTGCGACCTCTCGAACCGTTTCTTTCGTGACTTGCTTCTCTTGTCTGCTATATCCCGAGACCAGGCAGTTGTCGCAGATCGTGTTTATTAGCCGAGGGATGCCAAGCGAAAAATCATGAATTGCCTCGATCGCTTCATCGGTGAAGATCGCAGAAGCGTGAGAGTTCGCTCCAGCCTGTTGCAACCGCCAGAGAATGTAGCCCTGCAGCTGCTGGAGGCCTAGCGGCTCGAGCTGGCACCGCAGGCTCACGCGCTGCTTCAGCTGCCGCAACTCCTGCGAATCGAGCTTGCGATCAAGTTCCGGCTGGCCGACCAAAACAATTTGGAGAAGCTTGTGCTGTGATGTTTCCAAGTTCGTGAGCAGGCGGATTTCTTCGAAAAGCTCCCAACTCAGCAGGTGAGCCTCGTCGACAATAAGCGCCGTGGTCCTATCATTCAAAGAGGAAGCAAGAAGGAAATTGTTCAGACGTGACAGCATCTCGCCTTTCGGCCGCACCGTAGATAGAAGTCCTAAGTCGTTGAGAACGTGGGCGAGAAACTCTGGTACCGAGAGCATTGGGTTATAAACGTACGCGAACCCAACTTTATACCTCGTCAAAGCCTCTAGCAGGCACCGCACCAGGAGTGTTTTGCCGGTGCCTACCTCTCCTGTGACTACGGCAAAGCCTTTGTGGCGAAGCACGCCATAGCTGATAGTGGCCATCGCTTCGTTATGGCGCGGCGTTTGAAAATAGAAACGCGGGTCGGGGCTTACCTCGAACGGGTTCCGTATTAGGCCGTAAAATTTTTTGTACATCCGCTTAGGATCCCCTTATCCCTTGTAAAAGGCATACAGGTTCCCGAGAGCTATCACCATCAACATCGCCGTCACAAGCCCAGCCTCCAAGCGCCTCACCCGGCGAAGTGACTGGTATTCCTTCGGAGTGGTCAAGTGCGGGATGCCGACCAAAACGCGGGCGGACACGAGTTCCTGCAGGTCCCGTCCCCGCACGGCCGCATTTGTCAGTTCTGGGAGCGCGGCCAAACCGCATCCGATAACCGCCCCCAGGAAGAGGCCGCCCAAACTCACCAACAGGTGGTTGGGGGCGATAGGCTTTCGCGGAAGGCTCGGTGGATCGAGTACTTGGAACTGCTCGCCTTGCTGTCGCTGTTCGAGACTCGTCGCGAGCTGCGACTGGTTTTGTTTCTGGAGAAGAGAATCGTAATTCGCTTTGGATTCGTCATAGCCGCGAGAAATGTCGGCGAGTTCTGCCTCTATCTCGGGAGTCTGATTCAAGCGCGCCTGATACGCGGTGACCTGGGCCTCAAGCTGCTTTTCCCGTTTTTCATAATTCTGAATTTCCAGTTGGTTGGCCTTCAACTGGCTTTCGGCCTGCATAATCGGAGTTGGAGCTCCAGAATATATTTCAGTAACGCCGACCGGATCGACACTCTTCGCTTGAGTGGAGTTTTGGCCGAGAGTGGGAGTACTAAGAATCTTCTTCTTCCGAAGAGCCTCTGCCTTGGCGATTCTGTCTTTGAGGGCAATCACATCCGGATAGTCGTCCGTGTAGCGCGATCGCTCATCCGCAAGTTGCGCGCGAAGCTGAGGCAATTCCCGGTCAGTTGATTGCACAGCACTCGGCGTGGAAGGGCCGGTATCGATATTACTGTCCTCGGTTTCGTATTGCTGGATCAGCGACTGAAGATACAGTCTTTGTTGCCTCGCTCCATCTAATGCCTGCTGATTGTGTTGCTGTTCAGACTGAAGCCCCGAGAGAATCTGTACGTTGCTCTGCAGCTCGCTTGGAAGGTCACCCAAATGGCCGGTCTTGAATGCCCGAACGCGCCCCTCCTGTTGTTCAAGCTGAGCCCGCGCGTCCGCCAGTTGGTTCTCTAAAAAGGACGTCGTGCTCTCAGAGAGCTGCTGTTGGGTTTCGAGGTCCTCGTTGATGAAAAGCGACGTAAGCTGCCTGTTGACTTGCTGTGTGATCTGGGGCGAGGATCCCGAGAATTCAATCTTAAATGCCGTGGGCCCTTGCGATTGAGCAGGAGCTTGAACCAGCTGGATATTAATGTCATTACGCATCCGATCAACCGCATCCCTTGGCTCGAAGAGTTTCGCTAAGCGACCGCGGGAGGAATAGAGATGGAACTCATCGATGATGCCTTGAAGACGCGTGCGGCTCAATACCTGTTCGGTAATGCTTTGCAAACGATCCTGCAGGTTGATCGTTACATTCGGGACGACGTATTGTTCGGGGACTTTTTGTTGTTCTACGAGGATCAGTGCGTCCGAGCGGTAGGTCGAGGGCAGGAGCCATCCGCACATCCATACGACGGCCCAGCACGAGAACATAGGAACCAGGATCCACCATCGCCGACGGAGCGCGATCGCGGAGTACTCCTCCCAGTATTCCTGCAGACTGCGAGCAGACTCGTCATAATTATTATCTACTGGCATTCTGACCTCTGAGCTGCCAAATCAGCACGACTCTGGCGAACGGCGGATCGCGGTACCGCGAGCACCACAAAATGGCCGGATACCGTGGGTAGTAAAACGGATTCCCAGGCTAATTTCCTTCCATTCGTTTCCCAAATGCTTCCCCGTCATCATGGGCCAGTAACTGGAACGCCGGATTGCATAGTGCGAAGTGCCTTTTTTTAAGTAAGTTACAATCGTTTTGCAAATTTGGCGGTCGCGCCAGCCGAATACGGATCCCTCCCCGCTAGATTGGGGTGCAATCGGGGTGCCGTGTCTCCCGGTCGGGCGCGTGTTTTATGGGCTCCGTCTGATCAGGCAGGCGCGAGTCTCTGCACATCCCGAGTGGCGGCTAAAACTGCGTTTCGCCTGACCGCGAACAACCGAATCCAAAAGGCTAAAAATAAAGACAGGCCGCCCAACGGCGCGTACTTCGGTTCACTCCATATCCTTACCGAAGAGTGTCACTGGTGTTTACGGCTATCGCGTCATACGAAAAGAAACAAATCGTACATGGCGCTCCTCGGTACACGAGTGCTGCGGGATGCGATTCCGCAGCGAGGAAGGTGAGTACCTGCCAACCGGTGTCAACTTCTCCCGAAACGATCCTTCCGGCTCCGCCTTCGTTTAGAGACACCTCGAAGCTTTCGAGCGGCATCCCCAGCCCCAAGCCGATCGCTTTGGCGTAAGCCTCCTTGCAGGTCCAGTAAAAGAAAAATTCTTCTGTTCTCACCGAGTCCGGCATGGATCGCCACGCCGCCAGTTCGCGCGGCGAAAAATGGGCGTTAGCAATCTCGTCAGCGGCCAACGCCACCCGAATTTGTTCGAGGTCTGCTCCCACCTCTCTGTTTCGGGCAAACGCATACAGGGCCAGGCGACGCGTATGAGCGAGATTGAAGTGAATCTCTGGTTTCGTCCGCAGAGACGGTTTTTCACGGGCCCCGTAGTCAAACTCGAGCTTGCTCGCTGACGAACCTACATAGGCCGCCAGAAGGTTTCTGAGGATGCCGCGCCCCGCAATGTAGTGCTGCCTGTCTCGCTCGAATTTAAATCGTGCCGCTCGTTCCCGTTCACCCCTTGAAAGAGAGCTGGCAAGTGATTCGAACGCTGCAGCAGGTTGCTCGAGTGAGGCCTTCCAGACGTGAACCTCTTCGTGTCCGAGCGCCAGAGTTCCCGGGGCGGGCTGCCAGTTGATGATGCTTCGCATTTTATAATTTCAGCACCAGTAGCGCGAATAGTCCGAGTCCTGGGGCTTGGCGATTTCCTTGGCAGAAACCGTCCAGCTCCCAGGGAAGTGTACTGCAGCACCGCATCTTCCAGTCGACGTTGAGCGGCCCAATTTCCATATGCACGTATCTATGTGGAGAATTGAATCCTGCGTTGAGAATTGTCCTTATCCGTCCGCCGAAGAGGAGGCCCGCTTATACCCTTTGCCCACAGAGGTCGGCGTCTAGGCAAACTGTCTGCCTAAGAAGGATACAGAGTTTCCCACTGCGATGCCCCCGCTGGTGTAAGCGATTAGCACTACGAGACTTAATGGCGGAGCGGTCGGCTTCTAGATTGCACTCGACCGGTTTCAGGGGTGTAGGCTACCTGACAATCTAGGCTCAGGGTTTGAAAAGGGTTTGGCTGTCTCGCCCTTGCCGGCGTTCAGGTGACCTTGTCGAGCAAGTAAGGATTCGCCAGTCTAACGGTAAGCAACCGCCAGGCAAAAGCAGACATACATAATTGTCGAAGGGATCAACGTTGGACGAAATAACTGTAATCGTTGGCGCTGGCCCACATGGCTTGTCTTTAGCCGCGCATCTGCGTTCCCAAGGGATTGCGTTTCGGATCTTCGGCCGCCCGATGGACAGCTGGCTAAACCACATGCCCAAAGGCATGATGCTCAAGTCCGATGGCTTCGCATCCAATCTCTACGATCCTGAAGGCTCTTTCACTCTCAAGCGCTTCTGTGCGGAACGCGGGATTGAGTACGCGGACGCAGGGGCACCGATACGGCTCGATGCGTTCGCCGCATACGGACTAGCTTTCAAAGAACACTTTGTTCCCGACGTCGAAAACAAACAAGTCGAGTCCATCGAGCGCGCTTCCGCTGGATTTATTCTGCGATTGGACACAGGAGAGACGGTAACCGCCCGTAAGGTAGTCCTCGCGGTCGGCATTACACATTTCGAATACGTGCCCTCAAGCTTGTCGCATCTCCCACAGGAGTTGGCTACACACAGTTTCCACCACCATGATCTCGACCGATTTCGCGGCCAGGACGTTACCGTGATCGGCGCAGGGGCCTCTGCGACAGACCTTGCTGGCCTTCTTCACGAGAACGGCTCTAATGTCCGGCTCATCGCCCGGCGCACATCGCTTGTTTTCCATACCAAAACGGAAACTGGGAAACCCCGTTCTTTGTGGCAGACGATCCGATATCCTAGTTCCGGCCTCGGTCCTGGTATCCGCTCGCGTTTTTTCTCGGATGCACCGCAGTTGTTTCGTTATTTTCCCGAGCGGCTACGGCTCCATATTGTTCGAACGCATCTGGGGCCATCCGGCGGCTGGTTTGCCAGAAGTAAAGTCATGGGCCATATTCCGCTGCTGCTCGGGTATACAGTCGAGAAGGCACATGCACTGGGGCGGGGTGTGAAACTTGAGCTTCGCGCGGCAGATGGAACAACTAAACTGATCGAGACAAGACATGTGATCGCGGCGACCGGCTACAAAGTGGACGTCGGCCGGTTGAAGTTTCTGAGCCCGGATATCCGCTCCGCTCTTCGGACCGCTGATCGGGCTCCAGCACTCACATCGAAGTTCGAGTCTTCCGTGCAAGGGCTATATTTTATAGGCCTTGCATCCGCCAACACCTTCGGACCGTTACTGCGCTTTGCTTACGGCGCTCAGTTTGCCGCGCGGCAGGTCTCTTTGGCTCTGGCAGAATCCGGAAAGCACGCGCGGACACCGGTCCGTAATGCGGGCACCGCGACATTGTCGCAGGAGCAGTAGGCGGATGGGGACGGAAACAATCGCGATTCAGGCCCGATGCGATGGCGACCCGACATGCGAAGCGGCCAAAACTGGATCTGCGGCCATCCTTGCTGACTTATCAGCCTACTCATCCGCGTCAATAGTGCGTCACCGCCCGGTGTCCGCCAAGAATTTACTGCCAACGGTCCGGCGCAGGTTCGACACAGCACGCACGTGACTGAAGAAAACGCTTTAGAAAATCTGAACTCTCTTCCCAAACGCATAAGCGATCTAATTTCCCGCTGGACCGAGGTCGCGCCCGACCGGCTCTGCGTCGTGGAACCGGGCGGAAAGTGGACGTACGCGGAGTTGGCTGCCGCAGTCGATGAGACAAGCACGTGGCTCGCCGAGTGCGGTGTGCGCCCGTGGGATCGCGTGATGATCGTGTCTGAAAACTGCCGTACATTCGTTGCTGTCTATTTTGCCGTCGCCAACCTTGATGCGTGGCCCGTACTTGTCAACGCACGCCTTTCATCCACTGAAGTAGATCGAATTCGCGAGCACTGCTCGCCTCGTCGGATCATCTACACCACGACCCCAGCCTCCAGGCGCGCCGCGGATCACGCTAAACAACACGGAGCGACGGTCGAGATGCTACCCAGGCTGGGACGGATTGCTATTGGGCCACTGAATGACGCGACCAAGGCGGAGCCCATCAGTGCCGACCCGGCCGACAATACTGCTGCTCTGATCTACACCTCAGGCACAACGGGTGCTCCAAAGGGTGTGATGCTTACGCACCGCAATCTAGTGTTCGTGGCTGCAGGTTCGGCGAAAATACGCAGGATTACTCCAGACGACCGACTTTACGCCGTACTGCCGATCTGCCATATCACGGGTCTGTCATGCGTTTTGCTAGCGGGATTATTCAACGGCGCAACGGTTTACTTGTCGCCTCGCTTCGATCCTGTTGAGACTTGTAAGGTGTTCGAGCAGGAACACATCACGATATTCCTTGGGGTCCCCGCAACATTCGCCTTGCTGGTTGAGTACGCAAAACTGAAGGGGCTATCGTCCTTCAAATCGCCTGGTCTCCGGATCATCTCTTGTTCTGGTTCGCCCCTTTACGCCGGCCTGAAGGCGGATGTCGAGAGGCTGTTCGGCTTGACGCTATACAACAACTACGGGATTACTGAATGCTCGCCGACAATCACTCAATCGAGACTCGACGAACCGCGTGCCGATACGTCCGTCGGCCGACTCTTTCCAGGAGTAGAAATGTGCATGGTCGGGGCCGATCAGAAGACGATCGAAGGAAATGGAGAGGGTGAACTATGGGTGCGCGGGCCGAACTTGATGAAGGGTTACTATCGAGCACCGGCCGAAACCGCTTCTGCCATCGATCCGAACGGTTGGTTCAATACCCGCGACATTGCGAGAGTTGAGGACGGACACGTCTTTATCGTCGGCCGTTCCAAAGATATGATTATTCGCTTCGGCTACAACGTGTATCCGTCTGAAGTGGAGGCTGCCCTGGCCGCTCATCCAGCGGTTGCTCGTTGCGCGGTGATCGGCAGGCGGAGTCAGACTGCCGAGGATGAACAAATCATTGCCTTCGTGGAGCTGGCGCCGCAGTCCGCGGTCACCATTGCAGAATTATCGAGACACGCCGCAGAGCGTCTTGCTTCGTACAAAGTCCCTAACGAAATTAAGGTGATACAAGAACTGCCAGTCACCTCAACCGGAAAGGTCTCAAAGGCAAGACTCGCCGAGATGATCCAGACCGGAGGTGCGACGGATTAACACTGCTTAGCACGCCCAACTGAGGAGTTACGCCTCTTCCCCTAGAGCCGCCAACGAGGAATATGAGCGAATCAGAACGAGCGGGCGAATGCTTGATTTGTTTCCGTTGCAATTGTGCGACAAGGATGCGATTTACCAGGCGGGCGGAGTCAATAACGGACGGCTTTACAAAGGGAACTGGAAATCGCAGCTGACAGATGGGGAGCTCCAATGCGAAGCATGCTATGGTGATCGCCGGGCACGGTTACAACTTCTATTTCGCCAATCAAATTCTTCCAGGCAGCGACATCTGGGAAACCACTCGGAATTGCGGCCCTCAAGAACAACACTTTCCCGTGATACGGTCTGGGACGGTATGTGACTAACGCGCGATAAGCCTTTTCACGCACCTTGCGGATCGTGGGTCCACCAATTTTTTCGTTGAGTGCTTTTCCTTCTCGGCCGCCATCGATGCTACGTTTCGACCTGTCCAAAGCGCAAGCAGCTCGATGATTGATTCGGTCGAAATATGACCGGAAACGCTGTCTTGCCGCAAGCGCGCTCTCATGCGGGTAGGAATCAATCATGCACAGGCCTACTCTCTCTCCGGACTCACGGATTTGCCTGGCAACTTCGAGAGCGACGAGCCCTCCAAGAGAATAGCCGCACAGCAGGTATGGTCCACCGGCCTGGAGCCCTCGAATGGCATCGAGATGATATGCTGCCATCTCCTCAATTCGATCGAGTGGTTCTTCCAAGCCATCACTTCCGCTAGGTTGCAAACCGTACACTGGATACGTCGAACCTATGCACTCTGAAAGAGCAAAAAATTCCATCACGTTCCCGCCCAGCCCCGGAAAAAGAAATGTGCCTGGCAGCTTGGCCCCGTTCCTCAGAAGAAGGAGATTCGAAAATCGCGCGGGGACCTTGTGCGACAACAGATCAGCGAGACTGCTGATCGTACGGAACGAGTAGATGGCGAGCGGCGGGATGCTTCGCCCGAATTCGACGCGAATCTCGTCGAAGATGCGAATTGCGGAGTTCGGATCTCCTCCCGTCTCGAAAAAGTCCTCGTCCATTCGTATCGAAGGCCGCGCCAGAACGCGCAGCCAAATCGATGTCAGCTTCTTGGCGATCTGAGTGCATTCATCGTAGTCGAGGCGTCCCGCTGAGCACTTTTGTTGTGGGAGCGGATCGCTCGGCGCGGAATACATCAATGTTGGCCTCGCCTCATTGGTGTGCTCTGTGCCTCGATGAGGGCCAACACAGCATATCCCGTCGCAGCGTCGTCCATGAAATGCCCCACATTCGAACGCGGATCACGTTGCACATTGAGCGAATACGCTGTCCAGGAGCCGTCGGAACGATTCTGATGTTCGCGTAACCAATCGAGGCCCCTTCGCACGTTGGGATTGCTTTGCGGAACGCCAGCTTGCAAAAGTGCGGATTCAATCATGCCCGTTGCGAGTCCATCACTTTCAGTTTTCTGCGGCGTCCCGTCTCGCCTCCGATTCAATATGGCCAGCAATCTCGACACATTCCAGTCATGTACGACCACTAGTGAAGAAAGACTCCAGCCTCCATCCGCGCGCTGCTTCTGAAAGGTTTCGCTGATGATCTGCTCTTGAGTTTTGGGCTCGAGGAGCCCGGGAAATTTTGTCGCAGCCCACAAAAGCTCGATACGATCGAAGAGGCATTGGCTCTGGTACCCTCGGCGAAGATAGGCGCGCAGTAATGCCAGATGTTCTTGAATATCTGGAGACATGCGGTAATTTCCCGGTGCGATGCCCACGGCGGCGGCCGCCAATGTGGCTCCGTAATAGACAGCGTTTTCGGATTCCCAAGGTTCTAAACCGAACTGCTGCCAGGGCCAAGATCCTTTCAGATCTCCACTTTTGCGTTGTTCACCCCACATCTCCTGGAACGCGAGGCGCGTGTCTTCGCTGAGGTGCCCTGCGCTGGCATCGCGGCTCGACAGAATGAGGGCGTTCAGCACAGATTGAGTTCCTCGAGAATCCTCCGATTGGCTCGGATAGTACGGCTGTTCGGTCTGCCAGTTTTGGACACGCTTGACCACGTCGTGTATTAAGTCCTGCGTTTCCGGAGAAGGTTCATCTTCCCGAAGCATCCTAGAAAGCTGCGGCCTGGCAAGCGCGTACGGCAAAGTCGTATGGCATGAGACGCAAAAAGTAGCTTGGCCGCGAGCGGCCGAGTGCCAATGGCTCCACCAGTATTCTCTTTGATCGAGGTATGCAGCTGCCGCTCTTGCATTCCAGGATTGCCGCTTTCCATCTACTGGATCGGGGTAGCGGCCCGCGACCTTCAGCGGGTTCTGGGGACCAGAGCAAGCCGCAAGGAGTTCACATAATGTGAGAAGAAGGACAGAGCAAAGATTGTTGAATGAACGAGCAGATGCCGTTCTCTGATGTCTACCCATTTCCGATAACCCATGGGTTCCCGACCATTATCCGCAGTGATAACGAACCAGACGCGCTTGAGACAGAGCGATAACACCTCTTGAGGTAGGGCAACCGAACTTGTAGCGATCGTGGATGCGGCAGTTTGATTATATCGAGACCGAGGCAGCACGTGCCGGTGAATTCTCAACATCGGTGCCACTAAGGGGTTGCTTCGTCGACTCCTCGTCTCGCACGACCCTTGCCAGCGCCGACCATTTACGGCGAGGCCGATTGGTCCACAGAAACCCTAACGCAAGAAAGAGCACGCCTTGCAGAGTCAACCCGCCTGCCAATTCCAGCGTTTCGGAGCTGCCTGAACCGTAGAGTCCTGTCTCCCGTTTACGACGCGCTGTCGTTCTGCCCAGTACTGGGGCTCCGTTGGGCGTTAAGGCCGAGGAAGGAGAGCCAACTTGAGATCCCGCCCTACACCTAGGCACTAGGATGCACATAGAAAAAATCGCCAGTGCAAAGAGGGATATCGCCCCGCGCACGAAAACCTCCCAATTGGATCGGAATCGCATGGGTATTAAGCATTTAGATTACCAAGTTGGTATATAACAGCAAACAGGGTACTTGCGCTGAGATACAGGCAACTTACCTTGGGTTCTGACCATCCATTTTCCCGAGAAATGCATATTATTTCCCGTTGTGTGCTTGCATTCGAATCCCGAACGATGATCGCCACGCGATTGACGCAGTTGTGATTTCGTTGTGTTGCTGGAAAGATCACAGCCCGGACGGGATCCGGAGAAATGAATGCGGCCGGCTACTTGCGCAGGCCGCAGCTGAATTCCGAACTAGCCGTGCCGGCACTCGAAAATGGCGTTCAACACTCGACTTACAAAAGTGCTCGGCTCGACGTCATTATAGCTCGATGCGCAATCGCTAGCGCGGAATGAATTGACCGAGTATCGGCTGAATTTTTGCGATAAACGCGAGCGCTGTATCTTGCGCCGACCGTACCTGGCCGTCTGGCGCGAAGGGAACTACCACACGCACCAAAGCCCCGTCAGTTCGATTCATGCGAACAGCATCCTCAACCAGTCGTATTTTCGCAACGTACTCGCTCGGAGTGACGCGCCCATGTGCTTGATACCAATAGAGCACCAACGCTTGGCTGAGATCTCTGCCTACGATATAGCGATTGACCGACATCAAAGAACCGTCTTTGTTACGAGTGTGCAACCGACCTGAAACGAGCGGCGTCCAGCCCGCGCCCGGGAGGCAGTCTTTCGGAGAATGTATGGTGTCTCCTGTGCGCTGCGAACGGGAAGTACGCGATGTAAAGATTAACTGGTTCGTGCAAATTCAGGTTACGGTACTCGCGCAGCAGGAAATCGCCGGGGCCGAGGACATGCAACTCTGCAGGTGTGAGCGGCAAGGCTCCCCCGCGCCAAGACGCGATTTGTAAGGGAAAGGAGGATAAGGATTGTCGTCGAGCCAATGGCCCGATCGAATTATGGCGATGAGGGCGGTTGCGCCAAGCAAAGCTGGGGCGATATAGCTCGACGGGAGAAGCGCACGACCGGATCAAAGCTCATGAGGGCCCGACCGAGGCAGATTTGCCGAGCCGACGCATAGCTGAGTGGAGTGTGAGCAACCAATGAAAATAACTACGCCGGAGAACAAATGCACAAAACCTTCGGCCGCCCCTCTCCAATAGCTTCCGAGAACGCCGGCACCCACAATACGGAAGGCGTTTGCGACGACTGCAATCGGGATTGCTACAAAGATCAAAAATAACCGACGCGACAGCTTGGGTTCGAACACGCAGCCGTGCGGCCAGCGTGATCAAGGACACCAGGGAGTGCAAGCCGCTACAAGCCTCGGCTACATCGAGGGAGAGAGACGGGAGAGCGATGATTTTGCCCTCGCGCAACACCGGTACGCCAAGGAAAGCCAGCATTACTGTAGCTAAGCGCGAGGCATCCAGTTCAAGAGGAAATGAAATTTGATTCAGAATGATCGCGGGCAGAGGTACCGCCAAAAACAGAAAGGAAGAAGGATCGTTCGAAAAATTCCCCAGCCAAAGAAACAAATAACCAGTCCGGCAACCAGAAACAGCAAAGACGTGCCGGATAGATAGAGTTCCGCGCCGAACACTCCGGCGATTAGCATCAGTCGTGCCCCGCAGATAACAACGATGCCAGACGCTGCCGGAGCGGGGATAGCGGACAGAATAGACCGTCGCTTCCGCCAGGCGAACCACAAACAAAACACGGGCACAAAAAAGCCGTGCGAGTAGTTGGGGTCCTGAATCCACTGCTCTACTAGTAGTTGCGAGAATGCGAGCATAGAGCAAGGCGACCAATGTCGGCGTGGCGATGAAGGCGGCCACGCGCACGACGACAAGTGACACTCGGCTGTTGGTCAGCCCAATTTCACCAAGGTTCAGATTTGACCGAATATCTCTCCGATCAGACATTTGACACATCGGTCGCCGCAATTCTTCTTCCATAATGCCCCCGCGGCGCCAGTGCGCATATGCAAACTTCTTCCGTGGCGGTCGATTGGCGGCTCCTTTTCGGTTCAAGTTTTTTCGACCGGCTCTGGTCTCATAATGTTGAGCACTGATACTACAGGACTTACGATTCGCGCAAATTGGCAGCTCGGGTGCGATGCTTATACAAGGGGCAGGATATTTCCTGAGTTGCCATGAAAGCATTACTCAAGGCAATACTAATCTTTTGTTTCGTACTGGCCGCGAGCGCCGGAGCGTCGGCGGATAGTTTGACCCTTGTGAATGGCGGTATCGACGTCATGGGCGGCGTTTACGTTGGTCCATATAATTTTCAAGGCAGCCTGGACGGGCAAACGGGCAGTTTTCAGCTGATTTGTGATGACTTTACTGACGACGTATATTCTGGCGAATCATGGAACATAGTCGAGTCAAGCTTTCCAGGATTGACCAACGCAAAGTTCAATCCAGCGTCAAGTTACGAAGAAGTGGGCCGGCTCGCCCAGCAGATGTTCCAAAACCTCTCAAATAGCGAGACGGTGGGCGAGATCCAGTGGGCCATCTGGGACATCTTTGATCCCAACGCATCTTCCAGTGATCCGTACGGCACCTTGACGAACAGCGAAGAAAACCAAATTGCCGATTGGATGGATCAGGCAACTGTGAACTACGCGAGCGGTAATTATTCGAATCTCGAAGTCTATACGCCGGTAACGGGCTCGCAGAATCCGGCGGGCGATGGCGAACCGCAGGAGTATATCGGGCTCACACCAGCGCCAGAACCTGGCGCTTTCCTGCTAGTGGGAATCGGTCTCTGCTTTATCGGTGTCTTAGGACGTCGGTTTGCGACGGGGCTTCAATTATAGGCATCAGGGGCCGAAGTATCCTAGCTGCTCCTTATTCGTAGCCATGCTATGATGTTTCCCAGGCTTTTGTCCGCTACTACGGGTCACAATCAACAACGACGGGCGAATTCTCGCGATTATTTATCGAACTCTTTCATACGACGCAAGTTGACCAAAGCTCAATCTTCGATCTGAGTTGATCTATGGACACTCGGCTTGGACGTATTCCGAAGGGACCTCAAGAGGAATACCATACCAGCGATGATCTATTGGTCTGGATGAGTCATCAGTTCAGCGCCTTCGGCGACATCTACAAAGCCAACGTATACGGGGCTAGTATGTACGCCATCAGAGACGTCGACTTTGCTTACCACGTACTTGTTGAGAATTGGCAAAACTATGTCAAGGGCCTACTCATCGGACGGGTTGGCTTGCTCCTTGGCAACGGACTGATGGTGAGTGAAGGCGACGATTGGAAGCGCCAGCGAAGAATGACCCAACCAAGTTTCAACCGCGAGTCGATTGGTGCCTGGATCGCCATGATGGCGGCGGTCAATAACCGGCTGTGCGAGAAGTGGCAAGCTGCAGCTCGACAGGGGAAATCAGTCAATGTTTCCCACGATGCGAGTGTGACGGCTCTTGAGATTGTGCTTCGCTTTATTTGGGGCGGTGACTACGATCAGATCGCAGCGCACTTTGACCTGCTTAGCGCCCAGAAGGCCCGCGATATTTCGTTCGCGCGCTCTTTTCGTGAATTGCGCAAAGTAGTCTTTGATGTTGTTAGCAGGCGACGAAAAGAAGGAATTCCGTGCGGAGACGTTTTAGGTGCTCTGATGCGGGCGCGCGACGGCCACAGCAGCAATCAAATGCAAGATGAAGAATTAATCGACGAGATTCTCACATTGGTCGTAGCCGGGCATGAGACCACGGCGAGCACGACCGCCTGGGCTTGGTATCTGCTTTCCCAACATGCCGACGTCGCAGAAAAGCTCTCGGACGAGGTACGAAACCGTAGCTTTTCAAGTTTTGACGATCTGCCGAAATTCATCTATACGCGCCGCGTACTCGATGAGGTAATGCGTCTATACCCATCAGGATGGTTGTTGACTCGTCGAGCTCTCAATGACGACCATCTCGGCGAATACCTCGTCCCAGCTGGAACGGAAATCTATATTTCCCCGTACTTAATTCAAAGGCACCCCGACCTATGGAAGGAGCCGGACCGCTTTGATCCTGATCGAGTTAACGACTCAACGGGAAGGCACCCCCTTGCGACGATCCCTTTTTCCGCGGGTCCGAGAAATTGCATAGGAGTCCATTTTGCCCGAGCAGAAATGCAGATTCACTTCTTAACGATCGCCGGGCATCTTCGGCTTCGATATGCCGAGCCTGCCCCCCCTGAAATCGACGCCGGCGTTAACCTGCGCACGAAGAAAGATGTCCTGATGTATCCGGAAGCCTGCAATGCCATCTGAGCAGCCCGATAGCGTTGGTAGCGACCAGACACGGCTCGATGGGAAGCAGCGTGCTTCGTGCAACCGTAAAAGCAAGCGACCTGACGCGCGCCCTCAGTGCGGTTGTTCGAAACGTTTTTAGAACCCCCCGCCTAAATGTGCAGGCAAACACCTTAATGTGGCAGGGTTTTTCACCTCATAGGGTTCGTTATTGCCGTGGCTGGACTAAACGCGCGGCCCAGTGCAGAGAGCGCAACGCGCAACCCATTCCCTTTCAGTCATTTACGAAATTATAGCTTTTGATTGTTCACCGCAAATTTCGGTTCTGTAAATGCAGAGCTTCCGTGAAGACTGGCAATCTCGTCAGTGAACCGGAGGCCTCGCGGTTCCGGTATGACACTATGATCCGTTTCTTCAGCACATATTTTCCGAAGCGCACGCTGTTCCTCGTACTTTGTCAAACTTTGCTCGTTTTCGGCCTGCTGTCGACTATCATCTTCATCCACCTTGGAACGCACCTCGCGGCAGTGTTCCGCAACGGCCACGAGATACTGCGTGTGATGATCTTTGGATTGATCTGTCTCAGTTGCTTGTACTACCAGGATGTTCGCATTTTCCGTTCGATCAGTAAGCCGGGGCCGATGTTGATCAGATTGATTCAGGCCCTCGGCATCGCGTCGATTCTGCTCGCCCTTCTCTACGCCGCATTTCCCACGATTGAATTGGCAAGCGCGATTGTCGCCATATGGCTGGTCGGGATGATCTGGGCAATCAGCCATCACGTTTTTCTCAGACTGAACGAGTCGCGCCGCTGGTCCAGGTCCGCGCTTGTGATCGGCGATGGCCCTCTGGCCAAAGAGCTGGTGAAGGTAATCAACAGTCGATCGGAACTCGGGCTGACTCTGGTCGGCTATCTCGGCCAGCCGTCGCATTCGAGTGGAATAGATCTGCCATGTCTTGGTCCCGTAGAAGGCTTGGCGCAAGTGGTCAAAGAGAGGGAGGTTCAACGTGTGATCGTCGCGATGTCGGACGGACGCGCGAAGCTTCCGGTAGACAGCCTCCTTGACTTGAAAACAGCGGGTGTTGCAGTGCAGGAGGGCGCTGAATTCTACGAGTCGGCCACAGGTAGAATACCCGTCGATACGGTTCGCCCAAGTTGGCTCATTTTTGGGCCTGGCTTCCGGATTTCGAAAGTCCAGTCCTTCTATAAACGTTTAGTGTCTCTGAGCATTTCGTTCATCGGCGTCATCGTCCTTTCTCCTCTAATGCTGGTGATTGCGCTTGCCATTTGGGTAGACTCTCCCGGCCCAATTATATTTCGGCAAGTGCGGATTGGAATGCATGGATTGCCTTTCACTTTGTACAAGTTCCGAACCATGTATCACGAGGCCGACCACGGAAGAGATCCTCTGCCGGTACAGGCGAATGACCGACGAATCACACGAGTGGGGCGATGGCTGCGGCAATTTCGATTCGACGAATTTCCTCAACTATTCAACATCTTAATCGGCCATATGGCGCTGGTAGGACCTCGTCCATTCGTGTCCAATCAGGAATTTGAACTCGTAGAACAAATTCCGCTGTACAAGCAGCGGTGGTCGGTTAGACCGGGCGCCACAGGCTGGGCTCAGGTCCAGAGGGGGTATTGCGCGACGCTTCAAGATAATGTGGAGAAGCTCGCATACGATCTGTTCTACATCAAGAACATGTCGATTGGACTCGACCTGCTGATCCTGTTGAAGACGTTCAAAATCGTGCTTGCCGGGATCGGCGGACGATGAACACTCTTTCGCCATTTGCAGCCGTTATTTTCTGGATGTCCCTATCGGTCGTCCTATATACCTACTTTTTCTACCCGATCGTGCTGCTCGTATGTTTTGCCGTTTCACAACTGCGCACAGACTTTCACTACCTTTTCAACCGGAGCGATCGCCGGGTTGACCGAATTCCGGAAACGGCTCTACCCGGAGTTACGTTCGTAGTACCTGCGCACAATGAGGCGAAATGTCTTGCGACGAAGCTGGCGAATCTTCGCGCCCTCAACTATCCGCGCGAAAAACTGCAGGTGGTCATCGTTTCTGACGGATCGACGGACGCGACCAACGATATTCTGCGAGGCGTGCGAGATACGTTTATTGAGACAGTAATTCTGCCCGAACGGAGTGGAAAAGCCCACGCTTTAAATTGCGCGGTAGCGCAAGCGCGCCACGACTTACTGGTCTTCTCGGACGCTAGTACAATTTTCGAGACAAGTACCATCCGAAAGCTTGTGCGGCATTTTGGTGATCCGAAGGTAGGGGCGGCGTGCGGTGCTTTGCGCTTTCGGTCGACCGAGGAATCACAGCAGACCGAAGGCGTCTATTGGAAATATGAGAGTGCACTTCGCCTGATGGAGAGCCGCTTAGGGGCCAGCTTGAACGCCAGCGGCGCAGTATACGCCCTGCGTCGGAATGCCTACAATCCGCTGCCCCGCGGGACTGTTCTCGACGATCTCCTCGTTCCTATGAACGCGCGAAGATCAGGGTATCGCGTCATTTACGATCCGGAGGCGATTGCAACCGACGATGCGCCCGAAGGCATCCGCGGCGAGTTCGCGCGACGTGTGCGCATCGCGGGCGGCAGTTTTCAGGCACTTCCAGAAGTATTGCGGATCAAGCTTGATGCGACTACTGCATTATGCTTCTTCTCGCATAAACTTTTGAGATGGTTGCTGCCACTGTTTCTAATCGCGCTGCTGATAAGCAACGCTCTCCTCACAGAAAAAGGATTCTATGCGGTGTTCGCCATAATGCAGGCTGCGTTCTACTTGTGGGCCATTTTGGGCGCGGCTTACTATGAACGCTTCAAACGGGTGCGGTATGCGCTGCTAGGCCATTTTGTTTTGGCCATGAATGCCGCGTTTCTCGTTGGTTTTTTTCGTTATCTAAAAAATCGTCAAGCTATTGAGTGGGAGCGAGTTAATTGAAAAAGAAAACGCGCACCCGCCAGAGGGAAATACTGAAATCGACACTGGTTGGAAGCGGAGGCGAAATGGCACATCCAGCAGAGATCGAAGCGAGCTTAACCGCGCTGTGGGAGGATCTGCTAAACGTCCCCACAGTTGGGCTCGACGAGGATTTCTTCGATCTTGGTGGAGACTCTATCATCGCCGCGCGTCTGTTTGCGACGATTAATAAGACTTATGACCTTAATTTAGTTCTGTCTACGCTATTTGAGGCCCGGACAATTGGACAGCTCGCAGACACCATCCGGGCAGCTCAGGCGAATCCAAATCGAGGATCACAATCCACGGCGGTCGTCAGGCTGCAACACGCATATTCCCGAACTCCGCTTTTTGTCATTTCGGGGCTGGGAGGTAACGTACTAAACTTGCGGGAACTAGCTTCACACCTGTCAGATGCTTGCTCACTTTACGCTCTACAGCCGAGAGGGCTCGACGGAAAGCAACCGTACCATACCCGAGTAGAAAAAATTGCACACTATTACGTGAATGAGCTGCGGCAAGTTCAGTCCAAGGGCCCGTACTTTTTGGCAGGGTACTCTTTTGGTGGGCTGATTGCGTTCGAAGTTGCCCAACAATTGGTATGCCAAGGAGAAGACGTCGGTTTTCTAGGGTTGCTTGATTCGATCGAACATCAGTATCTAATCCGGGTAAAACGCGGTTTGAGTAAAGAGGAGCGGGCCATTCTTTACAAGTCGCGACTTCACGCAGTTCTATTCGGAGAAAACCGGTGGGATTATCTGACCAAGCGGTTAAGGGAAACTTTTTCTCTCCTGTTCCGAAGAGCTCTGGCTGCAATTGGCATCGACGCTCCTGCGTGGGGTGACATCTCGGACATCAACTCATATGCCGCGATGGTGTATCGACCCAAGATTTATCCCGGTGCTACAGTCATTTTCCGGACTAGTGATAGGGAGATACTCGACGGAGACGACGAATTCCTCGGTTGGCGTGAGTTGGTAACCGGTCCGCTGACGGTGCGTCGCGTGCCGGGCAATCACTACACTATGATCCGTGAGCCGAATGTCCGCGTCTTGGCAGAACAACTGCGAGCGTCCCTGGAAAAAGTTCAGAATGGTCCTGACATCCGCTCACCGTTTTCCAGGGAAAGTGCCCTCGGAGTGCCCAGCTAATGCGTCTAGCCGGAGCGACCCACATTCGACCCGCTTTTACGGTTGGGATCGGCGGCGGATCTGGTTCGGGGAAAAGCATTCTCGCCCAGCGCCTATTGAGCGCGTTCACACCCCGTTCCGTTTGCCTCTTGGACCTTGATTCTTACTATTTAGATCGCACCCATCTGAGCCAAACCGAAAAGATGCTGCTAAACTACGACGAGCCTCAGGCGATCGACCACGAACTGCTCCTTCGACACCTCACGGGACTGATTCGCGGTGAAGCGGTCAGGAAGCCCATCTACTGTTTTGAAACGCATGCGCGAAAACTGGAAACTACGACATTAGGTCCAGCTGAGGTGATACTGGTCGAAGGAATATTTGCATTTTGGAGTCCTACGGTTCGCCAACTGCTCGACTGCAAGATCTATCTTGATGCCGATGCCGATATTCGTTTCATCAGGCGCGCGAAAAGGGACGTCGTTGAACGAGGTCGAACAATGGAGTCAGTAATCGATCAGTACTTGACCACCGTCCGTCCCATGCACGAAACGTATGTTGAACCCACGCGTCTTCATGCGGATGTCGCTCTGTGCAATAACAGCCACGATCTCACTGACCTGTTTACGAGCGCCCGAGTCGCGATAGAGCAGTTCGCCAATGGCCACAAGCGACCGCAAGGGTGCTCAAGGCGTGAGAGCTAAGGCGTCCTTTCTATCGTCTAAGCCAGTCGGCCGAGTGTGAGTCATTGGAGCTAAACGATCCGACGCAAAAATTCGATTTTGCAGCCCGAAAGGCTGTCAGCGAATTGGCGCGTGTTGGACCTACTTGTGGAAGTTTAATATCCTACCTTGACAACTGAATGGACAATCGTCTGACTTCGAGCGAATGTTCGGTTGCAAAGAAAGCACTTAGGGGAGCGAGATTATTCTGATTTGGCAATACCTTTGCAACTTCAGTCGAGGCCCGTCCCAAATGAGTATGGACTATGCGAATCATCCCGAGGGCTCCCCAGGGGTCCCAGTCCTGCTTTACCACGGCATCGGCCGCGAAAACACTCGCTCCCGTGCGGATCGCTTCACGGTAAGTGTTGATCAGTTTGGGCTTCAGCTGCGCGCAGTGTCGGAACTTGCCTCTACCATTAAGCTGGATCAACTGCAGTGTCGTGTCGCCCTCGGGCCAGGAAAAGAGAAGGTTGCCTTGACGTTTGACGATGGTTTGGAATCCGACTTTCGGGTGGTGTTTCCGTTGCTGCAAAAGCACGGGATAGTGGCGCACTTTTTTGTCAACACAGCCAGCGTGGGACTCCAAGGCTACATGAACTGGCAACAAGTTCGTGAGTTACATCGGGCGGGGATGCAAATCGGGTCGCACGGTCATCGGCATATCTGCCTGACCATCGCCAGCGATACGCTCGTAGCTTCCGAACTAACGCGCTCTAGGGAGATTCTCGAGAATGAACTGCAGAGCAGCATTCGCTGGTTCTCTGCTCCATACGGCTTAGTAACTGCGCGGGTTTTGCGACTCGCCCGACAATCTGGCTATGCCGGAATTTGCACCTCGCGTTGCTGGCCGGCGAGTGCAAGTGGCTCAACTGTCCCGCGCGTCGCAGTTTCCCGACAGACTTCGATCAAAGAATTTCGTTCGCTCATCCTTCGAAAACGCCTGATCTACTGGAGACGGAATTTAGCGGCTGCCGCGAAATACCTACCTAGGCACATTCTTCTGCGCGTCCAGCCATCTGTTCTGGACGTGACCGTTTCGAGGCAAGCACTATGAGCTTTAGGCGCCAGATCAGTATCGTTGTGCTGATCGACGCGCTCGGTTGGAAGTATATGGAGGGCCGGCCGTTCTTGGATCATTTGTTGCCGTACCGCGATCCAGTGAGAACGATCCTCGGCTTCAGCTCCGGTGCAATACCGACCATCCTGACGGGACAGCTACCAGTCGTCACCGGCCACTGGAACCTCCTCTACTACGATCCCAAGAACTCGTCGTTCCGCTGGGCCCGTCACCTTGGTTTGCTTCCGGAATCGGTCTTAGAGCATCGAGTGACGCGGCGAATCATTACTGAAGTAGGTCGAAAAGTCCTCAGCATGGGACCGTCTTTCGAATGCTGCGTAAGCCCTCGCCTGTTGCCATGCTTCGATTGGGTTGAGAAGAAGAATATCTATGCCGAAGGCGGAGTTTCGGGCGCTCCTTCCATATTCGACGACCTTGCCAGGCAGCGTATTCCCTATCGCTCTTACTCTTATCATGACTTCTCGGACGCCGATGTTCTACGTCGCGCCGAAGCAGATCTGAAAGGCACGAATGCAAGGTTCCTGTTCGTGTATCTGTCGGAGATGGACATGTTCCTGCATCTCCATTGCCACGAACCAGAAGATATAGCAAATAAACTGCGATGGTATGAGAGTGAACTATCGAAGCTTTTCCGGGTCGCGCGTTCAATCGACGCCGACGCGTGCCTCTCGGTCATCTCCGATCATGGCATGGCTCCGGTCCGGAACCATTATGATCTAATTGGCCAATTAGAACCCTTGCGCCTCCGCATGCCGGAAGATTATCTCGCTGTGTTCGACTCCACAATGGCTCGGTTCTGGTTCTTTAACGAAGATGCACGTCGTGCTGTCATTGAGAGGCTATCCAGCCTTCCGTGCGGGAGTTGGCTGTCAGATGATGAATTGGCGCGAGAAGGTGTTCTTTTCGCGGACCGACGTTTCGGTGAAGCAATCTTCCTGTTGGATCCGGGTTGGCTGCTCTCTCGCAGCGATTTTAACGGCGCTGGTTGGATGCCGAAGGGGATGCACGGCTATCATCCAGACGACAGCCATTCCAATGCGATCCTTTTAACGAATTACGTTTCCAGATCCGAGAATGTGCGAACAATTGCGGGAATTCACGGGCATATGTCGGAAGCGATTCGTTATGTTTCTGGTTCTTCGGCGGAACCGCTGAATTCCGTTTTCGGAGTTCCGGCGTGACGAGCAATCCTATCCCGCTCGCTTACTTCTCGAACAGCAAGGATCGAGGTGGGGTAGAAGAACACATGTTAGGGCTTTTGCGAGGCCTCGACCGTAAGCAATTTCGACCCATACTTATTTGTTCCCCTGAAGCGGCCCGCGAGTTTTCATCTGACGTACCCTCAGATGTTCGAATCGTTCCGATCGCGTACCGGAGCATCGTTGATGGCAAGGGCGGCATTCAACTGGCTCAGCTCCTCCGACGGAACCGAATCAAGATCCTTCATTCTCATCTTTTTTACAGCAGCCTTTTCGCTTCTCCACTCGGATGGCTGACACGCGTTCCAGTGGTCATTGAAACGCCTCATCTACGGGAACTCTGGAGGCACGGGATTGTCAAGGGCAGTTTTCTCGTCGACCGTGCCATTAGCCGTTTTGTCGATGCTTATATTGCGGTGTCGCAGTCGAACGCGCGATATCTCACCCAGGTAAAAAGGCTGCCTCCCTCGAAGGTTCATGTTATTCACAACGGAACTAACGTGAACCGATTTCAGGATCAGCCGTCTATATCGCAGGAAAAGAGGCTCTCGCTCGGTTTCGTGAAATCCGACCCGGTTATTTTGGTTCCGGCACGATTGGAGCCACAAAAGGGGCACAGAGTGTTATTACAGGCGCTTCCGACCATTCTGAGCGAATTTCCGGCGGTGAAGGTAGTCTTGGTCGGCGATGGTGCCCTCCGTAGCGAGTTACAAGCCGAGGTTCAACAGAAAGCACTTGCAGGTAGCGTTCGGTTCGTGGGCAGACAAGGCGACATGGAACGTTGGTTCGGACTTTGCGACTTCAGTGTGTTGCCATCCTTCTACGAAGGGTTGCCGCTTGTCGCCATCGAATCTCTTGCCGCGGGAAAGGCAATGGTTGCTACGGAAGTTGACGGAACTCCGGAAGTTGTATTGAGCGGCAGGACAGGGCTTACTGTGCCGCCCGGCAATCCTGAAGCTTTGGCACAGGCAATTTGCAAAATGCTCCGCAATCCCAGTATGCGCAAGTCAATGGGCGTTTCCGGACGCGAGTGGGTAGCAACACACTTCACCGAAGAACGACAAATTCAGAAGACGCAGCAGCTATATTTCGAACTCATCGCACATGCGATCCCGACCGAAACTGCGAGTGTGCAGAACCGAACTGTGCCCGAGCACGGTCCAAGGTAGACGGTAGAATACTGCTGCCATGGCTACAACTATACCACGAACGGCGGGTGTGCCGCTGATTATCGCGCATGAACGTGCTCGATGTGCTGTCGAGCGAGCAATAGCAGGGGTATGCCAACACCACTTTGGGAGGGGTCTCCGCGCACTGATATTAACAGGCAGCTTAGCGAGAGGGGAGTTTAGTCTTACGACAGATAGCTCCGGCGTACAGTTTTTGAGCGACGCGGAGTTTATCGGTATTCTGGACGACTCCGCCTTGCTCCCGTCAATGTCAGAGACCTGTCGCCTTGCAACTGCAGCTGAAAAAAGGCTCGAAGCCGAGAAGTCGTATTGCCATATTTCGCTTAGTTTTGCTCATCAGGACTTCCTTCGAAACATGGCTCCGCATATCTTCGGTTACGAATTGAAAGCTTGCGGCAAGGTCCTAACCGGAGATCGGCAAATTCTCTCGTCCATTCCAGCATTCGCTCCTGAGGACATTCCGGCACAGGATGGTTGGCAGATACTTTCGAATCGCGTGATCGAGCTGATCGAGGCAGTTTCGAAATGCCCAGAGCCCGCGCCATCGGAGGAAGTCGCTTACCGCACGATGAAACTGCACCTAGATATGGGCACCTCGCTCCTACTGTTTCTGGGTGGATTCACGGCCTCTTATGTCGAGCGTTCCCGCAACCTTCGGGACATCGGCATCGAGCGCAGAGTCGAGTCACTGCCATTCGATTTGGTAGAGTTCACAAGGACCGTCGAGACGTACACTGCTAAAAAGCTTAGTTGCCGGTCGCGCGACATCCAGGAAAGCTGGGAATCCGTCCGGGCGGCGTGCGACAGAGCATTCCAACTGTGGATTTGGGAATTGCAGCGAATGACAGGCAGCGGTAGCCGCTCACCCAAGGAGCTATGTCTTCGTTTGGCTAAACGGCAGCCTATCGCAAAACGAGTTCGCGGCTGGTGTTTCGTAGCACGACGGCAAGGGTGGGCGCGATCATGCAGAAATTGGCCTAGATGGGCCAGGTTGTTCGCGCGCTCCTCACCGAGATATTGGGTCTATGCGGCAACCGGGGAGATTCTTCTACGGCGCGATTTTCCCCTAAGACGGTCCTTGGGCGAAAACGGGGGATCACGTCTAACAGGTCTTTGGAAGATGTTACCTTGCCTTCCTTGCTCTCTTGATGGAACTCCAAATTCCGCAACCGCGCTTTTGAGTGCGCTAGCCTGGAATTATCACGAATTTCTAGAAGGAACGCGCGGATGACCTCTCAAAATGCGGCCAAAATGATTTCCGAAGCGTCCGAAGTCGGCGAAAAGGCCTGGTTCCAAACTCTTCCCCGGCCGTCGTTCCGCCTGATGGATTTGTTTCGCTCTCCCATTCACGACTTCCCAATTCGGGATTTTATTTTTCACCAATACGCTCCGGCGATCCGTGGGCTCCGCATCCTTGAGGTAGGTCCGGGCAGTGGGTTTACCGCTTACGGGCTGGCGCCGCTGGTTGACCGTATGACAATAGTTGACTGTGCCGATGTCGCCACGAATGAGTTGAAGCAGAAGTTGCGTGGCCGTGGAACCGTGCGGTGCGTAACAGCTGATTTGTCCGAGCCGAATCTCTTTTTAAGACTTCAAGAACGATACGATTTGATCTTCGGCCTGGACGTCTTTGAGTACGTTCGAGATCCTGTCTGCTGTTTACGGAATTTCAATGAACTCTTGAATCCGGAGGGCGTCGCGTTCCTCACTTTTCCAAATCAGCGGCCGGGGATTGGCGATGGCGTAACGTATTTTTCACGACTGGAGCACCTTGAGATTTTACTCGAACGCGCGGGTTTTTCCCGCTGGGAAATTCTCTCCGTCTCACTTAGCACGTACGCGCAGACGATATATACCGTGATGCACGAGTGGCCGTTAAATATATATCGCGCCTCCAGACGAGGCTCACAGTCGAATCGTGCTCAAAGCTACGAAATGACTTGGGCCTTTAAAAATCGTCGGAGGTTAGCTCGTGCTGGTGCGGTTCTGCACATCTATTCTTTCTTGCTTTCGACAACCCTTCGCTTGGGTGGCGACCCGTACTGTTGCTGTCCAGCGCCTCGAGAGCCGCTTGGTCATCAATTGGTCGTGCGCGCATGGAGATAGTCGCCCCGAAGTCCAAGTTTTTTGTGGGTTAGGCTGTTCAGAAGAACTGCTGCAGTTTTGGGCACCCGGTAAGAGACCGTTTCACGTCGATGATAAACGACATAGAGATCCGCATTCCCCGAACGCCCGATTCTCAAAAGCCCTCGTGGTCGGCTTTGCCTACGCGACTTCTGGTGCTCACGACGATGTATCCCTATCCCCCTACAAACGGCATCCAAATTCGGACTTGGCAGACCTTATTGTCGCTTGCGGATCTCGGATGTGAACTACATCTCGTGAGTTTCGACCGGTTGCGAGGAGCAAAAGCCCCAGCTTCCGATCTCCATCCGATTTGCGATACCGTCGAGGTGATATCTCACTCTTGGGGAAACTCTACTCAAACTCGAGACTACGGCAAACGGTTGCAGGCGCTCCTTTCTACAAGTCCTTATTCGGTCGCTCGATTTCGATCTGCTGCCATGAGCGCCAGTATCGACCGTTGGATAAATTCCGGGGCAATTGATGCCATCATCTCGGACACCATTTACCCGCTCGTGAATGTGCCAGCGAAATGCCCTATACCGGTGATTGGCAACTGCCATAATGTGGAACATTTGATTCTTCAGCGCTATCTGAAATTCGAGTGGAACCTTCCGCTACGCGGCTATGCCTGGATGGAATCCCGCAAATTAGAAAGCTTTGAAAAAAAGTTCTGTTCGCGCGCCAGCCTGCTGCTCGTGTGTTCGGATTACGACAGGGCTGTTATGCAAAATCTTTGTCCCGCAATCCCTGTTTCTGTCGTGCCGAATACCGTTGACGTAGATCAATACTCCGCATCGACAGACGGTGACCCTCAGACAGTACTCTACACAGGAGGTATGGATTGGTTCCCAAACCGCGATGCGGTCGAGTTCTTAATTACTTCTGTCTTGCCGGAGTTGCGGCAAGTCCATCCAGAGATCAAGGTTGTGGTCGCCGGACGTCCCGGACCTGAGAAGTTCCATCGCTGGCTCGCGGGAATTCCCAATGTCGAGTTTCACGGGCCTGTGGCCGACATGTCGGCCGAGATCGCTCGTGCCACCGTTTGTGTCGTTCCACTTCGCATTGGAAGCGGAACGCGATTGAAAATTCTGGAGGCCGGAGCCGCGGGCAAGCCGATTATCTCGACGCACGTCGGAGCCGAAGGATTGAACTTTCAAGAAGGCACCGAGATATTGCTCGCTGACAAGCCGCGTGAATTCACTGCCGCCCTGAATTCACTCCTAAGGGATCCAGACCGGCGAAGATCAATGGGGCAAGCGGCACGTCGTAAAGTCGAAGAGCAGTACAGCTATCGTTGCATGAAACAGTCCCTAGCCCGGGCGCTGAAAAGTATAGGAATGTCCCAGCATCGTCTAGAGCGCGTCGAAACCGACTCAGCGCACGCTCTTTGATCGCATGACAGCCTGCGCATCGGCTCTTTGCACCACGGGCATCGTTTGCGATTGGGATGACGGCAGCCGGCTGGCAAAGCTTAAATTACTATGATCGCTTTTTTCTTTTATCTCCTCGTCTTCACCTTGCCGATTCCGAACCATCCGGTTCTCGCCTATCACATCGGCCCGCTTACAGTTCTAAAATGCCTTGGGATTGTTTGCTTGCTGTTGGCCGTCGTCGAAATGGTGCGGACTGAGAGTTGTCCCCCGCTCTCAAAGCGTCTGAGTTATGGTTGGTTTCTGGCGTACTTCTTAGTCGCTTTCTTATCCTGCCTTGCTCACGACGGACTGAGCGCGCTCCACTCAGATTCCTTCATGTACACCCTCTCCACTTTCTCCCTCTTCCTCATGACTGCCACCATGATTCGATCGCTGAGGCGTCTTAGGTGGGCAGTTCTTGTCGCCCTTGGGTCGGTTGCATGGGGTTCACTGTACGTAATCGGACAGTGGGTGCACTTCCATAGCGTTATTCCAGGATTTCGGACCTGGGGCGGTCTGGCTGGCGACCCCAATTACTACGCGGTCACAGTGGTCCTTTGGGCGCCCCTGATGATTTTCTGGCTGATGACCAAACGTCCCCGGTGGGAGAAATGGTTCTGCCTCGGTTGCCTCTCGGTAATCCTCCTGGGATTCACTTTTGCCGCTTCGCGCGGTGGGTTTCTCGGACTTTCGGCCGCTTTGCTCTTTCTGATTTGGCACACGCGCAGACGCTTAAGGACCTTCGCTCTCGTCGGGCTATTCCTGCTTCCAATCCTCCTGGTGCCAGGCCAGTCTGCCGTGAGCCGACTCATGCGTCCCGACAGCAGCGACCAGCAATCCACGGAGTTCCGCTTGGAACTTTGGCAGGCAAGTGAACGGGCGTTTCTCGAACATCCGCTATTCGGCATTGGAATGGGGCATTTCCATCCCCAGATCGAGAAGAATGGCCAACTCGTGAATTTGCCGTTTCACGTCGCGCACAACACCTACATCGGCATCGTCACCGACCTGGGGCTGGCCGGTTTTGTTCCGTTCATTCTGGTGCTGCTCGGCTCGATAAGGAGGTCGAACGCTGTTGCTCGCCGGACACGCGCTGCGAATACCCCTGAGCAACGCCTGCTGCATCAGGTAGCGCTTGGGCTACAAGCAGGATTGATCGGATACATGGTCTGCGCTTTTTTCTTGTCGACGCAGTGGCAGCAGGTATTTTGGTTCGCAGTATTCCTGTCCATGTCTATTCCCGCCATCGAAGCTTCCATCGCTCCCAGGCAGGCCCGCGTCGTGAATCCAGCTGCCGATCCGCGCTTGGCATATTCTGTTGAACTGAACGAAGGCAGCACCACGGGGCCGTTTGCGCCTACACACGTAAATAGCGGGCCTGTCGGCGGAGCTCGACCAAATTTTTCTCGGCGCCTGCGATTTTGACTTGTTCACGACCGAAAATGGCAGATAACGCAAAAGCGGCCGGTGTCCTCCTCGAAGTGCCTGCTGCGCAGCGGGATCGCATTATCTCCGGCATGCGCTGGACCGTATGGCTGTCCGTGTTTGCGATCCCGTTCAGCTATGCCACGACGGTAATCCTCGCGCGGACCAGCCCGGAGGCGGTCGGAACGTACGGCCTTCTCGGTGTCTACATCGGACTCAATCTCGGCATTTTCTATCTGGGCGGCGATGCGGTCGCGATCAAATTTATCCCGGAACTGCAACCCGAGAAGCGGCCGTCATTTCTAGTCTCCTATTTTCTGGTGATTTGTCTCGCGGTGTTGCCGTGGATTGCCGCGGGTGCCATCTGGCCGCAAGGCCTGCAGCACCTCTTCGGGAAAGAGGCTGGCACCTCGTTTGAATTGCTCCTTCTAATTCTTTCTCCGATCCCCATGATGGGTTCTCTCGTCAGTGCCGCCCTGAAATCGGTGCTGGATATCGGCTGGGCGCAACTGATCTACCGCCTGGCAACGATCAGTTCGTTTCTCGTCTATGGCAGCTTTTACTTCTTTTCGCGCTCGACGCTCGCTCAGCATTATCCGCTCGTGATCTGGGGCACGTATCTGACGGTCTGTTTCGGTGGAGCAGCGGGCGGATTTTGTCGCCTGTGGCGCGTGGCGGGCTGGAATCGCTATTGGCGCGGGATCCGGTTCTTTCTGCCGCGCGGCTTTTGGGCTTACACGCTTGCGCTTCAGCAGGGCAGCGCTCTCAGTTTTTTTCTCGGCAGGCTCGATGTTATCTTGCTGTTAAATCTCGGCGGGCTGGCGCTGCTCGGCAAATATGTGGCGGTAATCACGCTCGCCGGATCAATCCGGCTCATCAGTGGGTATTTTGTCGGCACTCTGCTTCCATCTCTGACCAACACGCTCGCCGACGGTAACAAGGCAGGCGCAGCTGCTGTTTTTCATACCCACATGCGGATTCTGTTCTTGGTCAGCGCCGCGAGCACGTGCGGCCTCATCCTGCTCGCCCATCCCATTACTTCGCTACTCGGACCGCAATACGCGGGCTTGGCGCCCCTGATCGTGCTCGTGGCCCTGCTGATCGGCCTCTGCACTCCTGGAGGTATGGGAGGCACTCTGCTTTCGAGTATAGGCAAACAGCAGCGCATCGTGTACGTATCGCTTGCGCAGATCGCCATGTATCTCTTTCTTTTTGCTTGGTTGTGGCCCAGATATAGGCTCGCCGGTGCCGTTCTAGCCTACGGGATATCGTGGGTGGCAGGGAATCTTGCCGGTATCACCGTGGCTCGGCTAATCTCGCCATTTCCCTTTTCCCTCACACGTGACTACGTCGTCCTCGCGGTCGTTGCGGGCGCTGCCGCGCTGATCGCGCACTTTGCAACCCTGGGTCTTGCTTCCGGTCTTGGCCTATGGCTTGTCGCCTTGGCTTTGTTCCTCATCCTCGGCCGGTACAGTCTCGAAGAATGTACGGCCCTGATTCACTGCTTCATCCCGCTGGCCCGTTTTTCGCCAGAGCGGAGGGCCGGAGCAGCTGTTACAAACGGCTAGCGGCGTTTGGGGCCGGGACGTTGGTTTGAGTTCTTCTGGTTGTAATCTCGGCACCCTTGCGCCACCCTACGTTTACCTCTGTCCTATTAAACGATTAAGGTATCGACTCTCGTCCAGTATACTGCTACGTTGCTACCCAAAAGGAGAAGCGTCTAGTGCCCACTTCAACCGATATTTCCAGAGACGCGCTCATAAGCCAAATAAAAGTAAAATCAAAGAGCGAAGCTCGCGCGACAATTCGTGAGAGTTTTCTGATCGATCGCGGATTTTTGACGCGGAAAACCACGCTGGCGATAGCGGTTTCTGCGATTGCTTTGGTCTGGATTTCTCCATGGGCTTCTCTCGGACTTTGCGCCATTCTACTATGTGATTACGGCTGGTTCGTCGTGCGTCGGCGCAGGGTTCTGAAATGGTACCGGGATGGAACCCCTCGCCTGAGGACGGCCGAAGACTTCGCCGCCATTTCTGCGGCCTTCAAACGCGACAACGTCCTCGAGCCCGACATGAGCGACTGGCACGAAGCCGCTGGATTCGACAATGTCGCACAGTGGCGCGAAGAATTGCGCTACAAAATCGCCGCATCACATTACAGAGGCGGCACTCTCTTGGATGTGGGGTCGGGCGACGGGCGGCTCTGCTGGAAATATCATGTCTGTGATCCATCGAATTACATTGGCGTAGACGTGGCGCCGGGACTGCTCGAAACTTTGCGCCAAAAGACAGCCGGGCAGGCCACTGGCATTTTGGCTGTAGCTGAGCACCTGACTCTTCCTGAAAGTCGCGTTGACCTCGTGATCTGCTCCGAGGCGTTTGAGCACTTGCCCGAGCCGGGCGAGGCACTCGTGGAGTTTAATCGCGTGCTCAAACGCGGCGGCAGGATCCTTATCCAATCGCCAAATGCAATGCGAATCAGGAATCTCAACCCATTCCACCTCGCTTTGCTGATCGCGGGTTTCTGGGTCCCTAAAATCCTGCTTCCGAAAGTTGTCCATGAGAACACGTTTGCGACCGCATTTACCTATCACTGGGATTTCACACGCCAACAAATTAGGGAATATGCGAGGCACTGCCCTGGGCTATCAATTGTAAGCTTGCGAGGAGCAACATACCGGTTCAATCCTGATGGTAATTTCTGGCATCGGGTTTCGGCAGCAGCTTTTAGGCTGCCCGTTGTTCACTGGCTCGGCTGGGATATGACCATCGTGATGGAAAAACGCCCCTAATCCGTGACAGTCAGCGTTTCGCAGCGTTGAGAAGCGGCTGCAAACGGCTATTGTCGCTTGGGGGCTACGTCGGAATGGGTATATCCTCTGGCAATTTGCGTGCCTGTGCGCAGCCCTTGCCGCCAGGCACGCCAGGGTTCGAGCGATCCGCGCTTCAGCGACGAGAGCGAGGCGGCAAGCGCGTATCCCACGTTCATCCACGCGAAACACAGGTTATTCCACACTCCCGACCGCCAGTGGCGGCGATGCATATACGTGCTCACTTGGGCGTGTAGGAGCAACCAATGAGCCTGGTTGCGGCCCGCTGGGCTGCGCCTGTGGACCAGGCGGGCCTGGGGAGCGATCAGCAGAATGCTGCCCTTCGGGAGCCGCGCGCAGAAATCGATATCCTCACCCGGAGACGCGCCAGTCAGGTTGGGATCGAATCGAAGTTCCTTGACCGCGGAGGACCGGAAGCTCATCAGGCCGGCCCCAAACTGTCGAACTTTGATCGGCTGGTCATCTTTTAGCCTGTCGGCGCGCCGGTAAACGCGTTGCCTGTCATCGAGGAAGGGACCCCTGACGAACACGGTCTCCCACAGCAGGTGCCCCAACGCAGGCCGGTCATAGTTCGTAACGACCCCAGAAACGCCCGTGACACCCGGCCCATACGCTGCGAGTATCTTCTCGATGAACTCCGGCTCCAGGATGACATCGTCGTCGAGAAACAGCCAGATATCGCCCGAAGCAGCGTCCATTCCGGCATTCCGTGCCGTGCTCGCGCCTGATAACGTGGGGTCATGAATGTACCGGACGGGTACGCGGTTGGTGGGCCTGGTGAACGACCGCTCCGGGCTTTGATCAACGAGAACCAGTTCGTCCGGGAGCCGCGTTTGCGCAAGCAAACTTTCGACAGCTTTCTCCAAGTCGGCCGCTCGGTTCTTGGTGGGTATGATTACGGAAATGGAAAGCCCCGGAAGGCTCAGCATACGACTATAATGCCTGTACCCGCCAACTGATTCCAGCGGAACCGGTCGTCTTGTGTCGCAAGTAAACTGATTCGCCCAGACAGGCGCTTATGGTCTGCGAGCCGCGACGATCACGGAACCGCTAGCCAGAGGGCATTCCCTGCGGCAACCCCGTTTGGACCGCCGATCAGGTTGCCGAATGGTCGAACCGCACTTCCTCCGGGGGCGGGCTCGCTACCACAGGTGTAAGTGGATATCGGAGCAGAGCAAGCGACGGAGCCGACAGCTGCCTCATGACCGTCGTAGGCGTTATCCGAGGGCGTTACCAGGCCATCGGCATAGCTCTGGCTCGGTTGATCGGTATACTCCCACCAATAAACGCCGACATACGGATAGTCGCCGGCGGTCGTGTGTTCGGTCTGCAGCATGGCGGTCATCGTGTTGTAGTACGCCTGCCCGCGCGCGACCTGCGTCGGGTAGTCGCCAACCGCTCCGGAGTAGGTTCCGCCGACCGCCGAGTCAGCATTGGCCGACGAATACCAGGCATTAAAGTAGGGCTTGTTACCATAGTTCGCCTCGACGTAGTCCATCTCCGCCTGGGTGTATAGAGTAGTTCCGCCCCCTGCGATAAACGCGTCTATGTACTGCGCCGCGGCCTTCAGCACAGGGGCGGATGGTGGGGCGTCCCATGTGCCGAGCGTATTCGGCCCAAGATACATCACGTTAGGGAAGGCCGCCTTGATCTGCGTACGCATAGAGGAAAAATACTGACCGGCAATCTGCTCAAGGAACGAATTCATGTCGGCTTTCGTCGTCGCATTGGCATTGCTCATTGCCGTCCAGTCGGTCCCCATCCACGACTGGTGCGAAGGCCGGTCATCTTCATCGAGAAAGCCGGTGCCGGTGCCCCAGCCATTCGCGACGTACGTGGCAGTGATCGCCGCGCCGATCGCTGGTGCCTTGCCAGATGCAAATGTAAGCGAGAGGGCTCCTGTCGAGTAGTTAATCGTCCCGGCGGAAAGGTTTGGGCCATAAAGCGCACCGTTGCCTAGGTCTCCCGCTACTGGAACGCCGCCAACAAGGATCTGCAAGCTATTTTTCGATATCGCTGTATGACTCAAAGTGGTCGAGAAATTTAAAGCCGATCCATTCCCGCTCCCGACAGTATCGGCCGAGGCATTCGAAGCGCAGGTGATCGGCTGAGTGCCCACACATGTCCCGCTCGAATCAAACGTCGTATAGTTAGAACCCCAAGCCGAATTGAGCGCTGAGATGGTTCCGTACTCCGTGGCGAGCATATTGCGCAAAGCTAGTTTCGAATGGATCAGCGTATCTGTATAGACGAAGTTCGATCCCGATCTGTCCGCTACGTTTGTGTTAGCTGTCTGCAATGGCGAAATCGACGAAACTACCATCGAGAGATTGAAAGTGTTTTGTCCGGCCGGCACGGTACTGAAATCCGGGCCTGCCCCGAAACCACCCATTTCATCTGAATCGTCAGAAGTGATTCCAAGGACGTAATTAGCGTAGATCGAATTCTCCATCCAACTCCAGGCAGCATCAGTGTCTTCCTGGATGTCCTTTTGCAGCCAGGTCCCAACTCCCGAGTCGTAGTAGTCGGCTACTCCAACGCCCGGAAGGTAACCCGTGTAGTACGGGCTTACGAGCGACATCATATTCTTCACAGGATTTGTCAATAAAGGAGCGTTGGGGCCGCTTATAACCGGGTTGGCCATCGCGTAGTAAGCCGCGTTGACGCTAACCACAAACGGCATTTTCACTGGCTGAGAACACACCCCATTTGAATCCATCGGAAACTCGGAACAATCCGACGCTACGGCCAGTTGATAGTTGTGCGCTCCGATTTGTACGGTGTTGAATCCCCACGACTCCAAACGTCGATTTACATCTGCTGCCGCAAAGGTGCCATGAATATACCCGGGGGAATATGTTACGCCGAGTGAATAGAACGCATTGCCTAATGGCGTGCAGAACCACCAGTGGCTATTAATCTCCTCCGCGTGGAACCACCCCGTCGCGTTGGCACACTTAATGTCCGTTCGCCCGCCGTACTGGTCGAGACTCGAAGTTGAAACCGCCATGGCGAGGTTTTTGGTGGCGGTTTCGGGCGTTGACGAAGAATCTTTCGCAGTCACTCCGAAGTTCGATTGCCCGCCGCTCGTCGGCGTTCCGCTGATTTGTCCGTTGGACGAAAGCGCAAGCCCACCCGGCAGTTGGCCGGAACTCAGGCTCCATGTGTAGGGCGAAGTGCCCCCCGCCGCCTGTAAACTCTCGCTATACGACTGATTCACGTTTCCTGACGGAAGCGTGCTAGTTGAAATTGACAGCGGTATCACGGCTGCGGCGATTGCCACGGCGAAGATCTTGCTGGTTGTTTGCACCGGTGAGCTCGAATCCTGTGCCCGTATTGTAACCGAAAAGGACCCTGACCCGGTGGGGGTTCCGCTGATCGCGCCGCTCGATCCGTTTAAGCTAAGGCCGGGTGGCAGGGCTCCTGACGCTATGGACCACGCGTATGGAGTCTTTCCGCCACTCGCCTGAACCGTCGCCGAGTAGGCCGTCCCAACCGTTCCGCCTGGGAGGTTGGAGGTCGAGATCGAGAGCGTCTGCCCGGTTGTTCCAATCAAAATATTCAGCGACTTCGTCGCAGTTGCGCTTTTCGTATCTGATGCAGTAGCAGTGAACGAAAAAGTTCCAGCGGAACTAGGAGTCCCGGTAATCGCGCCCGAGCTGGAAGCTAAGCTCAGGCCCGGCGGCAGGGAACCACCACTGACGCTCCAGGTGTATGGAGCACTCCCACCGCTTGCCGCTAACGTGGCCGTGTAAGCTTGCCCCTCTGTTCCGTTTGGCAGGCTAGAGGTCGTGATCGAAAGCGTCTGGCCGGCTGATCCAACTAAAATATTCAGCGACTTCGTCGCGGTTGCATCCTTCGTATCTGATGCAGTAGCAGTGAACGCAAAAGTGCCAGCGGAACTAGGAGTCCCTGCAATAGCGCCCGATCCGGAAGCTAGGCTCAGGCCCGGCGGCAGGGAACCGCTACTGACGCTCCAGGTGTATGGAGCACTCCCGCCGCTTGCCGCTAACGTGGCTGTGTAAGCTTGCCCTACTGTCCCACCCGGCAGGGACGTGGTTGAAACCGACAACGGACTAGCGACCGCCGAGTTTGGTGATTGCGTCACCCCGGCGCAACCGCAAAGCATCCAGGTGAACGTCGCAGTGCAAATAAGTGTCGTTGCGGCAGAAACCGTCCACTTGAGCAGGGTGCGCATCGGAGATCGCATCGTTCCACCTTGGGGTGAAGCTTGGATTTTAGGATCCGAACGTCGTTAGCCAGCCTACCCATGCGAGCACGCCCCGTCTACTGGTCTGAGGGACAGGTCCATTACTGACCTTGGCACATTAGACGCAAAATCTGATGCCTTGCATTGAAGTTGCAAGACTTATGGAATTTAATAGTTTCTCAGTGCGTTTCCATCCAGTTCAAATTCAGGTCGCGGCGTCAGGGCGGGAGCCGGCTCGGAGGAACATTTGAGCGGCGCACGATCACACGACGTTGATGGCCGACGCGCATCGTCACCCGCTACCGAAAGGGTGGCCCAACAACCGCTCAACATTTGTTGCGAAATGGCACACGTTTTCCGTTTCGTGCCAGATCGAATGCATTTCGCCAGGTTTAGAAAATCCACGCAGGGAGCAAGCAAATAATGTGCGGTATCGTCGCCATGTTCTCGGGCCAACGGCCAGTTGATGCCGAGGCATTGGACAAGGGGGTAAAAACGTTGCGCCATCGTGGGCCCGACGGTCAACGTCGATGGGTCGCAGCTGACGGGCGGGTGGGTCTCGGACACGCCAGGCTAAGCATAATTGACCTTACAACCGGCGAACAGCCCATTGCTAACGAGGATGAGCGCCTCCGAATTGTCGTGAACGGCGAATTCTACGAATACGAATCGATTCAAAAAGAACTACAAGGAATTGGCCACCACTTTCGGACTCAGAGCGATAGCGAGATCGCTTTGCATCTGTACGAGGATCTTGGAGTCCATTGTCTGCATCGTCTGCGCGGAGAATTTGCGTTTGTACTATGGGACGCTAGAAACCGGACGATCTTCGCTGCGCGCGACAGGTTCGGGATCAAACCTCTCTTCTATGCTTTTCATGACCAAACACTGTACCTAGCCTCAGAAGTGAAAGCGCTATTCGCGATGGGAGTACCGGCCCGCTGGAACAAGGACTCTCTCTATCATTGCCTGGAACTTGGTGGATACCAGAATTCCACCCTATTCGGAGGGGTCTTTCAGGTTCCGCCCGGCCATTTCCTG
>JBOGMW010000193.1:0-4534 GCA_050746805.1 Candidatus Acidiferrales bacterium | reverse complement strand
ATCCGCTCGTTTACGCCGGTCAAGCTATTAAGGCGGATGGGAACCGAATAGCTGATGAAATGAACGTCGTGGCCGCGAGCGGCGAGCTCCATTCCGAGCTCGGTGGCGACCACTCCAGAACCGCCGTATGTAGGATAACAGGTGATCCCAATTTTCATGGGGTTTGCGACGGCGCGCCCGCAAGCATTCCAAGAGAACTCGCGGAGCGTGCGCCGGCCAGCGGTAAACCGCTAGTGGCCGTTGGAGCCGCCGTTGGAAGAATCCTCGCCGTCCTTATACAGGTAGCGAATCGAGTGCTTATATATCAAAAGATTGGGGCTGCCGAAACGCGTCAATTTAATGCAATCGCGGTCGTACCATTCGACGGTGCCGCGGAGGATTTCGCCGTCGGTCAAGACGATGGCAACCGGAGTGCGCGATTGCATCTGCTTCACGAAATAAAAATTCTCCGCGTAGGTTTGCTCCGGGGGCGCAGGCTTCTTGCGCGGAGCAATGGCTGTGGCGGCCTGCGGCATCGGTTGAGCGGAGCGGGGGCCAAACGACTCCTTCGCCTCGGCAAGGACTGGGCGGAAAAGTTTGCGGTTCACCATAAGTGCTCCTTGGAATTAGGAAACGGAATACTGTTGTTATGACTATGTAAACGCAAAATCGGTTGCAAGATCTTTGCGAAATAGTTTGTCGAAGCGAATGAAAGATAATGCGCGTCAGACGCCGAGCGAAACGACGAGCGAATCCAGGCCGAGCTGTCGCCCGACGTTGCGGCGCAGCCGCGTATCGAGAGTATCGAGACCACGCGCAGCCTGCAGGACCCAACGCCAATCGATTTGCTTGGCGAGAGAGTCGATCTCGCGGCTCAAGTCCGGGTTTCTAAGAAGACGGCTCTGATTGCCCTGCGAGGCTTCGAGCAAGTCCGTGAGAAGACTATAGAACAGGGCCAATATGTTTTCAAACGATTCCTTCTCTTGCTTAGCAAGCTGAGCAGTGGCGGCGAAGATTTCGCCGTACTTTTTCGCGGCGACGGAATTTTCCAAGAGGTGAAGAATGGCGGCGCGCAGGCGCATGGATTCGGAAAGGTCGAGCGAAAGCGCGGCGCCGGGGCTGCCGGCGGAGAGTTTCGCGGCGAGAGTGCGTTCGGCAGGCTTGAGGTCCGAGCGAGCTTTTAAGAAATCGGCGATGTCGGCAATGGGGACCGGCGCGAAATGAAATTGCAAGCAGCGCGAGCGAATGGTGGGTTGCAGGGAATCGGCCGACTGCGCGAGCAAGATCAAGGTGGCGGATTCGGGCGGCTCTTCGAGAATTTTCAGGAATAAGTCGGCATCGTTCCAGCGCATGGTATCCGCGCCATCGAGAATAAAAACGCGGCGTCGGCCGAGCGGCTGAAAATAAGCGGCGCGCTGGACGGCGCGCAATTGCCCAACGCGAATCATGGGGCGTGCCACCGGAGTGCGCAGGCGCACGGGATCGGGCACGATGAGCCAAACGTCGGGATGCGGCTCGATGATTAGCGGAGTACGTTCGACGGCGGCGGCGTCGGCGCCTTCGCCACGCTCCGTGAGCCCCGCGGCGACCAGCTTTTCAGGAGCAACGAGAGGCGCCATGCGCAGACAGGAGTCGCACTGGCCGCAGAAATCGTCGTTGAGGCGTTGGCAATTGGCGGCTTGCGCGAACATGCGGGCGAGCGTGTACTTGCCGATGCCGCGAGGGCCGGTGAAGAGCATCGCACTGGGGACGCGTTGGCGGTGCAACATGCCGCGAAGGGCGCGGATGATGCGTTCGTTGCCGAGGAATTCGTCTAGGCCCATTTTCAACCCCGCAAGCGGACCGCAGGCGCAATGTGCGCTTCGACGGCGGCGAGAATTTCGCTGTGAATCGATTCAGCGGAACGCAACACCGATTTCGCGGTATCGAAGCATTCGATGGTAACCCAATGCGGCTGTTGCGCGAGCCGGTCGTAGACGCGGGAGGCAGCTTCGAGATGCGCGAGGTCGGCTTCCTGGATGTCGTGCTTTTTGTTGGTGTAATCGCGAGCGGTTTTTGAGGCGACGAGTTTATGCGCTTGGGCGACCGGAACGCGGAGGTAGATGACAATATCTTCAGCCGGAAGGCCATAGATTTCGTACTCGAGCTGACGGAGCCAGGTGAGAAATTCGTCGCGATTGGTGGACGGCACGCGCGAGCCCTGATGCGCGAGATTCGAGGCAATGTATCGGTCGGAAACGAGAATTTGGCCAGCGGCAAGCGCGGATTCGAGCGCTGGTTTCGATTCGAGGCGATCTTCAGCATAGAGCAACGCGGAGAAGTGCGGATTGACGGAATCGAGAGGGCCGAATTCGCCGTTTAGAAATCGGGCGACGAGCTTGCCGAAGAAACCCTGGTAGTTCGGGAAGCTGATCTGCGAGAAATCGAGTTGGCGGCTCGCGAGGGCGCGGCCGAGCAGCTCAAGCTGGGTGCGCTTGCCGGAGCCGTCGATTCCCTCGATGACGATCAATTTTCCGCGCGCAGGCATCGGGTTCCGGCCAGTTTAGCACGAGCACGGGCGCGGCGGAGTCGCCCAAGGCGCGTCGATCTCAGCGGTGAATCAGTAGCGCAGTGATGGAGAGTGCCAAGGCGGCAGTGGTGACGATGCCGCTGGAAAGTGCGATCCAGAAAACTGCGTTGAGGCGTCGAGCGAGGGAATCGACGAGAGCAGAGGAGATTTCCAAGCTGGATTCGAGGGCGATAACGCGCGCTGCCTGATTTCTGGCAAGCTGTTCCAGATTGGCGATGCGACGATCGAGGCCGCTGACGTCCGTGGGTGGTGGGTAATCGATGCTCGGAGCGGTTCGAAGAGAGTCGACCTGCTGTTTCAAGTCCATAGCGCGGCGGGCCAGGGAAGTGCCCAGAGAAATTGCTTTAAACAGGTCATCGAGACCCATCGTTTGCGTCTCCTTCGGTTGCGGGTTCGGGATCATCGCTGGAATCAGAGAGCTCGGTTAGGTCGCCGCGGGTGATGCCGCGCAGTTCGACGCGGATTACATCGGCGGCAAATCCGGCGCGCAGCAGGCTGCGGTAAATTCCGGCGACCTGGCGTTGGCTGAGCGCGCCGCGTACATGTGAAAGACGGCGCTTCAGGCGGGTGCGGACAAGTTCGGCTTCGGAAGTATCGGCGAAAGCGGTTTCCAGTGCGACGTCGATGTAACGGTCGGGCACGCCACGGGTGCGGAGCTCGCGGGCGATGCGAAAGCGTCCTTGACGGCGCAACTTAGCGTGCTGGTGGGCGAATTCGAGCGCGTAGCGACCGTCGTCGAGGTAGTTTTGTTCGCGGAGACGAGCGATCACTTGCGAGACGGATTCTTTATCTTCCGCGCGGCGCTCCAGATAAGCACGCATTTCATGGATGGAATGCGCGCGGCGCATCAAGGCACGGATGGCGGAGTTGTAAAGCTCCTGTTCGGTGGCCAGCCGACGAAGATTGGAACGAAAGGGCACGAGCGAAGGATAGTGGCACGGAAGCAAGGAAGCAAGGAGGCAAAGGAGGGGAAGCACAGGGTTTGGGAAGCAGGAAGCAAAGAGGCTAGAGGACGGCCCGACCAAAAGAAACATTAGTGCGTGCGGCCAACGGCTGCGCGCAGGCCCAGTGTTCCACTTCGACACACGTAAGCGGTGGCTGGCTACCGACTGGATACATTGCTTCGTAAAATAGGTGCGGAGGGATTACATTATGGCCTTTCCTCGGCGTCTGTTTTCATGCGTCATATTGGCGGGATGCCTAGTCGTGGCGGGCACGCTTTGCGCGGAAGCCCGCGCTGCGCATGCTGCGGCAGTTGCGCGCACCGAGAAAGCTGTTAGCGAGCCGAGCTTGCCGCTCCTCGATCTTTCCGGATATAAGACGATGGTAGCGAGCAATCATGGCAAGGCGCTGATGGTGACATTCTGGGCGACGTGGTGCGAGCCGTGCAGGGACGAATTTCCGATGATCGCGGCGTTCGCGAAAAAATATGGGCCGCAAGGGCTTACCGTGGTGGGAGTGAGCCTTGATGAAGACTCAGACTCCGCATTAGCGCGACAATTTGTGGACCAAGCGCACTCAGATTTTCCGAATTACCGGGTAAAACAGGGAATCGACGTAAACGCGTTCTATCAGGGTGTGAATCCGGATTGGCGCGGCACCATGCCGCAGGCGGTTTTCTATGGACGCGACGGGCACATCGCGCGTTATTTGATTGGGACGCGGCCGCCGGCGGCTTTCGAAGATGCGATCCGACTGATTTTGCTGAATTCCTCCGGCGAAAATAGCAACCCGAACTCGGGGCCTGCCGGCGAGTAATCAGCCGCAGATTTATCGATCAAGTGGCCGGCAGATGCGATGCACCGATGCGACGGCTGCATGATGTCCGTCGAATGCAAGCGCACCTGTTCGGTCGAAGCGGATTTTCTAGTGCTCTCTCGCGGCCAGGTAGCGTTCGGCCTCGAGAGCAGCCATGCAACCGGAACCAGCTGCGGTGACGGCTTGGCGGTAGCGATGATCTTGAACGTCACCAGCGGCGAACACACC
>JBOGMW010000192.1:0-6810 GCA_050746805.1 Candidatus Acidiferrales bacterium | reverse complement strand
GTCTGATTGGGGAGCCTGCGCTTGGGAACCGGGCGGTTTGCGCATCTGCGATTCTTGGCTGAGAAGAAGAATTTCTCAGGTGCGCGAATGCGAATTGGGAAACGGAAGCGTGAATCCGGTTGATTTGAATTATATCGTGCCATGATATAATTTTTCGAATGAACGGGCCGGAACGGCGTAAGAAGCGGACAGTGGAATCGCGTGTGGTGGAGGAGTTGGCTCAATTCCGCTACCAGATCCGGCGTTTCCTGCGTTTCAGCGAGACCGCGGTGCGCAAGGCGGGCGTTACGCCGCAGCAGCATCAGTTGATGCTCGGCGTTGCCGGCTTCACGGGGCGCGGTTGGGCCAATGTTTCGGAGCTGGCGGAGTTCCTCCAGGAGCGGCACAACGCGGTGGTGGAGTTGGTCGATCGTGCGGCGCGCGCGGGTTTGGTGCGAAGAGAGATTAGCGCCGGCGACCGTCGCGTTGTGCGCGTTGAGCTCACCTCCAGAGGACGGTCGATTTCGATGAAGCTCTCCGCACTGCACCGGGAAGAACTCGAAAGAATTCGAGATCGAAGGAACGAAGAGATGCTTCCGCGGGTCGCCAAGCGCGTCCGTGAAAGCTGAGGCGCGCACCACATTCCCTTTATTTTTGCAGGATGACGCACCATGGCTTCTCTGAAAGCCGCAGTTGACAAATATCCAAAGCTTCGCCGGTACGCGGCGTTGGTCCGCGGCGACCTGACCGAAACGTACTCGCGCGACCTGCACAAATGGCTGGTAATCGCGCCGATTCTGGGCGTCGTCACAGGGCTGCTGATCACGCTATTGGTGAAGGTCATCCTGATTTGGATGTGGCCGCATGTATTGCGCTACTACCTCGCGCATCGAGCGGTGATCATTCCTGGATTGCTGGTCGGTTTTGTGGTGGCCGGTTTGTTGATGCAATACCTGACCCCCGATCCAGACGAACACTCCACCGAGGAAATCATCCGCTCGTACCACGAGCACCAGGGCCGCGTTTCGATGTGGCCATTTGTGCCCAAGCTGCTGGCCGCCATCGCTACGGTGGGTATGGGTGGAAGCGCGGCGCTCGAAGGCCCGAGCATTTACGGAGGTGGAGCGATCGGGTCCTGGCTGTGGACCAAGCTTCGAATACTACGAATCGAGCCGCGGGATCGCCGGATCCTGCTGATTAGCGGAGCCGCCGCGGGAATGTCCGCGGTGTTCCGCGCGCCGCTCACCGGCATCGTTTTCGCGCTGGAGATGCCGTACAAGGACGATTTGGCGCACGAAGCTCTGCTGCCGTCGTTGATCGCCTCGGTGACATCGTTTGCGACCATGGCGGCGTTCGTGGGCGCCGGGCCGCTCTTTGATTTTGCTAGCGGGACGGTATACACGGGGAAGGACTTGTTGTGGTCCGCACTACTGGGCGCGATTTGCGGCGCGATCGCAATGGTGTTCGACATCACGTTCCGGCGCGCGCGCCGGTTTGCGATCCAAGCGAAAGTGCCGCATTGGGTCAAAATGGCGGTGGGCGGCCTGTTGACGGGCGCATGCGGCCTGATTTTCATCATGGCTTTTAAGGGCGCTTTGATTCCCATTGGCCCAAATTACGAAGCAGTGCCGCTGATATTGCAAAAGGCGCACAGCTCGATCGAGTTGGTGATATTCGGCGTAATGAAGCTCGCCTCGACGCTATTTTCACTCGGAGTCGGAGGAGTGAGCGCCGCGTTCGTGCCACTGTTCCTTACGGGCAGTTCGTTCGGAGTGGCGTTCGCGCAGTCGGTTGTACACAGTCCGTCCGTGGATCTTTTTGCCGCGGTTGGAATGGCTGCATTCATCGCTGGGGGATATAAGACGCCTTTGACCGCGGTGGTTTTCGTGGCAGAGGCCACGGGCGGCCACGCCTACATCGTGCCAACGCTGATCGGCGCTGCGGTGGCGTACGCGATTTCGGGCGAAGCTTCGATGTCCGGCGACCAGCGGCTGCACGAGGGAGTCCGCATTGCCGAACTTTTGAACCTGACGGTGCGCGGCGCGATGCAGAGAGAAGTGGTAACGGCAGAAGCGAATTGGACCGTCGGCGAGTTCGTGGGGGCCGTTCGCTCTCGTATTGGGCATACCGCCTACCCGGTTGTGGAGCATGGCCGCGCGTTGGGCACGATCTCGATGGCTTCGCTCAGCGATGTGCTACCCGAAAAATGGGGCGAGATTACCGTGCGGCAGATCATGGACCGCAAGATAGAGCTTGTCGCGCCGGAGACCGATTTACAGGATGCGCTGCGATTATTGATGGCGCCGCACGGACAGCACATGCTCATCGTCTCCCCAGGCGATGGACGCCTTGAAGGAATTGTCACTAAAACCGATATCCTCTCGTCGCTGAGTACTGGCGAGGCGAAAAGCAGTATCAGCGAAGCGTAAAAGCCAAGAAAAGCCTTCTAAGAATCTGAACCTGGATGCGCTGCTGCTTGGGGCACTTGGGCAGCGGCTTGCGCGGTCACTTCAGGCGTGCGAAAATTGTGGCGCTCATCGAGTGTTTCCTCACCGTTTGGCGATATGGTCTAAGGGTTAGGACGCGACCCTCTCAAGGTCGAAATCCGGGTTCGAATCCCGGTATCGCTACCAATTTTTTCACCTCGTGGAGCAGTCCCGCGAATTAGTAATCGATCGCCATTAAAATCATCGTCGAGGCGCCGCGAGAAAAAAAATCCGCCGATGCGCCAGACGATCATCCGTAGCTCGGAAATCATCACGCGGATTCCTCCTGGTTCACTCATGGCGCAGCGCGACCATGGGATCAACCCGCGAGGCGCGGCGCGCGGGGATCGCGGCGGCGAGAATGACCACCAGAAGTACGACGGCGATCACCGCCGCGTAGGTGGGCGCGTCGAAGGTGCGGACGCCGAAAAGCATGGAGGCAATCAGTCGCGAGGCAAAGAGCGATAGGAGCAGGCCGATGAGCGTGCCGACGGCGGCGAGTTTTGCGGCGCCGCCGAGCACGAGACGCAAGATGTTAGCGGGTTGCGCGCCGAGCGCGGAACGCAGGCCGAATTCGGAGGTGCGCTGAGCCGTCATGTAACTGACGACGGCGTAGGTGCCGGAGAGCGCGAGCAACAAGGCGAGGGCCGCGAAGATAGTGGCCAGCGCGGCGCGGAAACGCTGCGCGCTGACGGAATCGGAGACCATCGCGTTCATGGTGGTAAATTTCATGGCGACGGCGGGATCCATTTCGCGGATGGTTTTCTGGACGGCCGGGATGAGCGCTTGCGGCGGGCCCGAGGTTCGGATCACCACCTGGAGCTCGTTGGCCATGTAGGGATGCTGAAGCATCGGCAGGTAGACTTCGGGCGTGATTGGCGAGTCCGGAGATTTCTGGCGGACGTCGCCGACGATGCCGACGATGGTGGTCCATTTGTTGGTAGCGTCGAAGCCGGACATAATGCGATGGCCGAGCGGATCTTCGTGGGGAAAATAGCGGCGCGCGAGGGATTCGCTGATGATGGCGACGAACGGGCGCTTATACAGATCGGCGTCCGTAAAATCGCGGCCGCGCAGAACAGGAATGCCCATGGTCGAGAAGTATCCGGGGCTGGCGAGCGCAAAATTTCCGTTGGGAAGCTTTCGGTAGTCGCCGCGAGTGTCGCCATTAGCCAATGTCCAAGTTTGCTTACCCTGAATTGCGAAATAGCAGAAGGCACCGTACTGCCCAGAAGGCATGCCCATTGCGCCGGCGACGGAAACAACGCGCGGCAGGCCGCGGAGACGGTCGAAGAGGGCCTCGAAGAAGCGGCCGACGCGGAGGTTTTGGTCGAGCGTGTGCGCGGGAGCGTGGGCATAGGTGACGAGAATGCCTTCGGTGCGATAGCCGAGCGGAGCGCTGTGCAGCGCGAGGATGGTTCGAAACAGAAGCGTAGCGCTGACGGCGAGCAGGAGGGCGAGCGCAATCTGCGAAACGACGAGCGAATTTCTGAGGCGTGCGTGAACGCCGCGGACCGACGCGTGCGAGCCGCCTTGCTTGATGGCGTCCTGCAAGTTGATGCGCGTGGCATGGTGTGCGGGCGCGATGCCGAAAAGAATGCTGGTAGCGAAGGTGACCAGCGCGGCGAAGGCGAGAACGCGCCAGTCGCACCGGACGTCGACGAGCAGTGGCGCGGGAAGGAATTTGGCGCCGATCGCAAGCAAGGTTTGCGTGCCCCACCGCGCGAGGGCGATTCCAAGCAGGCCGGTGCTGACGGCGAGGATCATGCTTTCGCAGAGGAGTTGGCGAATCAGGCGTCCTTTGCCGGCGCCGAGCACGGCGCGGACGGCAAGTTCGCGGGTGCGCCCGGCGGAGCGCGCCAGCATCAGATTGGCCACATTGGCGCAGGCGATCAGCAGGACGAGTCCGCAGGCGCCGAGGAGAACGAAGAGAGTGGCCCGAACCGGAGCGGACAGCTCTTGCTGCAAGGAAACGGCCAAGAAAGTTCTGTGCCGATTGGTGCCGGGAAATGCGGACGCCAGGCGGTTGGCGATGGACGAGAAGCGGGCGTTCGCTGCCGGGATTGAAGTTCCGGGCCGGAGCCGCGCCACGGCGCGAAAATTGAAACTCGAGCGATTCTGGTTCCACGGCGTTGGCGAAATAGCCGCCCACATTTGCGCCTGGCGGGGAAACTGAAAACTGTCCGGCATTACGCCGACGATTTGATAGGCGGTCGTGTCGATGCGCGCCATTTGACCTAAGGCTGCGACGGCGGAGCCGAAATTGCGCAGGGCGAAGGCCTCGCGGACGACGGCGGCCCGGCCGGCGTCGGAGGGAACGAAAGTTCGACCGGCGACGGGCGGCACTTGGAAAACTTTGAAGAAATCGGGATCGGTTTCGTAGATGCCGACGAATTCGGCACTGTGGCTGAGCTGCACGCCGAACTCGCCTCCGGTAAAGTAGCTGAACGCGTGGAAAGCGTCCTGCGCGCCGCGAAGGTCTTGCAGATCGCCGCCGGTGACGGACCAGACAGTTCCGCCTGAATCGGTCCAGTGCGTGTCGATGGTGACGACCTGGCTTGGTTTCGGATAGCCGAGAGACTTCAGTACCACGCCGTTCACGATGGTGAACATGGCCGTGGTGACGCCGATGCCGAGGGCTAGCGTGAGGATGGCGACGGCGGTGAAGCCGGGGGATTTGCGCAACATGCGCAGGCCGAAGCGGATGTCTTGCAGCAGCGATTCGAGCCAAGGTAGGCCGCGGACGTCGTGATGCGATTCACGGAGGGGCACGTCGGCGCCCAGGCGCAGGCGGGCCTGACGGCGGGCTTCGTCGGGAGACATGCCGCGGCGGAGATTTTCTTCTTCGAGCATGGAAAGATGAGATGCGAGTTCTTCCTGGAAATCATCGTCGAGGCGCCGCGAGAAGAAAAATCCGCGGATGCGGGAGACGATGGTTCGAAGGTCAGAATTCATCAAGGGTGTCTCCTCCGGTTCACTCGTGGCGCAGCGCGACCATAGGATCGATGCGCGCCGCGCGGCGGGCTGGTACATAGCTGGCCAGTAGTCCGACGAAAAGTAATGCGAGCGAGGTTCCGACAATCGACGGCACGTCATTTGGCGAAATTCCGTAGAGTGTGGCAGCGATCAGCCGCGAGGCAGCCAACGCAAGGACCACGCCGAGAGCAATGCCCACCACGGAGACAAGGAATGCCTGCTTCAAGACGAGTCGCACAATGTTGCGCGGCTGCGCGCCGATTGCCATACGGATACCTATCTCTCGCGTGCGGCGAGTCACGGTATGGGCGATCAGCCCGTAGAGCCCGAGGCAGGCCAGGAGCAACGCGAAAACGCCGAAAAAGCAGGAAATCATCGCGGAGAGCCGTTCTTCGATGAGGGATTGGGCCCGAGCTTCTTCTAGCGTCATCGTCCGGAAGACGAACTGATGTGCAGATGAATTGATAACCTGCGAGGCTCCGTTGGCCAAGAGCAACGGATTCGTGGAAGTGCGCACAAAAACCTGCTGGTTGAGTCTGCTGGGGCCATACTGCACAGAATCGAGGAAGATATTTAGAGGACGGTCATCTCGCGGGCTGTAAAGTCGCGCGTTGTTTACGATTCCCACGACTTCAAGATTCTGATAGTCGGGAGATGTTCCAACGCGAACGTGAGAGCCGATGGCGTTTTGGCTGCCGAAGAGACGTCGAGCCAGACTTAACGAAATAACGGCGACGCGAGGTTGATGCGGCCCGTCGGCCCATGCGAAGTCGCGCCCCCTCAAGACCCGCATCCCAACCGCATCGAAGAAGCCGGGACTGGCGAAGGAAATATCGCACATTGGAGTTTTGGATATGTCCGGTGCGTCAAGCAAAGCCACGTTGTCAATCTCGGGAGTCTGGCCCGCGCCCGGGACGAAATCGGCGAACGCGGCTGCACGCACGCCGGGCAGACTCTCTAGTCGACCAGTCAACTGCCGGTAGTAGGTATCGACATCCAGGTTCTTTGTGGCGCCTGGACGCTCCATCAACCATAGATCGAGGACCGAAGCGCGGTTGAAGCCGACGTCCACTGACCGTAAATTCCAAAAGGAGCGCGTGAAAAGCGCACTTGCGAGAACGAGTACCAGCGAGAGCGAGATTTGGGCGACGATGAGTGCCTGTCCAGCCCAACCACCGCGCCCCGTGCAAGTCAGGGCGAAGGTCTAGCACGGTCGGCGCGGTGGACAGACGCGTGAGTAGAGCGAAAATCCATCGCGCGCCCCAATATGCAAATACCAAGCCGAGCAGCGCGCCACCGGACGAAAGCAGCAGGCCTTCGACAAGTGTTTGGACAGCGATGCGCCAAGGCGTCGCGCCCAGGGCGAGCC
>JBOGMW010000191.1:0-21790 GCA_050746805.1 Candidatus Acidiferrales bacterium | reverse complement strand
GATGACTGCTTAAGGCCCCAGATTCCGATTGTCCAAGACATTGCCACTCGCAGCGCCAAATATATCCCCAGATAGCTCAAAGCTGTCGCAAGCGATGGGTGAATTAAGATCGCCACGATGGACCAGGGCAAGCCTTGCGTCAGCAGCAAGCCAAGATGCCCCCACGGGCGCATGTGCCGCATCACTACCATCCATCGCAGGCGCTTCCTGAAGAGGTCGCCCATGGAGCCGTAATCGGGGACCGTCATCACCACGTACGGCAATAGTTCCACCTCACAACCTTGTTCAGCGATCATCCGGCCTATCAGCAGATCGTCAGCCGGCCGGTTCTCCAATGCGCGGTAGCCGCCAAACTGTTCCAGCCGGGCGCGCGTGGTCACGATGGTCTCTCCCAGCGCGAATTTGACGCCATCGAGCTCCCGGGCAACCAGGATGCCGGCGTAGAAATCAGTGATCATCCCCAGGGTTTGAAGCTGGTCCACAACGGTCTTATCTTCGGCGGATACGTAAAGGCAGGTCACCCCTCCCACCGAGGGCTTCGCGAGCGGGGCAATGACGGTCCGCATGTAATCGGGCGTTACTCGGACGTCGCTGTCGTTGATCACCAGATATTCGTAGCGTGCTTCCCTGGTCAGTTGGTCAAGTTTGGCTACCTTATCGTTCGGGGCGGTCCCCGAGGAGCGAAAGAGTATTCGGATCACGCGACCGGGGAAATCTCGTTTCAATTGCTCGATTATCGGTATAGCTGGATCGCCCGGGTTGACGCAGAACACGATCTCGTATTCCGGGTAATCCTGTCGGCAGTAGCCGGCAAAATTTTCGTACGCTTCGGGATCGAGCCCTCGGACGGGTTTCAGAATGCTCGCGGGCGGAGTGAAATCGGATGCGTTCATGTCCGCGCCGCCTGGGTACCGAAAAAATTGCCACGCGCTGTAGAGGGCCAACAAGTAATAAATGAATGGGAGGGCCGCCACGCCCAACAAAACATCCCTAGCGGCGGTTAAAAACACGGGATCCTTTCGCGGTAGACGATTCGCCAGCGTCGCCTGAACGTCGCCGAAAAAGCCTGCAGTAATTATCGTGGCATCGTGTTACTGGCAGGACTCCGCGGACTTTTGAGGCGCTGGCCATTGGCTCGGACGGTATGCTCACTTTCAAAAACCGCTACCTGCGCGCCATGGCTCGCATCGCTGTTGGTTTCGAAACCTCGCTGCGTGATACGGCGTTTCCGCCCGTAACGCCGAAAATGCCTCGCGCTCTAATGAAATCGATTCTTCCGGATACTCATGAAGGGAGCAAGTCGAACGCGCCCCCAATTCCTGTCGGCATGACGCTTTTAGTAACCGCATTTAGGCGCTGCAAGCCTGAGCTTTCGTCGGATACGAACGGCCTCTAAGATTCGCACGACGCTCTGTTCCACGGTCTCGATGTCCGTTCGGCACTCGACTTCCGGAGAAGTCGGAGGCTCGTAGACATCGTCGAGTCCCGTAAGCCCCTTGATTTCGCCATTCCGGAAGCGCCTGTACAATCCCTTGACGTCCCGCTGCTCGCAGACCTCTACGGGCGCATTCACGAACACTTCAAGGTAAGGAGAAAGCTGGTCTCGGATCTCGCTCCGCAACGCGCTGTAAGGCGAGATCGCCGCGACCACCACGGTAATCCCATTGCGTGCCAGCAGATCGGCGACAAAACTGATCCGGCGCAGATTGTCTTCGCGGTCCGGCCGCGAGAATCCCAAACCCCGCCCAATCATTGACCGAATCACATCACCATCCAGCAACTCGACGGATTCTCCTTCGTCGATAAGTTGCCGCGCGATGTTTTTGCCAAGCGTGGTTTTCCCAGACGATGGCAGGCCCGTCAGCCAGATGGTTAAGCCGCGAGGCGAGTCGTTTGTCTCTCGACGCAAAAATGCCCTCTTCCTTCCGGCTCCAGCGCGCGGTCCTCAGGGGTCGCTAGACGGTTACGGCAAACCGCAGCACATGCCTCTCCGAGTTCGCCCAAATGCAAATTTAGATTCGCCATCCGGTAGGAGCGCTTGCTGAACTGCCAATCATCGCAATCGCGCAAATCCGCAGCGTGTCGCGCCGCATTCCGCCCTCAAGCGGCAAAGCGACATCGGCCCGCGTCATCTCGACCGCTTCCGTCGTAGCGCTGCTTGTTGCCTAATGCTTCCGACGACGCAGAAAAATCAAGATAGCATCACCTTTCTGCGTGTGTCAACGATGTGCACCGGCATTATTTCCCAAGACGCTTTCGCATCCTGCCCGAAAGCATGTACGATACTCGGCGATGATTTGGCGTTGTGCTGTTCCCGTATTATTGCTTTTGATTGGGCTTCCCGCTGCCGCTCTTGCTTGTACTTGCTCGCAATCCGCTCCTGGGAAGTGTGCCGGGGTGCCCCAAGATGGCGTAGTTTTCCTCGGCACCGTCACGGGCATCTACGCGGCCCCGCAAACGGCGACTCCCGCCAGCGCGTCGGACGCCGATACTCCCGCCAGTTCCCAGTCGGAGGGGTCTTCCACGCCCACTTATCGCTACCACTTTCGCATCGACGAACGCTTTTCCGGCGCCGGTGCCTCTACCATCGACGTTTTCACCGGTGGCGACGACGGCGATTGCGGTTATCGCTTCAAGAATGGCGCCCAGTATCTCGTCTTCACCCACCAAGGCTCCGACGGCCGCCTCTACTCCACCATTTGCGACGGCACTCGCACCGCCGCCGACGCTCGCGCCCTGATTCCGCAACTCCGCGCCATGCGCGGCGGCCAGCGTGTCGCCTCCGTTTTCGGCATCGTGCGCCGCGTCGATCCGCCGTTTCTCGATCCCCCGGACGCGCCCGATCCTCCGCTCGCCAACGTGACCGTGCACCTGCGTTCCCGCTGGGATCGCTTCGAAACCGGCACAGACGCCACCGGCGTGTATTCGCTCTACGATGTCCACGCCGGCACCTATAACTTCTCCGCGCACCTTCCCGCGCGCATGGAACTCACCGAACGCAATCTCGCCACCGGCCTCAAGCCCTTCTCGATTCCTGCTGGAGCTTGTTACGAATACGATGTCGATGCGCTGCCCACCGGAGAAATTCGCGGCAGCGTCCTTGGTCCTAACGGAAGGCCGCTCAAACTTGCTTCCGTCGAACTCTATCGCGTGGGCAACTTCTCCGCAACTCATCCCGGCCTCTGGACCTTCCAGGGTTCCAAGGGTATTTTCGATTACGATCACGTTGGCCCCGGCCGCTACATCCTCGTCTTCAATCGACCGAACAGTCTGAATCCCAATTCGCCATTTCCCCGCACTTTTTATCCTGGCGTCTCCGACGTCAGCGAAGCGAAACCCATCGTGCTGAAAGATGGCCAGCGGCTTCTGTACGTCAAGTTAAAGCTCTCGAACGGCATTCCCACGCGCCGCCTCCGCGTTCGCGTAAATTGGACCGGTCCGCGCCCTCTTGGCACTGTCACCGTGATGGCGAAGGCCGACGGCGGCGATTTTCCCGCTGCTCAGCGCATCGCGCCCGATCTCTACGAATTCACGCTCCTCGATGCTGCCAGCTACAGCATCTCCGCCTGGCAGGACCTTATCCCGCAACGCATTCCCACGCGCCGCGGCTCGCCCGCCTGCGCTGTCCCAGCCCGCATCGACGCTCCGCCAGTTCCCATCCCGGTCGGTGGTGGCACTTTCGATCAAATCACGCTCACCTTTCCGGGCCTTGCCTGTGGCAAAATGCCTGCGAGCGCATCCAGGTTGTCGTCGCGGAACGATTTGCGCAGCAATCGGCCATAGGCGAGGCGTCGAATTCATCTTCCAACTCAGCACCACGATCGGAGCCCGCGAATGAAACTCACGTTGAGCATTGCCGCGATCGCGGTTTTGGTTTTCCTTGGCCAATCTCCGCGTGTCCTCGCGCAAACGCCCGCCGAATCGAATCAGCAATCCGCGTCCGCCAAGCCCGGCGAGGCCAAGCCCACCGGGCCCAACGCCAATGCGCCGGCCGAATCAACCAAGGGACAGTCTTCCGTCACGCAGCATACCGCGCGGATTGGTGGACAAAATATCTCGTACACCGCTACGGCTTCCACCACGCTTCTGAAAAACGACAAGGGCGAGCCTGAGGCTCTGATGTATTCCACCGCCTATACCGAAAACGGCGTTAAGGATTTTAGCAAGCGTCCCATTATGTTCCTCTACAACGGCGGTCCCGGTTCTTCCTCCGTCTGGCTGCACATGGGCGCCTTCGGACCGCGCCGCCTCGTTGCCGGCGATGCGCAACCGATTCCAGGCCCTCCCTACCAAATTGTCGATAATCAATATTCGCTTCTCAACAAAGCCGACCTCGTTTTCATTGATCCCGTTGGCACCGGTTTCAGTCATGCTGTGGGCAAAGCGAAAGATAGCGATTTCTGGGGTGTGCAGTCCGACGTGAAGTCCCTCGCCCAGTTCGTATCCATCTACATTAGCCGCAATCATCGCTGGAACTCGCCTAAGTTGCTTTACGGCGAAAGTTACGGCACCTTCCGTTCTGTCGCTCTTGGCAATTATTTGCAGGAACACGACGGCATCTACATCAACGGCATCGGCCTCCAATCTAGCGTCCTCGATCTCGGCACCCTGAATTTCACGATCGGAGACGACCGCTCCTACATTCTCTATCTGCCCACTTATGCCGCCGTCGCCTGGCATTACAATCTGCTGAAGAATCGCCCTGCCGATCTCCCCGCGTTCCTGGAACAAGTCCGCCAGTTCGCGTCCACCGAATACACCGAGGCGCTGGTGAAAGGCTCCAACATCAGCGACTCCGAAAAGCAACAAGTCGCCGCCAAAATGTCCGCCTTTACTGGCCTCGACGAAAAATATCTCATCAACGCGAATCTACGCGTGAATCTGCCGCAGTTCCGCGCTGAATTGCTACGCAGCCGCGGTCTAACCATCGGCCGTTACGATGCGCGTTACAACGCTGCCACCTATGACGTGCTTGAGGAATACGCCGCCGATGATCCCTCCTACGATGCCGTCCTGGGCGCTTTCACTGCGGTCTTCAATTCCTACGTACGTGACGAACTGAAATTCGGCGAAGGCATGACCTACAAAGTGCTTCCTAGCGGTCCCAGCGAACATTGGGACTGGAAGGGAAGCAATGGCCCGGGAAACGGTTTTCCCAGCGCCCCCAACGTCGAAAACGATCTCGTTCAGGAGCTCCTCGACAACTCGGCCTTGCAAGTCCAGGTTGAAAACGGCTACTTCGATCTCGCCACTCCCTTCTTCGCCACCGAATTCACCATGAATCATTTGCTCCTGCCGAAAACCGCCCGCGATCGCATCCACCTCCAGTATTACGATGCCGGCCACATGATGTACCTCCACGTTCCCGACCTGGAAAAGCTCTCCGCCAACGTGCGCACCTTCATCTCCAGCGTTTCAACGCACTGATCCCAGCATGGCCTGATCTTCGGAGTGCCTTTCGCCTTCCGGGCGTCGGGCTTTTTGCTGGAAGTTAGGTGCCCGGGGCTGATTACCCTGCTGCTCGCGGAACGTCTGTTCCGGAATAGCGCATGTCAATGTCTTTGTTCAGCAAGAACCGTGGCTTTGTACCTGTATGCGCGGCAGGCGGTGCGTGCAGCAGGAGCGAGTGCATTAGTATCACATCACCGGCGGATGACGTGTTCTCAACCACTCTCAGCGGCACTCCGTCCACTTCTTCGGTACGTTCATGAATGCGGGCGATACGCGCTGCAGGGTCACCGGCCGTATACAGATCTCGGAGGTATGGATGTTTTTGCAATGATTTCCGAAACTGCGCGCCTTTAGTGCCTGGCGCTGGCGCCCTTTCGCGGAACCACTGATGTACCAGGCGGTGCGATCCGCTTAATATGTTCATGCCACCGCAACGTGGTCCGACGTCCGTCAACATCGCGTGCACCTTTACACCGCAAGGAGGTGACAATTTGCCCGTATAGTCACCATCCAGGTGCCAGCCTGTGGCCGCTACGCTCCATTCGCGCCGCGCTGGGAATTGCAGGAAAAAGGCGCCCCAGTCGCTGGGCATTTGCCATTGTTGACCATCCAGCGCCTCGTCGATAGCCGCGACTGTACGCGCGCTGCCGATCGCGCGAAAGACGGGGTCGCTCTTCATGTGCTGCAGATGTTCTGGCCGCTCCTTTGTCCAAGTGGATGCATCCTTTCGAAGGATTCCTGCCTTGGCCAGCCCAGCACAAATTACATCGCACATTGCCGCGGCATCGTCCGCGCTGAACGCAGCTCGAATGCGCATCCAGCCGTGGGTCCGAAAGTGTTCGACCGTTGAGTCGCTCGGGGTCACCCGCAAATCATGCTATGCGTCGCGCTCGACGTCAAACCGACGCGTTTGCCAGCTTCCATCCTTGGGACGCAGGCAGACCATTCCCATCCCGAACCGCCACGCAAGGTCCAGGCCCACCCGACCTGTATCTAAACTGTACCTCTGGCCAGTAGCACCTATCGACCGCGATCTGTTAACGTCAGTTTGCCATGTTGTATGGAGAGAAAGCATTCGCCGCCGAGTCGGCTCGCTGCAGCCTGCCGCACCGGCACGTCCACCAAAATCCTACGTCGAATCGGCCCACAGCGGGCGTGGCTTTGGGCTGCTACGCCAGATCGACACACGTTCGAGTAGAACGCAGCCTAAGTGCTCGTACAATCAATAACTTAATTTCTCCAGATCGGTACAGTCCCACCCCACGATTTAGCCGCGGAATCGCGCGTTCTAACTTCGGAAATATGGGCCGCTTGTGACCACTCCATCGCCCACCTCCCAACCGCCATTCGCGCTCCGGCCGCACCCGCATCTGTACGAAATCAACACCTGGGCCTGGCTCGAAACTCTTTCGTCGCGGCTTCGTGGAACCATCAAGCTTGCCGACGTCCCGGACTCCGAATGGGATGCTCTAGCCAATCGCGGTTTTGACGTCATCTGGCTGATGGGCGTCTGGCAACGCAGCCCGGAATCCCGCAGCATCGTGCTTGCCGACCCGAATAATGCGCCACTCTACACCCGCGCTCTGCCTGGCTGGACTCCCAACGATGTAATCGCTTCACCCTATTCCGTCGCGTCCTACGTTCCCGATCCGCGCATCGGCTCGTGGCGCGATCTCGACGTTGTTCGCGGCAAACTCCACGCTCGCGGCATCGCGCTGTTTCTCGATTTCGTCGGCAACCACACTGCTCTCGATCATCCTTGGACTACCCAGCACCCGGAGTTTTACGTTCAAGCCACGCAGCAGCAGTACGCCAAAGATCCGGACTCGTTCCGCGCCATCAACTCGTCCACCGGAACTCATTTCATCGCGCTCGGCCGCGACCCTTACTTTCCGCCGTGGCGGGACACCGCGCAGTTGAATCATTTCTCGCCAGCCATGCGCGCCGCGCAAATCGACGAACTCCGCACGATCGCCGCTCATTGCGACGGGGTCCGGTGCGACATGGCCATGCTTCATCTGAGCGACATTTTCGAGAGAATCTGGGCACAATTTCTGGGCGGCGCGAAGCCCATGCCTCGCGAATTCTGGGCCGACGTCCACGCCCAGGTTCCACAATTGATTCTCCTCGCCGAAGCTTACTGGGGCACGGAACAGCGTCTGCTCGACCAGGGGTTTTCGTTCTGCTACGACAAAGCTTTTTACGACTCCGTTCGCGATATCAACGCCCCGGGCGTGCACGCCGCGCTCTCCGCTCCGCTCGCGTATCAAAGCCGCATGGCCCGGTTCCTTGAAAATCATGACGAGCACCGCGCCGTGGAGGCGTTCGGCAAGGACCGGATTGCGTCGGTCGGAGCGCTGATGGGCACTGTTCCCGGAATGCGCTTCTATCATCAGGGCGAGCTCGAAGGCGCGTCCACCTACCTGCCGATCACATTGCGCATGGCCGCGCCCCGTCCGCCCGATCCCGTTGTGTCGCAGTTGTTCGAAAAAATTCTGCGCATCTCCGAGGAAGACGTTTTTCATCACGGTGTTTGGAGCCCGCTTACAGTCACACCCGATTGCGACGACACTTGCGGAAATCTGATCGCCTACGAATGGAGCTCGGAGAAGGCTTGGAAAGTTATCTCAGTCAACCTGGCCGGTTGCGCGTCGCAGGGCCGCATCCACTTCGGTCGGCCGCTTTCCGCCGCCGAATACGCGTTCAGCGACGAACTCAATGGCGTGCGCTACGTGCGCAACGCCGATGAGCTTCGTAGCTCGGGTCTTTTCGTCCGCCGCGATGGCTTCGGCGCCCATCTCTTCGACGTCTCTCCGGTAAAATAGCGGCATGAAAATGCGGCGGAAGCATTTTCTTTCGGCGCGGGCGGTGTTCCGCCGTGAACACCAAAGTGAGCGGGCCGCCTCGCTCGGAATTATTTCTGATATCCTTTCGGCAGTGCGTAATTTCTTTCTGCTGCTGCTTACCGTTCTTGCTGCGGCCATGTTTTTTCCTCCGCAGCTTCGCGCCGCGCCATCCTCATCGCGCCCGGCGCGCCAAGCTGATGCGCAACAAAGTCCGCCATCCGGACAAACGCCCGGGCAGTCGCAACGTCCGTCTACCTCGCTACGTTCAAATGCTCAGCAGCACGCGGCAATGCCCGCTTCGCCCCCGTTGCCGATTATCGTCCTGGATCCCGCGCACGGTGGCACGGATACGGGAGCGCGCGGCGAAAATGGCCTCGCCGAAAAGGATTTGGTTCTTCAAATCGCGCGCACTCTGCAGGCGCAGTTGCTCACTCACGGCTATCGCGTGGTGATGACCCGCAGCGACGACTCGAATCCCTCGTACGATGATCGCGCGGCAATCGCCAACGCCTATCGCAACGCCGTTTTCGTCGCCATCCATGTAGGCTCGACCGGGAAAATGGGCACCGTTCGCGCCTTTTACGATCAATTCTGGTCGCCCGAGCAAACGGCGCCGTCATCCGCTCAGACGCCCGCCGTCGGCAAGAATTCCGAAGCCCCAATAGCCAAGATTCCCGCGAATACGCTGATTTCCTGGCGGGATGCGCAGCGGCCTTTTACATCCGAAAGCCATCGCCTAGCCGATATTTTGCAGCTTCAGTTCGCGCAAGCGTTTCCCGGCTCTCCGGTTAATTCGAGCTCCGTTCCGCTGCGAGACCTTCGCTCCGTTGCCGAGCCCGCGGTCGCCATAGAGATTTCCAACGTCAGCGCTCCGAGCGCGGACGCGTTGCTCGAACTTTCCGGCCCTCTTTCTCTCGCAATCGAGAGAGCCATCCAAACGTTCCGCCAGGGACCTGCGGTAGAGGCGCCCTGATGCCGCGAAACATCAAAATCGCCATAGGCGTTTTAGTCGTCGCCGTGATCATTGGTCTTCTAAGTCTGGGTGGCCTGCGGAAGCACATGGAGGGCTTGAACGTGACGCAGTCCACCGAGGAACAGGCGCGCCGCGCAGTCCTGGAGCCGCCGATTTCCACGCCGACGGACAAACCGGTGAACGCGGAAATTTACTGGGCCGCCGGTCCCGGCAAAGTCGCTCCCGTCGAAATCGAATTGCCGCTTTCAGCTGATCCCGTGGAACGCTCGCGCCAGCTTCTGCAAGCGCTGATCGCCAACCCGCCGACTCCGGGCCAGCGCACGCTTCCGGCCAGCACCACTCTGCTAGGCTTCTATATCCTGTCGGACGGGACGGCGATAGCGGATTTTTCTGATTCACTGGCGTCCGAGACTCCCTCGGGGATTCTCAGCGAATCGATCGCCGTGGCCTCGATCGTGCGCACGCTAGCGGCCAATGTTCCGCAATTGCGCCGCCTGAAAATTCTGATTCACGGGCAGGAAGTCGACACTCTCGCGGGGCACGTCGATCTGACCGGCTTTTTCGACTTGAATCCAGCGCCCGCGCCGCCGAGCTCCACCGCATCGGTTCCCGCTGCCACCTCGATGGCGGCCACCACCTCTTCTGTCGCGCCGCCCGCTCCTCCGGCGGCTAAGCTCGCGGAGAAACCATCACATTGACGGCGTGTCCGCGCAACTGTGTGCGCAATCGTCCGGCTTTTGATTGACATGGAGAAGGGCAGTCGGCAAACTGGCGCGACGCGTAAAATCGCGCCGTAACGCCATCGATGAAGACAGAAAGGAATTTGAATTTGAGAACCGACGGACGCGCCCCGCACGATCTAAGGCCCATAAAAATGACCGCCGATTTTATTCCCAGCGCGGAAGGCAGTGTGCTAATTGAGATGGGACACACGCGCGTGATCGTGACGGCGACGGTCGGCGACGGCGTTCCGCAATTTCTGAAGGGCACGGGCAAGGGATGGGTCACCGGCGAATACGGCATGCTGCCGCGCTCGACCGAAGAGCGCACGGCGCGCGAATCGGTGCGGGGAAAACAATCTGGACGCACCCTCGAAATTCAGCGCATGATCGGACGCACGCTACGCGCCGCCGTCGATCTGAAAGCGCTTGGCGAGTGCACCGTATGGCTCGATTGCGATGTGATCCAGGCTGACGGCGGAACGCGCACAGCTTCCGTCACCGGGGCATTCGTAGCGCTGGCGCTCGCGTTGCAGCGCATGGTTTCCGCTGGAATGTTGCGAGCGATTCCGATCGTCGATTCGGTGGCGGCTACGAGCGTCGGCATCGTGGGCGATGATCTGCTGCTCGACCTTGCGTACGAAGAGGATTCGCGCGCGGAAGTGGACATGAATGTGGTGATGACGGGGAGCGGGGAGTTCGTCGAAGTGCAAGCCACCGCCGAAGGACGCCCGTATACGACCGAAGAGTTGGCGCGACTGCTCGATTTGGCCGCGGACGGAATCAAGCGGCTGGCGCGCGCGCAGCACGAACTATTGGGTATGGATTTTCGTGGGCGAGCGCGCTAGCGGCGGCCCGAGCAATGCAATTCGCGTCCTGCTCGCGTCGTCCAACGCGGGCAAGTTGCGCGAATACCGCGCAATGGCAACGGGTACGGCAGTCGATATCGACCTGATGCCTAACTTCCGAAATCACCCGGCATTTGACGAGTGCGCACTAACGTTCGCGGAAATCGGCGCCGCGAAGGCGCTGCATTACAGCCGATTCGCGGACGAAATTGTGCTCGCGGACGATTCGGGGTTGGTAGTGCCCGCGTTGGATGGTGCGCCCGGAGTGCGTTCCGCGCGCTACGCAGGAGCGAATGCGACGGACGCTCAGAACAATCGAAAGCTGCTTGCGGAGATGGAAGGTCGCGAGGGCGACGCGCGGCGCGCACGGTTCGTCTGTGTCACGGCGCTGGCTAGAAGCGGGCGCGCGCTTGCAGTTATTTCCGGCTCCGCGGAGGGCTTGATTTTGAAAGAGCCGCGCGGCGCCGGCGGCTTTGGCTACGACCCGCTCTTTTTTTCGCGCGAACTAGGCTGCACTTTTGCGGAAGCTCCGGCACGGGAAAAGAACTGCCTGAGCCACAGGGGCAAGGCCTTCGCGAAAATCGTGGCCTTGCTAACGGACCAGAATATCTTGACTCTTTCCTAGCCGCCAGTGCATCCAATTCGGAGCTTGTAAAACTTCTTGCTCCGGTAACATGCTGGAGTAGAAGTTTAACCCCTTCCCTCAGAGGTGACCAATGGCCTCGTCGCAACTGGCTCTTAGCACGCAGTCGGACGTACTGTCCCGATTGGACGAGGCTCGTGCGCGAACCGACGCGCTTTTCGAATTGCTCCCGCCCAATTCGTATTACGAGCGTCCAATATCAGAACGCCATCGGTTGATTTTTTACCTCGGGCATCTGGAGGCGTTCGATTGGAACCTGCTGAGCGTACCGCTAGGGCTGAAGTCCGACGACGGCGAATTCGACAAGCTGTTCGCGTTTGGCATCGATCCAGTGGACGGCGGATTGCCAAAGGATGTACCGAAGGATTGGCCTACGATCGGCCGCGTGGAGAAATATAACCGCGACATTCGGCGTCGGCTCGATGATGCGCTTCGCAATTTGTCCGATTCATCCCAGCCTGAACTTCGCGAAGGCACTTTGCTTCAGGTGGCCATCGAGCATCGGCTGATGCATGCGGAGACGCTTGCGTATCTGCTCCACAATTTGCCTGCCGAAAAGAAAATGGCTCCGATGAAAGCACAGCCGGATACGCATCCCGCGCCAGCACAGCGGCAGGCTAGGGTTCCCGCGGGTGTTGCGACGCTCGGGTTGAGTCTCGCGCAGCCGCGTCCATTCGGCTGGGACAACGAATTTGGGGAGCTGCGGGTGCAGGTGCCGAGTTTTTCGATGGACGTGTTTCCGGTGACGAATGGCGAATACCGGAAATTTATGGAGGCAGGCGGGTATGACGATGCGCGCTTCTGGAAGACGGAAGATTGGGAGTGGAAGCAACGCGACAGAATCAGCCATCCACATTTTTGGTCCAAGAAAGTAGACGCTCGCGCGAATGATCCGAAGACCGATTGGAAATATCGAACGATGTTCGGAGATATACCCTTGCCGACGGCGTGGTCGGTATACGTGAGCCACGCGGAGGCTTCGGCATACGCGAAATGGGCCGGGAAAAAGTTGCCGACGGAAGCGCAATGGCATCGCGCCGCGTACGGCACGCGAGCAGGCGCCGAGCGGGCGTATCCGTGGGGCGATAGCGTTCCGGAAGCGCGCCACGGCAATTTTCACCACCAGCACTGGGACGCGACGGCCGTGGACGCGCATCCGGAAGGCGCCAGCGCGTTCGGAGTATTTGACTTGCTGGGGAATGGATGGGAATGGACGTCATCGGAATTCGGGCCCTTGCCGGGATTCCAGGCATTCCCATTTTATCCGGGCTACTCGGCGAATTTCTTCGATGGGAAGCATTTTGTGATGAAGGGCGGCTCCGCGCGCACGGATGCGTGCATGCTCAGGCGATCGTTCCGCAACTGGTTTCAGCCACATTATCAATACGTTTACAGCAAATTTCGCTGCGTGGAGGAATAGCTATGGCTTCGTCGGCGCACATGTCCGCGGCGAGCGCGGCAACCCGGGAATTGCCGGAGTTTTGTTCGGACGTGGTGATCGGGCTTAGCCACGCTGGGCAAAAAGAGCTGCCTTCAAAATATCTCTACGATTCGCTTGGTTCCGTATTGTTTGACGCGATTTGCCTGCTGCCGGAATACGGATTGAGCCGGGCGGGAATACGGCTGCTGCAACGACACGGCGGCGAGATCATCGATAGAGTTCCGGGTCCGGTGGTGGTGGCGGAGTTGGGCAGCGGAAATGGCCAGAAAACTCGCTACTTGCTGGAGGCGTTGGGGCGACGGCAGCGCGTGAACTACTACCCGATCGATATTTCCGGAAGCGCGCTTTTCCGTTGTCAGCAAGAGCTTGGGCATCTGGAGATGGTGAGCCTGGTGGGGTTCGAGAGCGCGTATTTGGACGGTCTGCAAAAAGTGGCGGCGCGACGGCTAGCGGGCGAGCGGCTGCTGGTCCTCTTCCTTGGCAGCACCATTGGAAATTTCGACCGGTCGGCCGGCGAACAGTTTTTGCTCGACGTCCGCGGGATTTTACAGCAAGGCGACTCGCTCCTTTTGGCCACGGACCTTGAAAAGCCCGTTTCAATGCTGAAACTGGCGTACGACGATCCGCCAGGAGTGACGGCGGCATTCAATAAGAACATTTTGGCACGCATCAACCGTGAACTGGATGGCGAATTCGACCTCAATGAGTTCGAGCATGTGGTTCGATACGACCAGAACGAACGCCGGATCGAGATGCACCTGAGATCGAAACGATGGCAAGGTATTTCGATACGCAAAGCCGGCTTCCGGTTCCAGATGCGCGAGGGCGAGACGATCTGGACGGAAAGCTCGCACAAATACGACCCGGCTGAAGTAAAGGAGATGGGCCGCAGGGCCGGCTTTGATTGCGTGCAGCAATGGGTGGACGCGGAATGGCCGTTTGCGGAAAGCTTATTTTTCGCGGTTTAGAGAAGTCCCTCGGGAGATATAAGGGTCGCGCCGCTTTTTGGAAGGACGTCCGCGGGGAGCGGTAGTTCTTCCCGCCTGTGATATAGTTTTCGGCCTCATGCACGGTAAGAATAAAAAGCTAGCCAAGAAAAGCAGATCCGCGGGCAAAATCGCCAAGGGGCGGCAATACAAGCCATCTGCTGGCACGGTGGGACAGAAACGGGGAACCGATCCCGCCCGCATTCGGGCCATCCTGGAAAAACTCGACCAAGCATATCCTGCCGCCACCTGCGCGCTGACGCACCAGAACGCCTTTCAACTTTTGATCGCAACGATTCTTTCGGCGCAGTGCACGGACCAGCGCGTAAATCAGGTGACGCCGAAACTGTTCGCGAAATATCCGAAGCCAGCCGATTTTGCTTATGCGCATCCTGCGGAACTAGAACAGGAGATCCGCTCAACTGGATTTTTCCGCAACAAGACGAAATCGATCGTGGGCGCGAGTAAGAAAATCAAGGAAGAGTTTCGAGGAGAAGTACCGAAGACGATGGAGGATTTGCTCACGCTGCCGGGAGTGGCGAGGAAAACCGCGAATGTGGTATTGGGGACAGCGTTTGGATTGGCGTCTGGGATTGTGGTGGACACGCACGTGCAGAGGGTAGCCGGGCGGCTCTCTCTGACTAAAAATACTGATCCGAAAAAGATCGAACAGGAACTGATGCAGGTGATTCCGAAAGAGAAATGGATTCTATTCGCGCACCAGTTGATCTGGCACGGGCGGCGCGTTTGCCAGGCGCGCCGGCCGAGATGCATCGAGTGCAATCTCGAACGGATCTGCTACTCAAAAGATAAAACCGTTTAGACGCCGCATACTTGCCGCATCTTGCTGCATGGGACGCACAGAACAGACACACCGAAGCAGCGGCAATTAAACGGAGGAAAATCTCAGCACCGCGTGGAACCGACAATAGGGCGATTATGTGGAATGTTGGTTGTTGTTGGGTTTCTCGGCGTCCGGCTCAATCGCATTTTGATCCGCTTCGATGGTGACGTCCACTTCCGCTCCCGGCTTCAGGCTGACCTTGTGGCCGTTTTCATCCTTGAGCGAGTTTTCGATCCGAAGCTCCCGATACATGTGATCAGCTTCCTCGACAGCAATTTGGGCTTTTTCAGGCATCGAAGGATGCGGAGGCGGAATCACCTTCTCTACAACTCCCGATAACGTAACTGAGGGATTCTCATGCTTCTGATTGGGTGCCTTTTCCTGGTGTCTCATAATGGCTTGGCCTCCACGACCATCCGAACTCCCTTTAGCGCTCACCGTCGAGGGAAACGCACCTTCGTTCGCCAGCGAATTCGGAATCGTCCATTTGCCAAGCGGGCAACCTCGTAGCAGGGAGCAGATAACAGGGCAACGAACGATTGCGCCGTCCGGATAAGGTATCTTCGCCGGAGTGGAGCGGTGAGGAAATCAGGTGTTCACCCCAGCGGAGGCGCCGGCATGCGACTCGCGGGAATAGGAAACACTTCGTTTTCCCCGCCAAGCTTCGCAGCATCACTTCCGTGCGGGTCTGCAGGGCCATGTACGCTCAGCGTTTTTCAGGTAAGATGATTAGACCTTGTAGGGGCGTAGCTCAGTGGTAGAGCAGCGGCCTTTTAAGCCGAAGGTCGTGGGTTCGATCCCCACCGCCCCTACCAAAAGTCCCGTTGAGTCCGTTGCCCTTACCACCCGAGGGCACGGTTTGGGGCCGAAAAGGCCCTTGTTTTGGCCCCAAGTTGGCCCCAACTTTCTGCGACTTCACTCTTCCGATGCGACAGTTTTCGAAGGGCATGACTTCCGAGACCGCCGTTATCTCTAACGAGGCCGGCCGTTGCAAGAGCTTTTCTTACGCTTATGACTCGAATCGAGGACACCTCTGCGTCGGCGCACGGACGGCGCCTGTTTTCTGGAGCGGCTGTTCATCGGCGTCACCCTTACTTGCTCAGCCCGTTGCTTTCATCCACTTGGTGTTGCCCACCAGTCATCTCTTCGGTCACTAACGACCACGATGAGTTTTTCGATCTCCCCTTGCAGGGAGGCGGGTAGCCTAATCAATCAGCCGGTGACTTCGCACCATAACGCGGTCCTGGCATCCCTGCACAGGCATCACCACTTTTCTGCTGCATCTGTCCACGACGACAGAACTCGTGGTACTCAATACCATCCCGCAACATGATCCACATCCGGATTCCCAGCTTACGAGCCACGGCGGCTCTCGCTTTTCCGAGTCCCTTCTGCACCAATTTGCGGCGGTAGAAATGCCTCAACTCCGGGTCCCGGCGCACTGCATGGATGGCCGCCTCACTCCAGAGAAAGCGCAACAACGGATTGCCTTGTTTGGTCAGGCCACCCAGTCGCTGTCGCTTTCCACTGGAATGTTCACCGGGGATCATTCCCACATAACTGGCCAGTTCCTTGCTGCCTGGGAATCGCGACGGATCACCCAGGAATACTTCGGTCGCTAACGCTGTGATCGGTCCTACTCCAGGATGAGTCATCAACAAGCGTGCTCCGGCTCGTTCGCCAGCTTGCTGCTCGACTCGCTGATTTAATTTCTCGATGTCCGTCTCGAATTTGGCATACATGGCCTGCAACTCATTCCGCCGATAAGCGGCATGCGGCAACAACGGCAAAGACGCGATCGCCTGTTGGCCTGCTTGCGTCCACAGTGAGGAACCTCGTCGCAGGCCATTCGCCAAAGCCATGGCCTGCAGCGCATTTTGTATTTTGACCCGCAAACGCACCCACTGATGTCGGTGCCGCAACAAGGCCCGCAAATCCAGGAGTTCTTTGGTTGGTAACCAGATCGCCGGAAAACGCTCTTCTGCCAGCAACTTCAGAATCAGGTCCGCATCCCGCCGATCATGTTTTTGTTTTCGTGGCTCGGCTGCTCGAATCTCCGCCGGGTGACCCACCAGACATTCGATTCCGAGTTCTTCCATGAGGTTCACAAACCACTGCATGGATCCTGTTGCTTCGATTCCCACACGAACCGGTTTTGCAAGGTTCGAATAGAACTCTCGCACCTTGTCGCCTTCGTGCTGCAGAGCCGTATTCACTACCTCGCCGGTGATGGTATCCAGCATCGCCAACGTCTGCTGGCGCGCATGCAAATCACATCCTATAAGTTTCACCTCGGCCTCCTTCGGTCCGAGCTTTGTAGGGTGAACACCGAACAGTTTACTCGGGCTGTCGCGAGGCCGGCTTCGTTAAGACATCAATCAGGAGTCTTAATCCCTTTTCACTTCCACGCCCCACGGCCCCAGGCGCGACTCGAAGTAACACCGAAGCAATACATATCGCCCGATCAATTCAGGATCGCCTTTCGCGAGCATTCGCTTCTGCTCGGCGAGCACAAAATTGTAGGCAGGCTGAATCACGAGTTGGCCGTGGTCAGGCCCGGCATTTTCAACTACGACGGGACCTAAATAGTCGAGGATTCTTTGCCCGTCACTATCCGTCGCAATCATGTGCATAGTCTTCTTCACGATGGCCGTGATTGCTTTGGATACCGGTGTCGCTTGGCTCTCGAAGTGAGCAAGCGCGGCGTTCAAATATTTCCAAAGCTCATCACCAATAACAAGCCGAGGATATTTTGCGACCCTGCACTCCAGAAGATAAGCGCGCTCCAGCGCGGTTCCGTAGATTTCACCAGGACCGATCTCTGTTGCGAGACCCACATCAATTCCTCCTCGCAAAGGATGTTTGCTGGCAAATGCGGTTAGCATGACGACGCAGGCCGCTGATAGGGCTGAAAACACGGTCACGACCGGCACCAACTCATGGCCCTCTTCCCGTAGGGGAACTGATGTAACGAATGAATCGGAGAAGCCCGTGAAACTCGGACGCAACGGCTCTTTTGTGTGCCGCTGAATATTTGGCGAGCCGGCTTCGAAGACCTCGAATTGGGTTTGAAATACGGTGCGTAGCTCGGCAACAAAACCAGCCGTTTGCCTCAGCACCTCTTTGACTTCATCTTCCTCTTGTGGGTTGGTGGGCTTTTTAAGCCCCCTGAACTTATCGCGCTGTCCCAGCACGTCGAGGAACGCAACGAGATGGTGTCCGAGTTTGTACATTCGTTTTTCCATCCGAGATTCTTTACAATTCAGATTGCAAAGAAATTTCCGAACTGCTCCAAGCCACGCCTTAATGGTTGGGCCAAATCTCGCCACAGCAGCAGTATCATGCGCGCCGACCGAACATCGCGCAAGTTATAGCAATTGTCATAACATTTGCAATTGACCCCAGCCTGCGCTATATTCCAAGGTCTATGCTGGATTCCAAGGCACTTGCCGCGATCCGCGCACGCTTGGGCCTCTCCCAAGAACAGATGGCGCGGTTGCTCGGTGTATCGTTCGCCAGTGTGAACCGATGGGAGGCAGGCCATTCTAGCCCTACCGGCCCTACGATGGATCTCTACAATGCTCTCATCGCGGCCATTCGCGCCGGCCATAGCCCCAAAGCTATCCGGCAAGCTGCCAACGCAGAACGGGGTGCGTTTCTGTTTGCTCTATTTCAAATGGGGTATGCCAAAGGCAGGAGGTTGGCTCGATGACCGTCAAACTGAACTTTGAACTCGTTCGGCCTCTGAATTCTGGGGGGCGCGGCGACGTACACCTCGGCTATGTCCGCGAGCAAAGTCTCTGGATCGCTGTTAAATATCCGCGCGATTCCCACCTTCCGCATCTGAGGCAGGCATTCTTTCGCGAAATCGACATGTTGGCCAAACAAGTCCCTGGCATGGTCAAACTCCTCGGCTTCAACAAACAGGCCAACCCGCCCTTCTATGTCATGGAGTATCTCGGTGGAGGCACCCTGACACAATACGCTGGGCGACTCCCCGAACAGCAACTACTGTCTCTTGCAGCGGGACTGGCCAACGTACTCGCTGAATTTCATAGCAAATGTGGCGCCCACGGCGACTATAAACCCGACAATATCCTGGCGACTAAGGATGGCAAGCTCAAACTTGGCGATCCCGCTGGCAATGGCTTCGGGTTCAGCTTTCTCCTGGCGCCAGCCCGTGGTGGAACTCCAGGGTATTGGGCTCCCGAGATCCGAAACAACGGAGCAGTTTCGACTCAGGCAGATGTTTTTTCGTTTGGCGCAACTCTCTTCCATCTAGTTACGGGTCAAAGGCCGGTAGACAGCCAGAACTTTGACCCGCTTACCTATGGATTTAGGTGCTCGCCACGCCTAAGGGATGTCATTCTCCTAAGTACTCAAATGAATCCCAAGGCCAGGCCAACCATGCATCAAGTCGTTCGGATGCTCGGTGGAGAATCCTGGGAGTCTATTCGTGCCGATGTACAACGCCAGGTAGAACGTCAGAAGAGCGTCGTAGGACTTGCTCTGGCAGCTGGTTTCGTTCTCGCTCTTCCTTTCCTATTCGGGGATTAACAACACCCGATCCCACAATGCGGTTGCCTACCTGACCACTTCCGTGTTGCCCTCAAACCGGGAGCAAGCGCAACTTTTCTGGAGCAATTCTTCTAGTGGCTCCTCAAGCGTTATCGGAATGCTCAGATGCGTTCGGCAAAGAGCGAGATTAGACGGATTCAGCAGGGACACAATTATGTCCTCACGTGACATTACTGCCAGTTCATAGTTGAACTCTTTCCGAATTTCGCTCGCCCAGTTTTCTGCCATGGTGTTTGTAACTTTTTCTGGCGTCGCGAATACGAGTGACTTGGTCCTGATGTCAAAATGCTTCTTTATTTTGGTTGCGTCACCCTTAATCTTGCCTAGCGTCGCCGTCAGCGAACAAGCAAGGACTCTGCCCAATCCAATGGCATCAGCGCCTAGGTCCTTCTTGCGTTCACAAGCAATCAAATCCGTCCATCTTTGCTTTGCGAGAACGACGGCAAGCCCTTGGAATCTCATCCCCTCTTCGTTCGAGATCAACTCATCTAGGGCTTTTTCGATGTCGGACCTCAATGCCAGCATGTGCCTTCCGTCGCTCGTACAATTCCTGAGAGTCACGCTGCGTAAGAATATCACTGGGCGACTATGCAACGAATGCGAAAGCGTCAACGCATTATTGCGGACGTTGGCGATTAACGGCCAATCGCCCTTTGTGTCCGATACCTCAGCGAACCGACACTCGTCCCTCCTGCTATCCACTTTGCCCACTGACTCTACATGTCGTTTGTCGGTCTCTCCGCTCCGAGATTGTCGCGTCCCGGCGTTTGATACGTCCGCCTCCGGTCTCCACTAGCAACTTTCGCGCCACCACAAATCGGTGTCACTCAAGCGTGCGGCCCGTTCCGACCTGGACGCGCCAATAACGCAGTACCTTGCCGCGATTGGCCGATTCCATCGCTCCAGCCAAAGGCATTTCAGAAGGTGGAAAGATCAAATTGTTTCCAGGCCAGTCACCGGCTGAAACCGTGGCGACGCTGGTGCATGAGTTAGCGCACGAGCGCCTTCACCGCACCGCGCGGCGTGCCAGTACAACGAAGCGCGTCCGAGAAACGGAAGCCGAAGCTGTGGCATTCATAGTTTGCCAAGCCATCGGCCTTGAGACCGGAACGGCGAGTGCGGATTATGTGGCGGTTGCATTTATGTTGAGTGGGTACCGGGAAACACACGTTTTGCGGGGTTTCGGAGTTTCGAGGACAACATAAGTAAACGAGCAACCAGAACGCTTGCCATCTAGCATTCGGGCGCGGCCCAAGGAGGTCCGCGTCAATGCTAGAAACCCTTCGTCAGGTCCCCTTCTTCCTGAATCGCCATCGCGAAGCACCTCTGTTGAAGGAACGCGAGGAGTTTCTCCGCTATCTCCAAGAGCAAGGGACAAGCCGCGCTGCGCTGCTGTCTCTATCCAGTGAGCTACTGCACATCATTCGTCTCTTGCGCCTGGACAAGATGAGGGATGTCCCGCTGGAGGAGATTCGATGCGCGGCAGACCGCTTTGTAGGTGAGGAGCAATCAAATCCCAGAGCGCGCTCGTACCGTCACACCGGCACCTTCTTTATATATGCGGCCAAGAAATGGCTCCGCTTCCACGGTCACCTCAGGGTGCCCACCCCTCCGCCGGTTCCGTTCGCGGAACGGCTTGATCAGTTCGCTCGATATATGAGCGAGGAGCAGGGACTTTCGCCGTACTCGGTTAACTCACACTGCTCGAAGACGTCGATGTTCTTGCGTTGGATCGGGAAGCGGCGTCGGTCGCTGGCAACGGTGATGATCGAAGATATCGACGACTTTCTGGCCAGCATAGGCAGGAATGGATGGAATCGCAAATCGGTTTCGGTTGCCGCACAAGCACTGCGGGCCTTTTTCCGCTACGCCGGCATACGTGGCTGGTGCCTCGCGGCACTGGCGAAGGGGATTCAAGCGCCAAAAATCTACCGTTATGAAGGCCTGCCGGAAGGCCCGAACTGGGAAGAGATGCGGAAACTGTTGCGCTCAGTGGAAGGGTCGAATCCGGCGGCCTTGCGGGCACGCGCCATCCTCATGCTCTTCGCATTCTATGGGCTAAGAAGCGGCGAAGTATGCCGGCTGCTGCTGAGCGACTTCGACTGGCGCGGAGAAGTGTTCGCGGTAAATCATTCGAAGAGAGGCGGCGTCCAACGCTATCCGTTGCTGCGTAACGTTGGCTCCGCCATCCTGGAGTATCTGCGGAAAGGGCGTCCGCGGTGCGACTGCCGGCATCTGTTCGTGACGCTCGACCCGCCATATCGCCCCGTTAGCTCTGCATCGCTGTGGACTCTCATCAGCCGCCGAATGAACGCGCTGGGCTTACAGTGCCGCCGAAAATGCCCTCATGCCCTGCGACACGCGCGGGCCACTCGGCTTTTACAGCAAGGGGCTTCGTTCAAAGAAATCGCTGACCTCCTCGGGCATCGGAGCCTGGAATCGACCGGCATCTATGCCAAGG
>JBOGMW010000190.1:0-18542 GCA_050746805.1 Candidatus Acidiferrales bacterium | reverse complement strand
GGCGGGTGGCCCGGGTTTCGCGCATCGCGCGCGATCTCCTCGGCGGCATGATACCATCGCGATACTTAACCTTCGAGGATGTTTTGCGGGTGCCCCATGCTCGGTGTGTGAGCGTGGGGCTGTTCGCCATGATCCCAGGCATTGGTCATGGAGCAGCTACGCGTTCTATCACGGCATGGAGAAATACTAAACGAAATCGATCCGGTTGATTAAAGATCGCTGGAAGGCTTCGGAGATACAAAAGCCTCACGCTCACAAACCGAGCATGGGGCACCCGCAAATTCAAAATCGCAACCTGGGGCACCCGGCCTCCGGCCTGTGATGAAAACGTAGGCGCCTACTTCACCGAACCGCGTGGCGCTCGCCAGAGCCATGCCGCTCGATGAGGCCTTCACGCAGTGCGGCTCGCGGCCGTCTCGGAGGCCCGCGCCAGTGCTAGCGTGTCGATATACTCCCGGATGTTCGTCACTTTGCCATTTCGAACGGTAATGGAGAAGACCCAATGGTCCTCGAAGGTCCTATTCGTGGCTTTGATTCTCCCCGTAGCGGAGCCGACGACTAGAACCCGGTCTCCCTGCGCTATGAACTCGGGAGGCTCCGGGTAGGAGGTTTCCACCGTCTCGTTCGCCTTCTGAAGTAAATTTTCCAGGCCCGCGTGCCCGCGGTGAGTGCCGGCCAGCGGCCAGTCCTCGCCCGGAATGATCCACTCAATATCTTCGGCAGATAACGCCAGCAAACCTTGCTTATCGCGGCTGCCGATTGCTGCAAAAAAATCCTTCACAATCTGGACATTCTTTTCGATGCTCATCGAAATCCCTCCATTTCCCTTAGACATGACAGACATTTTATCCGCAGACGTTCGGCGATCCTTATCGCTACCCTCTTTCGCCCGCCGATTCAGATCGCCGACATGCCGCCATCGACGTTCAACTCCACCCCATTCACGAAGCTCGAATCGTTGGAAGCAAGAAACAGCGCGGCCGTCGCGATTTCCTCAGGTTTACCCATCGTTCCTCGCGGAATCAGGGATTTAAACATCTCCTTCGCCTCCTTGGTGATAACTTCGTCCTGCATCGGTGTGGCGATCGGTCCCGGGCCCAGCACGTTTACCCGGATATTCCTGCCCTTCAGTTCGTTGAGCCATGTGCGCGCGAAGGAGCGCAAGGCCGCCTTGCTGGCCGAATACACGCCGAAACCAGGAAACCCTTTCAACGAAGCAACGGAGCCGGTCATGATGATCGACCCGCCATCGTTGAACAGCGGCAACGCCTTCTGAACCGTAAATAGCGTGCCGCGCGTATTCAGGCCGAAGATCGCATCGAAGTGCTGCTCGGTAATCTCGCCCAGTGGCAGGGCCACGCCCCAGCCGGCGCTCGCGTACAGCACGTCGATCTTGCCCTTTTCCCGCTTGACGGTAGCGAACAGGCGGTCGAGGTCGTCGAGATTGGCCGCGTCGCCGCGCACGGCGGTCACGTTCCGGCCAATTACCTTGACGGCCTTATCGAGCGCCTCCTGCCTCCGGCCCATGATGAAAACGTAGGCGCCTTCTTCAACAAACAACTTGGCGCTCGCCAGCGCCATGCCGCTCGATCCACCCGTGATGACTGCCACCTTACCCTCAAGCTTTCCCATGACCGCCTCCTTCGTGAAATAAAAGCACCATTGCGCCGGACTTCAATTTACCCTGGTGCGTCCGTGAAATCCGTAGCACTCATTACAGATGTACTGAAAGGCGAGTCGGATGCATAATTTTCGACTCTAATGGAGTGGCGAAAAAGATTATGAGAACAGGGAACGGAAAGACGGGACGACCGATCAGCTTCGATAAGGATGCGGCCCTGGAGGCCGCGATGCTGCTTTTTTGGGAGCGCGGGTACGAGGGAACATCCATGGCCGATCTTACTAAGGCGATGGGTCTGAACCCTTCGAGCATCTATGCGGCTTTCGGTGACAAGCACGAGTTGTTTGAGCTCGCGGCAAAGCGATATATGGAAATGCGAGCGCAATACGCAGGTAAGGCGCTGGAAGAACCGACTCTCGAAAAGGTTATTCGCGCGCTCTTTGACAGCACGGTTGCGTTTCTCACCACGCCCGGCCATCCGCCGACTTGTATGACACTGTCAGGGGCGGTGGGTTGCAGCGTACAAGCTACACCGGCAAGAGACCTGATGATAGAAATCCGGAAACAGAATGAATTCGCCATGAAGGAACGCTTTCTACAGGCGAGGAAAAGACGAGAGCTGCCGAAGGACGTCAATGTGGACGACTATACGCGGTACCTCTCATCGATCCTCGCCGGTCTATCCATCCAGGCAGCGAACGGTTCGACGAAGGCGGAACTCAAGCGAACCGCGCAGATGGCCCTTCGGCATCTTGGTTACTGAGGCCCATTCTCGGTTAAACTCGGCAATTCGTTCATCTCCGATTCAGGTGAGGCGGGAGGAGACGTGAAGCGATGCCGAAGAGTCAATCGATCGAAGTTGGGCCGCTGAAAGAAACGGAACTAGAAGAGGCGACCCGCATTGTGCGGTTGGCATTCGGAACATTCTTGGGACTGCCCAATCCGCGGGATTTCATGGATGACCGCACCATGATGGCGCCACGATGGCGCTCCGCTAACGTCGCGGTACTGGCAGCGCGGGACGCGGGCCGGCTGGTGGGGTCGAACGTCCTCACGCGCTGGGGATCGTTCGCATTCTTCGGCCCGCTGACAGTGCTGCCGGAGTATTGGGATCGCGGAGTGGCGCAACGGCTGCTCGAACCAACGACGGCGATTTTCGAGAAGTGGGGCGTACGACACTCGGGCCTGTACACGTTCTCGCAGAGCGCCAAGCACGTAGGCTTGTATCAAAAATTTGGCTATTGGCCCTGCTACCTTACGGCCATCATGACCCTCGCCCCTGAGGCCAAATCGAAAACGCCCGTGCTGCTATCGGCGTTCAAAAAAAACCAGCGCGTGGCGGCCATTCAGTTATGCAAACAACTGACTGACAGAATCGACAAAGGACTGGACCTCACTGGCGAAATCCAGGCCGTACTTGCGCAGCGCGCCGGCGACGTGGTGTTGACGTATACACGCGATGTTCTGGATGCGTTTGCAGTGTGTCTGAACGGGCCAGGATCCGAGGGCGGTACCAAGACGTGCTACATCAAATTTGGGACGGCGCGAGGCGGCGCTGGAGCAGGTGAACGTTTCGACAAATTACTGGACGCTTGCGAGACGTTCGCATTTTCACGCGGAGCGACCGTCGAGGCCGGTGTGAATCTGGCTCGCGAAGATGCCTACCGCCGGATGCGCGCTCGCGGGTATCGAGTGGCCACGCAGGGCGTGGCGATGCAACGCCCTCATGCGGAAGGATTCAATCGCAGCGATGTATACGTGATCGACGATTGGCGTTAAACATCCAGGCTGCCTTCCGCGCGACGAGTGCTGATGAACCTCCCCGAATCCAAAACGGGCTCTGGCCTTGGGAGTTCTTGACAAACTTTCACATTAGATATAGTCTAAAAGGAATATGCATGGCGAATCGATTAAACGATCGTTGGAGAGCCGTGGGTTGCGGTGCACTCCGCAACGGTTCGCAGTAATGGCATTTTTGATGGAACACAACAGCCATCCGACGGCCGCGGAAATATTCGAAGGCGTGAATCGCTTGGATCCACGGTGTTCGAGAGCTACCACTTATAACAATCTGCGGGACTTGCTGGAGGCCGGTTTAGTGCGGGAAGTGGCCGCCGAGGGCCGCGCCGCGCGCTTCGACGCCACAGGCATGCGGCATCATCACTTCATTTGCGACCGCTGCGGCAATGTGGAGGACATCGAGTGGTGCCGGGTGCCCAAACCTGCGTCGCGATCTCTAGGTAAGCGCGTTCTTCGAGAATGCGAACTTATTTTCCGCGGACTGTGTACGAAGTGCGCCGCGCGGCACGCTTCCCCGAAAGCATCGTAGGCGGTGGATAGCGATGCGCGAATGAACGGCGCCGTCAACAAGAGCGGCTGGCGGCGATTGCGCGATTGGGAATTTCAGCATGACTTTATAGTTCGTCGTAATGTTCGAATTAATCCAGGATTAGGAGAAAACCGTGTCAACCGAAAGTAAGTGCCCGTTCACGGGCGCAACGCCCGCACGCACGATCCGCGACTGGTGGCCGAATCAGCTGAACCTTGAAGTCCTCCACCGTCAGCAGTCCAATCTGTCCGATCCTATGGGCGAGGATTTCGACTACGCCAAAGAGTTTAAGAGCCTCGACCTGAATGCCGTGATCAAGGACCTTGGGGCCCTGATGACGGACTCGCAGGATTGGTGGCCGGCCGACTTTGGCCATTACGGACCGCTGTTCATTCGGATGGCCTGGCACAGCGCGGGAACGTACCGGATCGGCGACGGCCGCGGCGGCGCCGGAGCGGGCCAGCAGCGTTTCGCGCCTTTGAATAGCTGGCCGGACAACGTGAACCTCGATAAAGCTCGCCGGCTGCTCTGGCCGATCAAGCAGAAGTATGGACGGAAGATATCGTGGGCCGACCTGATGATTCTCGCTGGCAACGTGGCACTCGAGTCGATGGGCTTCAAGACCTTCGGTTTTGGCGGCGGTCGCGAGGACGTTTGGGAGCCTCAAGAAGACGTCTTCTGGGGCCCCGAAGGCAAATGGCTGGGAGACGAGCGCTACTCTGGCGAGCGCGATCTTCTGAATCCGCTGGCGGCCGTGCAGATGGGTTTGATCTACGTGAATCCGGAAGGACCGAACGGTAAGCCCGATCCTTTGGCTGCGGCGAAGGATATTCGCGAAACATTCCGTCGCATGGCAATGAACGACGAAGAAACAGTGGCGCTCATCGCTGGGGGACACACATTCGGCAAAACCCATGGCGCCGGTGATGCGGCACTGGTGGGCGAAGTGCCGGAAGCGTGCGGCGTCGAGGCGCAATGCCTGGGCTGGAAGAGCAAATTTGGCACCGGCAAAGGCGGCGACGCGATCGGCAGCGGCCTGGAAGTGATCTGGAGCACGGCACCCACCAAGTGGAGCAACGGCTTCTTCGCGAACCTATTCGGCTACGAATGGGAACTTACCAAGAGCCCGGCTGGGGCGTATCAGTGGGAACCGAAGAATGGCGCAGGCGCGGGAACGGTGCCCGATCCGCACGATCCTTCAAAGCGTCGAGCGCCATCCATGCTGACCACTGACCTCTCCCTGCGACTCGATCCGATCTACGGAAAGATTTCGCGGCGCTTCTACGACCATCCGGATCAATTCGCCGACGCGTTTGCGCGGTCGTGGTTCAAGCTGACGCACCGTGACATGGGGCCGATCGTGCGTTATCTCGGGCCGCTTGTTCCGAAGGAGACGCTGCTGTGGCAAGATCCGATCCCCGCCGTGAATCATCCGCTGATTGGGGAGCAGGATGCTACGGCCCTGAAAGCGAAAATCCTCGCGTCAGGGCTGTCGGTAGCCCAACTTGCTTCGACGGCTTGGGCTTCCGCATCGACCTTCCGAGGTTCCGACAAGCGCGGTGGAGCGAACGGCGCGCGCATTCGTCTTGCGCCGCAAAAAGATTGGGCGGTCAACGAGCCGGCCCAGCTCGCGAAGGTGCTGAAGACGCTCGAAGGGATCCAAAAGGAGTTCAACGCTTCGCAAACCGGCGGGAAGAAAGTCTCGCTAGCTGACCTAATTGTTCTTGGCGGTGATGCAGCGATTGAAAAAGCCGCGAAGGCCGGTGGGCAAAACGTGAAAATCCCCTTCACGCCGGGGCGCATGGACGCGTCGCAAGAGCAGACCGACATCGATTCTTTCGAGCCTCTCGAACCGACCGCGGATGGGTTCCGCAACTACCTGAACGGTAACCAGCGCCTGTCGCCTGAGGAACTGTTGGTGGATCGGGCGCAGTTGCTGACGCTGACCGCGCCTGAGTTGACAGTCCTCGTCGGCGGCTTGCGTGTTCTCGGTGTAAATCACGGGAAATCCAAACACGGAGTATTCACCAACCGGCCCGAGGTGCTGACGAATGATTTCTTCGTCAACCTGCTGGATATGGGCACGGAATGGCAGCCGTCCTCCGGCTCGGATGGAGTGTACGAAGGGCGCGACCGGAAGACGAACGAGGTGAAATGGACCGGCACACGTATCGATCTGATCTTCGGATCGCACTCCCAGTTGCGAGCCCTGTCTGAAGTCTATGCGTGCGCCGACTCGAAGGAGAAGTTTGTGAAGGACTTCGCGGCGGCATGGAGCAAAGCCATGAACCTGGATCGCTTCGACGTTGCCTGAGCTCTACGGAGCACCAAGGATGGCGGTCTGGCATCGGCGGCCGCAATAGTCGAACTTTGGCGAGAGCGGCGGGCGATCTGGCAGGAAAGTAAGCGGAACGAATCCAGCAGTAGAACTCGCGATGCGGATGGACCTGGGAGTCTATTCGGCTCCGATGTCTTCGCGCCAAACTTCAGGGAATTTGCGGATGTAATCGCCGAGAAGATCCGCGCACACGTCCGAATTTACATCGATCACGCGGACGCCAAGCGATCGAAGCCAATCGATTCCGCCCTGAAAATTGCGGCTTTCTCCCACGATTACGGTACGAAACCCGAATTGCCGCACCAAGCCGCTGCAATACCAGCAAGGCGCGAGAGTTGTTACCATAATCTTGTCGCGGTAGGTACGCTGCCGCCCGGCATTTCGGAACGCGTCAGTTTCCGCATGGAGTGAAGCGTCGCCGTCTTGCACTCGCCGGTTGTGGCCTGATGCAAGAAGCCGGCCGTCGGCGCTGAAAATGGCCGCGCCGATGGGAATTCCACCTTCAGCCAATCCCTTTTGCGCTTCAGCGATGGCCTGCTCAAGCATCCGCGAAGCTTGTAAAGATTCCTGTGAATCCGCCATCAATGCAATCGGCTCCTCGGTTTCGTGGGAGCATCTCACGTTTTAGCGGCTTAAGACAGGGTGCTGCGGGCCATCTCTCCGTTGGCAGCAAACTCGGCTCGTCCCCTACGGCGTGGGCAGCTTTCGAGCCAGCGAGAAGGGCAAAGAGTTGTCAGCTGGCTTTTCGGTGAGCGGTTCGGCGGCGATTGACAGGCGTTGCTCTCGACGGGGCCGGCTTTGCCGAGCGCTCCGGAGCACCTCCGGATTCGGCCAGGCTCTTCTTCAGGGCGGACATAATGTCGATCACCGGCGCCCGGTGGTGTTCGGGAACCGCGGCAATTTCTTTGCCCTTGCGGCGCGCCTCGATTAGTTCGGTCAGACGCTGTTGATACTCATCATGATATTTTCGCAGGTCGAAGTTTTCCGAAAGGGTGGCGACGAGCTGCTCCGCCAGTTTGATTTCCTTCGGCTCTAATTTCATATGCTGTAGGTCTCCGAAGCCCGGAGCTTCGCGAACTTCGTCGGCGAAAAACATAGTGTGAAGCGCAAGTCCGTGATGATAGGGCCGGAGAAATACGGTGTACTCGCGCTGATGCATGGTGATCTTGGCAATTCCTACCCGGTGGGTATCTTCGAGGGTTTTTTCGAGCAGGGCGTATGCTTTGCGGCCCTCGTTTTCGGGAACCACATAGTACGACGCGTCAAAGATGAGTGGGTCAACCTCGGATGCTTCCACGAAACTCAATATATCCATGGTGCGAGCGGATTCCGGCTGGATCTTTTTCAGATCCTCGGGATCGATTAAGACGTACTTTCCCTTTTCATATTCGTAGCCCTTTACCACCTCCGACCGCTCGACGATTCGATTGTGCGTGGGACAAAACAATGGCTGTCGAAGACGTGTGTGACACTCATTGTGAAGCTGGTGCAGCGCGATTCGATTCTCCCGCGCCGCGGCGTAGAGATGAACCGGAATAGAGACAAGTCCAAACGAAATGACGCCCCGCCAGACCGAGGATGGCATGTCTAGCCTCCGTCCAAATTTTTCAGCGCCAGTTTAGCACCGCGCCCGAAGGCGAGGCATTCAGGCACTCCCCTTAGGGCAATCAACGGAATTCCGCGCGCATTGCGGTGTTCAACCGAGCGTAACTCGGATTTAAAATCCCAATAATTGGCTGATGGCTCGATTGAATGAATACCGGCGAAAGCGCAAGTTCAAGGAGACGCCCGAACCTTCAGGAAGGTCCAGGGAGCGCGGGGGTAACCGGTTCGTCGTTCAGGAGCATCACGCGCGGCGCCTTCATTTCGATTTTCGTCTGGAGATCGACGGCGTCTTGAAATCTTGGGCGGTTCCCAAGGGGCCTTCTATGAATCCATCCGATCGCCGTCTGGCAATTCAGACAGAGGACCACCCACTCGAATACGCAAAGTTTCAAGGCACCATTCCCGCCGGTCATTACGGCGCAGGTGAAGTGAACATTTGGGACCAAGGCCGCTTCAAGCCGGAGGGCAACCTCTCGGCGAGCGAGCAACTGCGGCGAGGAGAACTCAAGTTCGTCCTCGATGGAGAGAAACTGCGTGGCAGCTTCGTCCTGGTGAAATTGCGTAACAGAGATCCTGCCAAGCCTGAGTGGCTGCTTATTAAGCACCGCGACCAAGCTGCTCGATCGGAAACCACACCAGAGCCCGCATCGTCCGGCAACGGCGTGGATGAATCGCGATCATCCGCCGACGCACGACAGCCACAAAAACGTGACAATCGCAAACAGTCCGGCAAGGCGCAGCCGATTAAGCTGCCCAGCGGCGCGCGCGCCGCGCCCATGCCTGATTTCATTCGACCCGCATTTGCCTCATTAGTTGAGAAACCGTTCGCCGGCCCGGAGTGGCTTTTCGAGGTGAAGTGGGACGGCGTTCGTGCGCTCGCTTGCATTCGTGACGGTACAGCACAGTTGTGGTCGCGCTCGCAACGACAGATTACCGGCGAATATCCCGAGCTCGCGGAACTTCCTGGTTGCATCAAGGCAACAGAAGCTTGGCTCGATGGCGAAATTGTGGTGCTCGATCGCGAAGGCCGAAGCGATTTTCAAAGGCTGCAGTTGCGATTCGGCGTCCGGCATCCGACCGAAAAGCTCATCAACGAATCGCCAGCCGTCTATTACCTTTTCGACCTTTTGTATCTCGATGGACACGACCTTCGAAATGCGCCGCTGATCGACCGCAAAAACCTGCTACGCCGAATTCTCCGCGAGGACAAAATCATCCGGTATTCCGACCACATTCCGGAAAAAGGAATCGAGCTGTTTCAAGCTGCCGCGCAGCGCGAGCTGGAAGGGATCATCGCAAAGAAGGCCCTGAGCGCTTATCCCACCGGCCGGGGTACAGATTGGTTAAAGGTCAAACTCGATCAGGAGTTGGACGCCGTCGTGGGCGGCTGGACCGATCCGCGCGGCTCTCGCGAATATTTCGGCGCGCTTTTACTCGGTCTGTACCAGGGCGAAGCTCTGAGATACATCGGCAGCGTAGGAAGCGGGTTCTCGGTTGAGGTGCAGCAGCGGCTTTGGCCAGAGCTTCAAAATCTGCGCGCCAGCAAGTCGCCGTTTGCGGAGGAGCCTGACACGCGCGAGCGCGCCTACTGGATAAAGCCGGAACTCGTCGCGCGCGTTCGGTTTGGCAATTGGACGGAAGACCGGCACCTGCGCCAGCCCCGTTTTCTCGGCCTTCACGAAGATCATAATCCGAAGGATTGCACGTTTGAGGCGCAGATGAACGTGGCGCCAGGCGATCCAATACAAGATAAAAACCAAATCGGCGAAATCGCGCAGCGTCCCGCGAAAAAAGTCTCGCGCAAACCGGCGCCGAGCGGACGGCGTTCCGCGCCGGTCGTGACGATAAAAACCAGTGATCCCATTGAAAAGGAGCTATTGCGCGGCAGTTCGGGCGAACTCTCCGTGGAAATCGACGGGCGACCGCTCCGCCTCACGAATCTGAACAAAATCTACTTCCCGGAGAGCGGCTATCGAAAGCGCGATCTGCTGGCCTATTACTTGTGGGCGGCGCCGATAATTCTTCCGTTCTTGAAAGATCGCCCGCTGGTTCTTCGCCGCTACCCGGACGGAATTGAGGGCGCGCCCTTCTTTCAAAAAAATGCGGGAAACGACACTCCGGAGTGGGTCAAAACGGTCGCGATCTCGTCCGATAGCGGCCGCCACAAGGGAGGCGAGGTCAACTACATCATCGCCAACGACCGGCCCACGCTTCTCTACCTTACCAATTTAGGATGCATCGACCACAACCCGTGGTCCAGTCGCTACGGTAATCAAGATCATCCCGATTACGCCTTCTTCGACCTCGATCCATCCGAAGGCGCTTCTTTCGCCGACGTTATCAAGTTCGGGCGGCTGCTGCTCGAAACTCTAGAAAAGTTCCAGTTCAAGGCATATGCGAAAACGTCCGGCGCCACCGGATTTCATATTTATATTCCCATCGAGCCGAAGTACACCTTCCAACAGGTGCGCCTGTTCGTGGAGGCAATCGCAGACATTGTCGGCCGCAAACACCCCGGCGTGCTCACTTCCCAGCGTTCGGTAACGAAGCGAGCGCAGGCGTCCATTTACATGGATGCTCACCAGAATTCGCGAGGGCAATCGCTCGCTTCCGTGTATTCCGCGAGAGCATTTCCCCGCGCCCCAGTTTCCGCGCCTGTGCGAATCGACGAATTACGAAGCGGCCTAAGGCCGGAGCGCTGGAATATAGGGACGATCCGCGCGCGTATCGATAAAGTGGGCGACCTGTGGGCTGATTTCTGGAAGGAACGGCAGCGGCTGGAGGCGGTGTTCGAGCATGCGGATATTTCGATCAAATGAGTTTTCAGCGTGGTTCCGCCACCCATAGCAAGGCCGAGCCCGGATACCGGCTGTCGTGGGCTGGCCCTCGGTCCGAAAGATCCGAAACAATCCGCTTAAAAGCAATCCCGGATCGGCACGGCGGACGACGCGGGCTTCCAATAAAAAAAGAGGAAGGAACGATGTCCTTCCTCCCTATTTCATTCCCGATTGTTACTGTTGTTTCAGCCCGCTAGGATCTAGGCGTTGGATTTTCCGGCAGGCGATGCTTTCGCAAGTCCGCTAACCAATGGACGCGCCGAGGGCGGAATAGCTGGCCTGTCCGGGCCCTCAACGATCTGCTTCGCTGAAATACTTCGGCCGTAAAGGGCGCGGTTCCCGTCGTTGTCAGGATGTAACGTTGCACCCTTTAGCGACACTCCCGCGAAAACTCCACGCGACCGCGAATAGCTGAGTATTTCCGCGCGCATGTAGGCATCGGTGCTCGCAGCCGCTGCTCTTCCCTTCGGCCCAGCTGCGATCGAAGCTCCCGCGCCCAGTTTCACTTTGCTCCGAAGGAGGCTATTCACTCCGGAGCTGTTCATGATAAGCAGAACGACGTCCGTCGCTTTCCCGCCGATTTGAAATCCGAAGCTTCCGCCTTCGAGCGAGTACATTGCTGGCGGTCCCCACGGCCCGTCGAAGTTCGAACCGGTACGGCAAACCATTGCGCCGTGGCCATAGCTTCCCCCAACTCCGAACGCCGCCTTCACCACCGACGGAAGAACAACCACGCATTTGGCCTTATCCAGCAGGTCGGCCGGAATATCGTCCGGCACGCTGAGTATTTCGTTCATCACCGTTGCCGACTCTTTTAATCGCTGTTGTTCCTGACTCTTCTGTGCCATTGCGGCGGGAACGACCATAAGCACCGCCGTCGCCGAGCACAACAGACCTCGAATAAACGTTGTCATGCGGCCTCCTCATTGACCGATCGGCCGGGGCGTGGCCCCGGGTGGGGCTCACGTCCTACGCGCGAGGCCGCTCAAGAGAGCGATCACGAATAGAACAAGGAAAACGAAGAAGAGAACTTTCGCAATCCCCGCGGCAGCCACCGCGATCCCGGCAAATCCAAAGACCGCTGCGACAATCGCAATGATAAAAAACGCCAACGCCCAACGTAGCATTTTCCCTCCTCTTTGGCTGGATCCGCTCGCCGCTCCGACACACATAAGAGCGACGCGACATTCTTGCGTATGTGCGTTCCCGATCCAATCTATGGAAGTATGTATTTCAACCGGGGACGTACGTGGACTTATCTCTAAGGCAAAAGCCCGGGGTTTCGGAGCGCAGATTCGGTTCGACCGCTTGAATTGCGGGGACGCCGCACGATGCTATTTCTTCGGGTTTTTACACGGTGCGCGTCACTCGTTTACGACCTCACGCATCCTAGGGAATAACCACCTAAAGGAGCCGAGCTATGGACACCACTGCAACCCGCATGAAACGTGCGCCAGAGGGACCGATCGAACCAGCGCCCGATCTGGCGAAGGATAGCATCGCCGAAATTTCCGCCGGCCTTCGGAGGTTATTGGCGGACGTCTTCGCCCTCTACGTGAAGACAAAAAACTTCCACTGGCACATGACGGGACGCAATTTCCGCGATTTCCATTTGCTGTTGGATGAACATGCCACGCAAATTTTCAACATGACGGACGACATCGCTGAGCGCGCTCGCAAAATCGGCGGAAGAACGATCCATTCCATCAGCGATATCTCCAAGCATCAGCGACTAAAAGACAACAATGAGGAAACGGTCGGCCCTATCGAGATGCTACACGAGCTCGCCAGGGACAATCGCGAGCTCACGCGCTTCCTGCGCTCCATGCATGAGGTTTGCGAGAAAGACAGCGACGTCGCCACAGCGAGCATGATCGAGGTTTGGATCGACGAAACCGAGCGCCGCGCCTGGTTCTTATCCGAAATTACCGGCGACCGTGATCCGCAGTCGGGCGACAAGTCGCGAAATTCGGAATAGCCTAGCTGACGCTGAGCGGGCACTCGAACGCAGCCTCACTCCGCGGGTTCCAGAGAGGGTGTGTCCTCCTCATAAATGTTTCCGCATCTTTTCCGCTAAATCCTGCTCGCATGAGGCCCTATCATAGTAGGGAGATGATTGCGGCAGAGAAGCCCACGTCCATCCAATTTCCAATCCGCCGGACGGTGATTGAGAACGTTCGTCCGCAAGTGGATTGCGGCCGGTTTCCGATTAAACGCACGCCCGGGGAAAAAATAGAAGTTACCGCCGATATTTTCTGCGAGGGGCACGACCTTCTCAGCGCCCGCCTTCTTTATCGCGCCAGGAGCCAATCCGAATGGTCGATCGCTCCAATGCGCGAACTCGTGAACGATAGCTGGGCCGGAGAATTCAGCATCGGCGCCCAGACAGATCACGTTTACACCATCCAAGCGTGGCCGGATGCGTTCAAATCGTGGCTTCGAGATCTAAAAAAGAGGAAAGACGCCGGCCAAAACCTCGCTCTTGAATTTCTGGTTGGCGTGGAACTAATCGCCGGTGCGGCCTCTCGCGCGACGCTCACCGAGCAGGCCGAATGGCTCGATGCGCTCGCTCGCCATCTGCGCCAATTCCACGAAAGCGATCCGCAGCGTGCTTTCGATATCGCGCAGGGCGAAGAACTCCGCGCGTTGGTGGAACGCTACCCCGACCTTAGCGTTGCCACCCTGTACGAACGCGAATTGGTGGTTCAAGTGGACCGCGAACGCGCCCGCTTCAGTTCGTGGTATGAAATGTTTCCTCGCTCATGTACGAACGATGCGGCCGGGCAGGGTACTTTCCGCAGCTGCATCGAGCGCCTCGACTATGTTGCGGAAATGGGATTCGATGTCTTATATCTTCCGCCTATTCACCCCATCGGCGAAGTGGAGCGCAAGGGAAAAAACAATTCCATCGCGCCGTCTCGGGAGGACCCAGGCAGCCCATGGGCCATCGGCTCCGCATTCGGCGGGCACAAAGCAATTCACACCCAGCTCGGAACCATGGACGACTTTAAGCTGCTGCTCGCTGAGTCCCAAAAACGCGGCATCGAAGTGGCGCTTGATCTCGCCTTTCAATGCGCGCCAGACCATCCCTACGTCCGCGAGCATCCGGAGTGGTTTCGGATTCGTCCGGACGGCTCCGTTCAGTACGCGGAGAACCCTCCCAAGAAATATCAGGATATTTATCCGCTCAACTTTGAAAGCAAAGCGGTCGAGGCTCTCTGCCAGGAGCTGAAAAGCGTTGCGCTATACTGGATTCGGCAGGGAATCCGCATTTTTCGGGTGGATAACCCGCACACGAAACCTTTTGCTTTCTGGGAATGGCTGATCGCCGAAGTGCGCAGTGAACAGCCGGACGTGATCTTTCTCGCCGAAGCGTTTACAAGACCGAAAGTCATGTATCGTCTGGCGAAGGCCGGCTTCACGCAGTCATACACATACTTCGCATGGCGCAACACGAAATGGGATCTTACCCGGTACTTTGGCGAACTCGCGCAAACCGCCGACTTTTTCCGCCCCAATCTTTGGCCGAACACTCCGGATATTCTTACCGAATACCTTCAGTATGGTGGACGGCCGGCGTTTGTGATTCGCTTGTGCCTTGCCGCCACCCTCGGCGCGAACTACGGCATTTACGGTCCGGCATTCGAGCTATTCGAAAATCGCGCTCTGCAACCCGGCAGCGAAGAGTACGTCGACTCGGAGAAGTACCAGCTACGCGCCTGGGATATCGACCGCCCGGACAGCCTCAAGGATCTGATCGCGAAAATCAACGGTATCCGCAAGGACAGCCCCGCTCTCCAAAGCAACTCGAATCTGCGGTTTCACCCGGTCGACAACGATCAAATCATCGCCTTCAGCAAAATAACCGAGGACGGGAATAATAAGATCGTCGTTATCGTGAATCTCGACCCTCATTTCAAACAGTCCGGCTGGATCGATCTGCCTCTCGATTATTTTCAGATCGAAGCTCGCCAGGTATACCAAATGCACGATTTGGTTACGGAAGACCGGTATCTTTGGCAGGGCTCGCGCAACTACGTGGAACTCGATCCGCGGCGAATGCCGGCGCACATTTTCCGCTTGCGCAAGCGCGTTCGCTCCGAGCAAGATTTCGATTATTTCCTCTGACAAACATAACCAGACCTTGAGCCTCCTGACGCAAACCGACTGGTACAAGGACTCCATCATCTACCAGCTGCACGTGCGCGCGTTTTTCGACAGCAACGGCGACGGAATCGGCGATTTTCGCGGCCTCCAGCAAAAACTGGATTATCTTCAGGAGCTTGGCGCCACCGCCGTCTGGCTGCTTCCTTTTTTCCCTTCCCCGCTGCGCGACGACGGCTACGATATCGCCGACTATTGCGCCGTCCACAAAAGCTACGGAACGCTAGACGACTTCAAGGGGTTTCTTGCGGCGGCCCACGAACGCGGTATTCGCGTGATCATCGAAATGGTTCTGAACCATACCTCCGACCAGCACCCGTGGTTTCAGGAAGCGCGGAAATCTCGCGATAATGCGCGGCGCGATTGGTACGTCTGGAGCGACACTGACGAACTTTATCGCGGCGCTCGAATTATTTTCGTCGATACGGAGCTCTCGAATTGGGCGTGGGATCCGGTCTCCAAGGCCTACTACTGGCACAGGTTTTTCAGCCATCAGCCCGATCTGAACTACGACAATCCCGAAGTCCGCGAAGCCATGTGGAACGTTATGAAATTCTGGCTCGAGCTTGGTGTCGATGGCTTCCGTCTCGATGCTGTTCCTTACCTGGTCGAGCGCGACGCCACCTCCTGCGAAAATTTGCCCGAAACGCACGATATCGTCCGCGAATACCGGCGCCGCATGGACGAATTCTTTCCTGGGAGAATGCTGCTCGCTGAGGCAAATCAATGGCCCGCCGACGTCTGCGCCTACTTCGGCCACGGGGACGAATTCCACATGGCCTTCCATTTTCCGCTGATGCCGCGCATGTTCATGGCCGTTAAATTGGAAGACCGTAAACCCGTGATCGAAATTCTTCAGCGAACTCCGGAAATCCCCGCAAACTGCCAGTGGTCCATCTTTCTTCGCAATCATGACGAGCTGACGCTCGAAATGGTCACCGACGTAGAGCGCGATTACATGTACGATGAGTACGCTCGCGACAAATCCATGCGCATCAATCTGGGCATCCGCCGGCGCCTCGCTCCTTTAATGGACAACGACCGCAGGCGTATCGAGCTGCTCAACGGAATGCTCATGTCGCTTCCCGGCACGCCGGTCATATATTACGGTGATGAGATCGGAATGGGCGACAATGTGTATCTCGGAGACCGCAACGGCGTCCGCACGCCAATGCAATGGGACGGTCACTGGAACGCTGGTTTTTCCTCCACCGATCCAGAGAGGCTCTATGCGCCTCTGGTCTCTAACCCGGTGTACGGCTATCAATCCGTGAATGTGGATTCGCAGAAGCGATCCGAGCATTCCTTGCTCTCGTGGATGAAGCGCTTAATGCAGGTCCGGAAATCGACGCGGGTCTTCAGCCGCGGCACCATCGAGTTTCTCGATCCTCCGAATCACCGCGTCCTCGCCTACGTCCGCGAATTTGGCAACGAGCGCGTTCTGGCAGTCAACAATCTTTCCAGTACCTCGCAGGCCGTGGAACTGAATCTGCGAAAATACAAAGGCTCCATCCCAATCGAAATGTCGGGAAAGACGATTTTTCCGCGCGTGGGCGATCTGCCATATCTGCTCACAATGGGCCCTTATCAATTCTTTTGGTTTCGGCTGCGTCGACTTTGATCGTGCAAATCAGCTTCGGGTCGCGCGATCTTTCGCTGCGACGGCATAGCTCATGGAGCGGAGATTGAGCGAGGATATTCTCCTATCTGACGATTTCATCCGGCAGCTCGTCAGCGTTGGCGAAGTTGACCTGTTGGTTGGCATCCCGTCTCGCAATAATTGCAGAACGATCGGTAACGTGGTTCGCGCCGCGGAAGAATCTCTGCTGCGAAATTTTCGCCGTCAGCGGACCGTCCTCGTAAATATCGATGCTAGCTCGCGCGACGGCACGCCGGAGGCCGTCCGCGAGGCCAGCTCTCTGGGCGCCAACGGCCTACAGTCCCTGCGCACCTTGCGCTGGGTCACCACCACTACCGGAGGGACGCAGGCGGAGTCAGCCTCTCTGCGGACGATCCTGGCAGCCGCCGATCTTCTTCACGCCAAAGCCTGCGCCGTAGTTTCCGCTTCGACCTCAAGCGTTAGTCCCGCATGGATCGATTCCTTATTGCGCCCAGTTTTCTCCGAAAACTACGATTTCGTTGCTCCGCTGTATGCCCGGCATCGCTACGATGGCCTACTCACGCGCAATCTGCTCTATCCCCTCAGCCGCGTTCTTTTCGGCAAGCCTATACGCGAATTGCGGGCTAGCGAATTCGCGTTTTCGGGAAGGCTCGCGTCCGACTGCCTCAACAGCGCTGAATGGGAACGCGAAGGAATCCAATCGGCAGCCGAAACATGGTTGACCCTCACCGCCATGTCCGATTCCTATTCCTGCTGCCAGACGTTCCTCGGCCCTAAGCCGCGCTCGACCTCCGCCGGCGTTGTGGACGTGATTCGCGAGACAGTGAGCGGATTCTTCTGGTGCATCGAGTCCAAGGAGTCTTACTGGCTCCCCGGACGCGATCCCGAACCCGTGACGACGGTCGGCCTCGATCACCAGCTCACTAGCGAAGCCGTGCGGGTGGACAGAAAAAAAATGTTTCAGCTTTACCGCACCGGAGTTGCGGAGCTTTCCGAGATACTCGCCTCAATCCTGGATGTGGATACGCACGCGGAACTCGTCCGGCTCGCCGCTTTAGATGAAACCACTTTCCGTTTTAGCAATGCTCTATGGGTGCGTACCATCTACGAATTTGCCGCGGCGTACCATCATTCGGTCATCAATCGCGGCCACTTGGTTCAAGCATTGATTCCTATTTACCGCGGACGGGTTCATTCTTTTCTCACCGTACATCGGTCCGACGATAGCGAAGCCATGGAAGCCGATATCGAAGATCTCTGCCAGGAATTTGGCCGGCAGAGGAGCTTCTTCGTCGAGCGATGGAGCACGAAAGGGTAAGGTGCCTTATGCAAGAAATGATAGTGCATGCGTTTCAACAGGCCCACGACAACTTGACTCACATGCTGGCCGAATTTCTCCCACGTTTTTTGTTGATGCTCGTTGTAATTCTCATCGGCTGGCTGGTGGCTTATCTGCTCAAGATCATTCTTCGCGGAATCCTGCGGGTGGCCAAGGTCGACAAAATGTCCGAGGAAGCGGGCGCCTCGCGCCTGCTCCGTCGCGCGGAATTGCCGCCCATGACCGAACTGCTCAGTCGCGCCGTCTTCTGGGTGGTTTGGCTCGGATTCATCATCGTTGGCATCAGCTTCCTGGGAATCGGAAGTTTGCAGGAGCAAATTGCCAACCTGATCGCGCTTCTGCCCCAGATATTCGTCGCTTTTTTGATCCTCTTCGTCGGTTTGCTGGCTGCGAACTTCTTTTCCCGAGCCGCCTTGCTTGCTGGCGTCAACGCCGGCATGTCTTCTCCAAGAGTTCTCAGCGGCGTGGTCCGTGTTGTCATTATTTTCCTCGCGCTTTCCATGGCGCTCGAACAAGTGGGACTCGGTCGTGCAACGATGGAAATTGCCTTTTCCATCGTCTTTGGCGCGCTCATGTTCGGATTGGCTCTCGCTTTCGGACTCGGCGGACGGCGGCTCGCGGCGCGGCTTCTGGAACGCCATTTCCTGCGCGAAGAACAAAGAGATCGCGACGACGAACTCTCTCCCCT
>JBOGMW010000189.1:0-8377 GCA_050746805.1 Candidatus Acidiferrales bacterium | reverse complement strand
ACCAAGCTCTGCGTGTCATATCTGATGGGAGGACGTGGTCGGTCATCGGCCAACGAGTTTATGTTTGATTGCGCCAGCCGAATAGTGGGACGCCCGCAAATAACTACTGACGCGCACAGCCCCTATTTCGAGGCGGTCGAACAGGCGTTCGGGGCGAATGCAGACTATGCGATGCTCCACAAAATTTACGCCTCGGCGGTTGATGAGGATGCGCGTCGCTATGGTCCGGCAACCTGCATTGGGTGCGACATGAAGGTGGTGAGTGGAAAACCGAATCCGCGCCGCGTCAGTACATCGCACGTTGAGCGCGCGAACTTGACAATGAGAATGTCGATGCGCCGCTTTACTCGCCTCACCAATGGCTTTAGCAAGAAGCTCGAAAATCATGGACATGCTCTGGCGCTGTACTTCATGCATTACAACTTCTGCCGCGTCCATCAGACATTGCGCGTCACGCCAGCCATGGAAGCGGGGCTGGCAGACCATGTATGGTCGATTCAGGAACTGATGGGTCTATTGAGCGCAGAAGAGGCGAGTCCGGCTGAACCACGTCGGTCGCCACGCATTGGTGGCCTCAGTTCCGAGGTGGGCTAATTGTCAAACTGCACCACTACCGCACCGGGCGCCAACTGAGAGGCGCCGGATCGAAACCTTGAGCGGAGAGATGATCAGGTGCGACGGCGGCGGATGAACGGTGTGTAAGAGTTATCGGCTTCTCGCGACAAGCGAGCGACAGGGCGGACGATGAACTTGAGTTCGTGGACCAGAGTTCCTCCCCAGGCGGAATTAATTCGCGCGCGGAGATCCTGTTCCATTTCTGACAGCTGCGATTGCAAAACGGAGCCATCGGCGGAAAGTTCGAGGCGGTGGCCGATGCAGCGAAGCGGACGCGTGTGGGTTGCGAGATGCGTGCCGACAATCGAGGGCCACGCACTTTCGAGCCAGGCGAAAGTTGCGTCCGGATGGTTTATGCGACGAAATACGTTGCCGAGAAAATCTCCCGCGCGGTTCATGAGGGGCAGATTCTAGCACAGCGCGTGCGACTGCTGGCAGCACAATGAGTGAAAGGAAAAGCGTAGCGGGAAGGCCGTGAAGGCAGAGCAGTTAGCCACGTCAATACGTCAAGAGCAGCCGGTCGTGAACTACTTCGTTTTCAAGCGTCTTACCCCCATTTGAAAACGCTTAAGCATGGAGCGTCCGCAGTGGATCATGATCTCTCGCTCAAAAAGGTCTGCGGGTATTGGGATATTGCAGACTGAGCTGCCGGAACGCTTCGTGCCGTCAATGCTGAGCGCTATGTAAGCGCCGCGTTTCTTGCATTCTCGTATTGCACGAAACAGGTCTGCTAGATGAAATAGCTGAGCTCCGTACAAAATGGATTGCGTAAAGCTGTAGGGTGGATCGCAGTAAATTAAGTCTCCGTTGCCCGCCGCATCCATCGCCTCGTTGAAATTCTGGAGAACGAATTGTGTTCCTGCCGTTCGCTCGTGCCACTCGTTGACTCGCTTTGCAAACGACGCGGGCGAAATCGGATCATGCACGCCACAGGGGGTAGACATGTAACCATCCGCCTTTCTAAATCTCACTACGCCCCCATAGCACGCTCGGCGACCGAAGCGCAGCAACCGGATATGTTTTCGTGCGTGACCTTGCAGCGCGCCTGAGTAATCGAATCCAGCTAACGAGCGACGGCCATCGCGTTTACCTCGATGCCGTCGAAAGCGCCTTCGGCTCTGAGATTGACTACGCAATGCTTGTGAAACTTTATGGCAACGACCGAGAGAGCGAAGCGCGCTACTCGCCCGCAGACTGCATCGGTTGCAAACAGATTCAGATCATCGGACGACCAGACCCTAAACATATTTCGACCAGCTACGTTGAGCGGCAGAATTGGAGCGTGCGTACCGCGATGCGTCGGTATACGCGGCTGTCAAACGGCTTTTCTCGAAAGATCGAGAATCATGCGGCGGCTGTGGCGTTGTACTATTTTGCGTACAATTTCATCAAGATTCACCGTACACTTCGCGTTAGCCCTGCCATGGCCGCTGGCGTCACTGACCGTCTTGGGATGCTGGCGATCTGGTGGGGTTGCTGGAAGCCGAAGAAGTGGCGAAAAGAGTGGCTTAAAAGCCGTGAGGAGGATTCGATGCAATACTTGATAGTCGATTACGGAATGCCCAAACCTTACGGGAAGTTTATTTGGTCTCCCAAAATCGAAGGTGCCACTTCATTTTCCTCTTCGGATGAGGCCGATTCCTGCAAAAATTCCGTCCCAGATGCGACTGGCGTGATTGCCACTGGTGGTAAGTGGTGCGTCATAAAGGATTCAAAGTAGCCCACTACCTAAGGTTGCTCGCTCAAGTGTCGCGATACACAGCTAGCTCAGAACAGCGGCGGCTTACGGAGCTGCTGCGACAGGCTCGCATGGAAGCAGGCCTCAGGCAAGAGGATCTGGCTCGGCTCTTGAGGCAGTCGCAGTCTTTCGTGAGCAAGTACGAAAGCGGTGAACGGCGGGTGGATCTGCTGGAACTGCAACAGATTTGTAAAGCGCTGGGCATTTCTTTGGGGGAATTCGTCCGCAAGTTTGAAGGCTCGGGGAATGAAGCCGGAAAAGCGATTCCTGAATCAACCGAAGTACTTCTGGGCAAACGTCCGAAGCATTAGCCAGCATCTGGGTTATACGGACCGGCAGACCGGACGAATTAAGGTTCCGTCACTCGATGCGGTTGCGACGGCACTGATTGATCTTCGACTTAGGACTTCCCACATTGTTGGTGATGACGAACACCCCACGGAGCTGGGGGATAATCTCATCGCTTATTCGAGCACCGCGCGAGCGTGTTGTACTCGATTGCCCGCCCGCACCTGATGGATGTGGCCAAGGCCAAAAAACTTTTCCACGGCCTCAAGAGGAAGCTCAAACCGAAATGGAACGTGCTCTTGAATAAGCAAAGCGGATCGAAGAAAGCGGAGGCCTATTTTACCGGCATCATCAATATGCTTATCGAGGCAAACTCAAAAGGAATGCCCTGCGACTACAACCCAAGAGAACTAACCTCCGTTACCAAGAATGGCATGCCGATCCGAACTCTGGCTAGGTGGGTGGATGGCGCGTTCCCGGCGGCGGTTAATCCGATAGCCGTTTGGGAAATCAAGGAATACTACTACACAACCACCTTCGGGAGCCGGATCGCAGATGGGGTATACGAGAGCCTACTCGATGGGATGGAATTGGAAGAATTGCGCGAGCACGAAGGAATTGAAGTTAAGCACTACTTGATGGTAGATGCGTACGACACGTGGTGGGACATGGGACGGTCCTAATCTTTGCAGAATCGTTGACATGCTTCACATGGGCTATGTGGACGAGGTTCTGTTTGGGTCAGAGGTAGTAGAGAGGTTACCGGCGTTGGTCGGCGAGTGGGTGAGCGCAGCTCGACGACGGGGCAGCGACGAGAGGCAGTAGTGCTTACGGCGAGACGGTGGCGAAGAAGGAGCTGCGGGCGGAGCGGAGCGTGATGCCCCAGCCAAGCACGATTTCGGCGCGGCCGAGGACGCGGATTTTTGTTTGGAGGCCGCTGTCCCACATCCACCGGTGCGAACCGAAGTAGGCCGAGGGGTCGTAGGCATTGCCGGAATCGAGGAACGGACCTATTGTCGCGGTGAAAAAAGGATTGTCGTACGCGATTTTGTCGAAATCCCAATTGGAAAGTATGTAGTCGCGTCCGAGCGGCGCGTTGCCTTTCTGTCCGTGGTAGAGAGCCGGATAGCCGCGCATCCAAAGATCGGTGTCGCGATCGAAGCCGAGCACGAAAAGATCATCGAAAGGAACCTGTCCGAAGGTGACGCCAGTACGCAGGCGGGCTTGCAGGTGGTAATCGTCACCTTGCGCTTGCGGGTACCAATTCACGGCGAGAGAGCTTTGCAGGCGACCGTAGCGTCCGAGCGGTTTCGAGAAAAACGTGCCGAGTTCGCCGGTGGCGCCGCCATCCAGATTGAAACGCCTTTCGGGGGAGCGGATCAGCGAGCGCTGGACGGTGGAGAGCAGCGCGAGCGAAGAGCCTCCGGTGAAGAATGGCGAGGCTTGCGCGGGAATCCCGGTCAGCGTGCGAAAAAGGCGATCGGTGTATTCAGCGCCCATGCTCCACTGCCAACGGCCGCTTTCGATGAAGCGTAATTCCGCGCCAACAGCAAGGCGCTCAAGATTGAAGCGAGCGTTCGCAGGAGCGGAGAGAACGAGCGTATCAGTGACGTTCCAATTTTCGTCACGCGCGTCGAAGTAGACGCGATAACGAAGCGCGGGATTATCAAAAAGCGGCGCGGCCAGTTCAGTTGAAACGCGGCGCTTTTGATCGTCCCAACGAAAGAGCGACAGGGAATTCAAGCCCGCGCCATTGAGGTTATAAAAATCGGGATAGACGGTTTCAAACGGGAGGCCGCGCAGGAGGGTGAAGGCGCTGAGGAGGTAATTGCGCGTCCATGGAGCGCGCTGCGGCGCACGAAACACGAGATCGAACGAGCCGCTAGACTGCGGCTGCAGATCGAATTGCATGAGTGGAAATAAATCGAGAGCGTGGAGGCGAGCCTGGGTAGCGAGGTATCGATCGCGGCGCCACACGCTGCCGCGGGAGAAGTCGAAAGCGCGATCGAGTGTCAGCGGATTCAGAGAAGGCGCCGGAGAGTACGAGAGATCCACGAGGATGGGTTTCCCGGCGCGATTCCAATACTTGAGCGCCGCTTCGAGGTTGCCTTCCAGGAAATAAATTGAGGCGAGGAAATTGTTGGCGTAGGAATCGCGGCGATCGATCGAAAGAGCGCGGCGCAGGAAAGATTTTGCGTACTTGTAGTCTTTCTGGTGGTAATCGACGCCAGCGAGTTCGACCATGAGGCGCTCGTCGCGCGGATGGTGAACGAGTCCGGCTTCGAACGACCGTTTTGCTTCGTCCCAGCGCTGAAGCTGGGCGAGTGCAAGGCCGCGGTAAAGTTCGAGTTCAGCGGGCTGGTCGGGAGATTCGGGAACCGCTTGGACGACGGCGTTCCAGTGGCTCTGATCGTAGAGTTTCTTCACGTGCGAAAGCGTGTCGGCGGCGGAGCCAGCCGACTGACCGAACACGCACGGTACGATAAGAAGCAGCGCGAAAAGCAGCAAAGGTTGCTGGACGAGGGGCGCGGCGGTAACGACCGACAGCAGATGCCTCACCACCGTTCGCCCAAAGCGGGCGACCGGGTTTGGGATGACATTCGCGCTGTGAGTGGAGCAGTACGCGTCATCAGACGCGCGGATCATTCGCGAGGCTGGGGCAGGGCTAGAAGCGTCCAATTGCGAGTGTGACTCCATTCGGACTCGAACCCCTGGCGCGAAATACGCTGCATTTTCTGCTGCGCTGGGTCATTGACGAAGACAAAACCGCGCGCGTCGTCAACTCCGACGACGACCACATAGTGTAATGGACCAAGCGGGCCGCTGGCTTGGAGGCCGACGATCAAGGGGCGGCCGAGCTGGACGTGGTGCACCAAGTCGCTCCACTGGCCGCGGAATGCGAACACGCGATAACCGGATTTGCGGAAATAGTCCTCCATGCTGGAAGTGCTGATGCCGCCGGCCTTGGGCGAGAACAACTTCGATTGAATGACGTGAACAGCGGCGAAAGGAGGGCTCGGCTGGCCCTCCTTTTTCGCCCAGTATTGCATGACCATGGAGATCGAGGCGGAGCCACAGCCATCGCGAGATTGCGCGACGAAGGGCACGTCGATCCAAACGGCCGGCGGTTGCGCCGCGCGAGTGAGCGCGCCCGCTACTGCTAGGAAAATAAGCGCGGCGAGAGTGGCGGGCCGCTTCATCAGTGTTTGACTGCCACGATAATCAGAATCAAGACTGCAACGGCGACGATAAGCAGGAGCAGGTCGTGGTTGGACATCTGTCCGGCCGCAAACTGGCGTTTGGCTTTCGCCGACGTCAAGGACAGTTGCGCCAAATCCTTGGCGGTGAGTTGCGGGACGGCGTCGGTTACCTGCCGGTAATCGATGTGCGCTGATTGGAGAGCCTGGCGCGCTTGCGGCAGGGCGAATAGAGATTCGATCTGAACGACGTATTGTTGACGAACGGCAGAGGCGGCGGCAACGTCGCGCTGCAGGTCGGCGGAAGAAACTACGTGATTTTGGGCAAAGACGCTCTGCGGCACCACGAGAAGCAGAGACAACAACAACATAAACGCTGCGTCGATCAGGCGAGTGGGCAGCTTCTTCATGCTTCCTCCGGAAAGAGAGTTCAGGCGGCTGGACGGACCAGTGTAGCGGCGCGAACGTCCTGCAAGCAAGTTACATGCGGAGCAGCGCGATGGTAGTGCAAGCAAACTGCGTCTTCGAGGCGACGCACCGGCGACCGGCGCGAATAGGCGTATCACGGCCGATCGCCAATGTTGCGAAGAGTTTGCGTGCCGACGTTCCCGTTATGTAGCGACGACGATGAGAATGATTACCGCAACGCCGATGAGAATCCAGATCAAATCGCGGTCGCTCAAACTTCCCGCCGTAAATTGATTCTGGGCATTCTGCGAAATCTTCGCGAGTCTAGCCAGCTCTTGATTATTGAGCTGTGGTACGGCGTCCTGTACCTGGCGGTAATCGATATTGGCCGATTCAAGCGCCTGGCGAGCTCCGGGCCTGGCGAGAAAATCTTCGACTTCTTTGATATTTTGCTGACGGGCAGCGGAGGCGGAGGTGATGTCGCGCTGAAGATTGGCCGAAGAAACCACGTGGCTTGGAGGTTCAGCAAAGGCGCCTTGAGGAACCAGAAGGACGGAGGCCAGCAGTAGGATCAGCGTGTACTGGATAGTGCGTTTGACGAGCTTGTTCATTCTTCCTCCAACGCGTTAGGCGTCAAAACAACTGCCGAGCCAGTGTAGACAGCGGCAACGGCACGACACAACGGGTGCATACCCGAGATGCGGATAAAAGTATCAGGAGGAAATCGCAGGGTTTATGGCCGAAACCCAGGCCAGGGGCAGGCCAGGAGCCGCGCCGATTGGATAGCAGCCGAAGGCATAACGAGTGTTCGGGATTTCCTAGCGGCTACAAGGAGTTAGTGCGGCTGGAACTCAGGTTTAGTGGTGGCCGGCGGAGGGGATGGAGATATCGATCTCGACCGGAACTTCTTTGGGCTTTCGAGCCATGGCTTTTTCAGAGATGCGTGCGCGGCGCTCCGCATTGCGGCGCGCGCTGGCGATTTCGCGATCCTTGAATTCGGGAAGAACTTCCTTGGCAAAAAGTTCGACGGAAGAGCAATAAAGCTCGTGCGGAATCTTGGCGACCTGGCCGATGGACATTACCTGATCGATTCCGGCCTCTTCGAATTCGCGGAGGCGGCGGAGAAGAACGTCGGGCGTGCCGACACACGTTTGAGCGAGAGCTTCCGGAGCGGCTGCCTTGCCGTTGGGATTATTTTTGTACTGGTCCCATATGTCGGTCTTGCCGGGGCGATGTTCGCCGAAAAAGCTGTAATGGCCGAGGGCGTAGAGAAAGAAGCCATAGTTTTCGTCGGCTATTTTCTGTAGGTATTTCTCGTCGGGATGGCAGAGAAATGGCGCGGCGACAGCGAAATGCGGATTTACAGCGTAGCCCAGAGGAATCGATTCATTCTCGATCGTATCGTAATAATCCTTCACCCATTGGCGCGCTTCGGTGGGGTTGACGAACGAAAAGGTGAGAGCACCAAGGCCCAGACGGGCGGCTTCGAGAATTGATTCGCGGCGCGAGCAAGCCATCCAGAGTGGCGGATGTGGTTTTTGGAGCGGCTTGGGGACGACGTTGCGCGGCGGAACCTTCACGTATTTGCCATCAAAACCCGTGAACGGATCCTCGACCAGCATGCGTACGGCGACGCGAAAGCCTTCGAGCTGGGCGGCTTTTTTTTCGGGCTGCGTCACGTTGAAGCCGCCGAGTTCGGTAATCGTGGCGCCGGAGCCGGTGCCGAAGTCACAGCGGCCGCCGCTGATCAGATCGAGCGCGGCGATGCGTTCGGCGACGCGCGCGGGGTGGTTCACGTTGGGCGGCGTTTGAACGACGCCATGGCCGAGGCGGACGTTGCGAGTGCGCTGGCTGCAGGCCGCGAGGAAAAGTTCAGGCGTAGACGAGTGCGAATATTCCTCGAGGAAGTGATGCTCGGTGGACCAAACGTAGTCGAATCCGCAGCGGTCCACCAGCTCGGCCTGGTCGAGCGCGTTCGAGAGCATTTTGTGCTCGGAGTCGGTATTCCAAGGCCGAGGAACTTGCATTAGGAACGAGCTGCCAAATTTCATCGCCGTGTACCTTTGAGGGCCGGTGCGTTTGCGCCGGGCTATTCTACGTCATGGAGAAAGAGGTACAAGGGCAATCCTCG
>JBOGMW010000188.1:0-6196 GCA_050746805.1 Candidatus Acidiferrales bacterium | reverse complement strand
GCGTGAATATAGGAGGTGACCAGGCCCTCGGACGTGGCGCGCTGCGCCTTTTTGGCCGCCGCGACTTGTCCCTTTTTACGCAGGACGTTGATAGCCTGTTCGATATCGCCGCCGGTCTCCATCAGCGCGGCGCGGCAATCGGAGAAACCAGCGCCAGTGCGCTCGCGCAACTGCTTGACGAGTTGCGCGGGGACGTTCACTTTTCCAGTTTCGGGTGCTGTAGACATCGATGTGCTCGATTCCTTTGAATTTCTGGATTCGATTCGAAGCTGCGAATCCGCCGCGCACCCTGGCCCGAGCGGGCTGGAAGCGCAGGAGAACTTGCGAAACTAGCGCTGCGCGTTTTCGTCTTCGCCGGCAGTCGCGGGTGCGGGTTCCTCTTCGGGAACCGCGGCGGCGGCCGGTTCGCCTTCGACAAAGTCGCCTTCCTGCTGTTCGTATTGCTCGTAGGCGCTGGTATCGACGTATTCCGGCCCCAATTCGCCCTCGCCTTCGGCGGATTTCTGTTCGGCGATCTGCGATTGTTCGTACGACTGGCGACCGCTGAGGACCGCATCGGCAATTTTCGACGTAAACAGGCGGATCGCGCGCAAAGCGTCGTCATTCCCGGGAATGATCCAGTCGACAAGATGCGGGTCGCAATTGGTATCGACGATCGCCACCACCGGAATCCCCATGCGGCGGGCTTCACGGACGGCGATCACTTCGGAGTTCGGGTCGATGACGAACATGGCATCCGGCAGGGTGGTCATGTTTTCCACGCCGGAGAAATTCTGCTGGAGATGCTTGAGCTCGCGATCAAGACGCGCGCCCTCTTTTTTTGAGAATTCGGCCATGCGCCCGTCTTCGGACATGGCTTTCAGGAGCTTCAGGCGCTTGATCGATTTTTGTAGCGTCACCCAATTGGTAAGCGTGCCACCGAGCCAGCGATGATTGACGTAAAACATGCCGCAACGCTGAGCTTCCTCAGCGGTAGCTTCCTGGGCCTGGCGTTTGGTGCCTAGAAACAGGATGCTTTTCCCCGAGGCGGCCTGATCGGAGACGTAACGGGCAGCATCGCGGAACATTTTCAAGGTCTTTTGAAGATCGATGATATGGATGCCATTACGCTCGCCGAAAATATATTCCTTCATTTTCGGATTCCAGCGCCGAGTCTGGTGGCCGAAATGAACGCCGGCCTCCAGCAATTCCTTCATTGTAATTTCTACTGCCAAAGGATCTCCTTCCTTTAAAAGGGGCGCTTAGCCCCGGCGATGCCGGGGAGCGCCCTTTTCTGCCGGTCCCTATGCCGGCCGAGATTTGAACCGTGGTTCCTAATAACCAGCGGCTGTTGACCTGCGACTTGCAACAACCAACGATCAGCGCTTGCTGAACTGGAAGCGGCGGCGAGCGCCTTTCTGTCCATACTTCTTGCGTTCCTTCATGCGCGGATCGCGCGTGAGAAATCCATTGGTGCGCAGCGCGGGACGAAGCTCGGGATTCAGCCGTGCCAGAGCGCGCGAAAGCCCCATGCGGACCGCCCCAGACTGGCCACCAATCCCACCACCCTTCACCTGGGCCTTGACCTCGAGCTGATCGAGCATCTGCGTGAATTTCAGCGGTTCGACGGCGGCGGTGTGCCATGCCACGTTGCGAAAATATTCGTCGACCGGGCGCCCGTTGACGGTGAAGCGGGCCGCACCCGGCTTGATGTATACGCGGGCGACCGCTTCGCGGCGGCGTCCCGTGCCGTAAAATTGCTTTCCAGCGGCGGCTGAGATCGAACTAGCGGCTGAACTCAACGTTCCTCCCATTCGTTACTGCCGCAGCGCGGTGGCGCACGGCGAATGCGCGAGACGGATTCACTCTCGCTTTCTGCTTCCTAGCATCTCTCTTGCAAGGCTACAGCGCAACCGGTTGGGGCTTCTGTCCAGCGTGGCGGGCCAGCGCTTCACTTCCGGCGTAGATTCGCAGCTTTTTGGCGCGGCGGGCGCGGAGCTTGTTCTTCGGCAGCATGCCGACCACCGCTTCGCGGATAACTTCCTCCGGACGGCGCTGCATGAGCGCGCGAATGGGTACTTCCTTCAGCCCACCGGGATAGCCGCTGTGGTGGTAATAGACCTTCTGCTCGATCTTGTTGCCCGTTAGGCGTACGCGCTCGGCATTGATCACGATTACGTGATCTCCGCAATCGAGATAAGGCGTGAAGTTGGCCTTGTCCTTGCCGATCAAAATCCGCGCTACGCGCGTAGCCAGGCGCCCCAGCACCTGATTATCTGCGTCTACCACAAACCAGTCTTTGCCAACTGTGAGTTCCTCGGCCTCCCGGCCCTTGGCAATATGAGTCCGCATCTACCCAGTCACACCTTTCCTTCAATAGACAAACGCCAACTTTACGCTTCGACACGGCTTCTGTCAATGCGAACCGATCGAGAAAACGAAATCCATTGACGCCAGCGCCAGGAACCGCTTCTGCTCTCTGTATACTTCATACTTCAAGTAATGCGAAGAGAAGCGCGGCCGAAAGCCAGCGCCAGGAACGAAATCTTCAGCCGATGCCCTTCCTTCAAAACTTACCCCAGCCCGAAGCATCTTTCACCGATGTGACTCGCAGGACGGCGTTTACGGCGTGGATTTGGCCGCCGTAGACCTTGAAAGTCTCGAAAGTAACCAGCTTGCGGCCTTGGCCGTAGCGAGAGGTTTGCCCGAAATCCAGATACAGCATAACGATGCCTAGATGGCGGTCGTAGGCTGCGAAGCGAGCGCGTACTTCGGGATGTTTGATGATGTCCTGACCCTTGATATTTTCGCATCCCTTCATCTTGCAGCCGGGCCCCGCCGTGTGGATTCCGTTCTCGATGCGGTAGGCGTCCGATGCGAAAGGCGTATTGGCCTGAACGAAGCTGCCGATCTTGAGGCCCTCTGGGTATTTCATGGCGATCTTGATTGCCGCAGCTCGCGATTCGATCTGCGAGGCTGGCGGCACGAGCGCCATTTGAGAATTTCCCTGCAAATATCCGGCGGGACTGAAAATCAAAGCGTCCTTATCATGCGGGACGACCATGGTTTCGATCTGGCTGATTTTGCCGCCGCTCTCTTTTAGCCGGAGCGAAAAAAGCACAGGTTGTTTTTGCGCTCCGAGCAATATCGCCTGGGTCGCGGCGGTGTCTCCGGGGACGTCCAAAACGTCGCGGCGGTAGGGCCCCACGCCGGACGCCGTCCGCCAGAAACCCTCGCCAATCTTCAGCACTTTGCCGTTCTCGGTGAACCGGACGTTAGCGGTAACAGGCAGACCGCCGGGATTGTGGGTGGTCATGGCCTGGATGTAGTCGGTGACCAAACCGGCGAGGCACTTGCGATTGCAGTTTTGGGCAGCGGCGGGTCGTGCGGAAACGAGCAAAAGCAAAAGCAACGCAAATGCCACCACAAATTTCGAGATTCGGCTAGCGCATGAGGCCATGATGACGGTTCCTCCCGGGGCGGGAGTCTAGCACAGAGAGCGGGCGGAGCGAGCCACAACGACGCGGACGCGTGGCGCCAGGCTCTCGAGAACGATAAAACTGGACCGGAATATGGCGAAGGCGTTAGCGCGGGGTGCTGACGCGCGGGCGCGAGCCGCTTCGCTGCGCCGCAGCTCCAGGTGCAACTGGAGCGCTGCGGCGAACGAAAGCGGCCCGCATCCGCAAAATACCGCGGTTAAACGGCGGATGTGGTCGTCTTGGAAGTGCTGCGAGAAGTATAGGACTTGTCGAAATCGCTGCTATCGCCGGACGAATCGCCAGCCTTATCGATTTCGATGGAGCCCTTAAAATACGCGCCGTCCTCGATCATGATGCGGGCGGTAGTCAGGTCGCCTACTACCGAGCCGTCCTTCTTGATCTCGATGCGGTCGCGCGCGCGAAGATTGCCCTTCACATTTCCGTACACCACGACTTCACGCGCGATCACATCGGCGGTAACGCGAGCGCTAGCGCCGACGGTGAGTTTGCGATCCTCCAGGTGAACGAGTCCTTCCACGCTGCCGTCAATGGCCAGATCTTCGTTGCCGGTGATCTCACCCTTCACATGCAGGCTTGCTCCCAAGCGAGCCGTGCCGCCGCTGGTGCTGGACGAGCTCGGCGGATACGTCGATTCAAGTGGTGCCATGTTCTTTGCCTCCCCAGAAATAGTTGCCCTGGATATAGTTGGTGTTGCAGGCGCCAAATTCTCTCTAGGTTGCTGCGGTAGCGGCGTCCTAGTGGGAGTCTCCTGCTTCTTCTCTCCCCACATTAATCAAACCTCCTTGGGCCCAAACGCGCCGGAACTGGCTGATGAAAAGTGCGGACCGGGGAACAACAATGTAGCCCCGAGCGAAGGGCGTGCCAAATTCAAAATGGCACAGATGTGTCCGGGGAAGCAACTTTGGAGTTTCGCCGGCCTTTCGGCGGGTGTTCGCCTTGTTTCAGGCTCACTGATGGCCGGGGCGGGCGGGTTAGTGCAGTCGGGACGCGCCCGGCCGATATGGCAGGTCGAATCGCGTTCAGTATTTGCGGAGGACGCCGACCACTCGGCCCTGAATTTTAACGTCGTTCGCTGGGACGATGATCGGCGCCATAGTCGAATTGGCGGGCTGCAGGCGGATTTTGCCTCCTGGTTCGCGATAGAAGCGCTTGAGTGTGGCTTCGTCCTCTCCAACCAGCGCAACAACGATCTCCCCGGGGTTTGCCACCTGAGTTTGCTCCACGACGATGAAGTCGCCATCCAGAATGTGATCTTCGCGCATCGATTCGCCCTTCACTTGCAGGACGAAGGTATTTTGCCCGCGCGCGAAATCTGAAAGCGAAATAGTCTCGCGGTCTTCGACGGCTTCGAGCGGGCGACCGGCTGCGATGCGTCCAGCAAGCGGCAACTCCACCACGTGGCGGTCCAGAATTTCCTCGCGCACCGGTTTGGGAAGCTGCGTCACTTCAATCGAGCGGCTTTGATTGTAACCGCGGCGGATGAAGCCCTTCTTTTCCAGGGTGGAGAGATGCTTGTGCACCGTGGCCAACGAGGTGAGTTTCAGCGCACGCGCGATTTCCTCGAAGCTCGGCGAGTAGCCGTTCTTATTGAGGAAGGTAACCAGATAATTGAGGACCTCTTTTTGTCGCTTTGTAAGTGCCAGCGTGCCCCCGGACTCGGCCTATGCCGAGTGTCCGGAGTGTATGGCGAAATAAAAGCGAAGTCAATGGTACTTTTGTACAGGGTTTAGATCGTTGAAGCGACTAAGCAAAGAGGGGAAATCAGCAGTTTAGAATAAGATCGCGGCAGTGGCTCAGTCGCGCCAGCTAAAGAGGGTATTCTCGTCGACAAATCCGATTCGGCTGCCGAATGTTCCACGCGCGCCGCCCGTTTCTCGATACCGTGGTCATCGGGCCGCTGGCGGACTCCAGCCTCCGCAGGGCCGTTCCACCCTTTTACGACCAATTACGCATCTCCACTGGGCCGTCTCGCGAAAGCAACCGTGGAAAAACCGCTCCTGAAAATTTCTTCCAGTGGTTCAGCGGTGTGCTAACCTTGAAACCAGCGGGATGGGGAAATGGTGACCGCCGGAAGGTATCGAATTCTTTCTAGCAGCGCTTGCCCATCCGCGCACATCGAATAGAGAATCTAGGTAACTACAGGCGAGGCAGGAAGCCCTTATAAGACATGGCGACATCGGTTGCACCTCCCAAGCAGCGCAAGCGTGAAGTAGTCGATCAAGCGGTTATCCGGTTCTGCGGCGACTCTGGCGATGGAATGCAGATCACCGGCAGCCAATTCACAAACACAGTGGCGATCTACGGGAACGATCTGGCTACCCTGCCCGATTTCCCCGCCGAAATCCGCGCCCCTGCCGGCACATTACCTGGCGTCAGCGGATTCCAGGTGCATTTTTCGTCCAGCGATGTTTATACGCCCGGCGATAGCGTGGACGCGCTGATCGCGATGAACCCGGCGGCGCTGAAGATGAATCTGGCGGACCTGAAACCCAACGGAATTTTGATCGCGAATCTCGACGATTTCGGCGATACCGATTTGCGCAAGGCGCAGTTGACCTCGAACCCGCTCGAAGATCATTCCCTCGATGGCTATCGGCTGTTCGCCGTGGAATTGACGAAACTGACGCGGGCGGCGTTGCGCGATTTGGGACTCGATAGCAAGAGCGTGGACCGCTCCAAGAATTTCTTCGCGCTCGGCATGTGCTACTGGCTTTACA
>JBOGMW010000187.1:0-4014 GCA_050746805.1 Candidatus Acidiferrales bacterium | reverse complement strand
TCTCGATCGAGTTCCATGCTCGTAGCTATTCCGTCTTTTTCCGCCACCGGTCTCCTCGCAGACTATTCCCGGCGATGCGAAGGGGAGGAACGTCACAATCTAGGGAAGGCAGGAACTGGCGCGCGAGCCATTCTCCACAGGGTGCCATTTCTTGTCAAGCCCTAATTTGTAATTTCCCCGGCACGAATTGTATCTCGCATGCGGAGGCTGTTCCAAACAAATTGGATGGGAGTGTGCGGAGTTCGCCATCTCTTCCCGGCCAATTGAAGTGACACCATTCGTCTATGCTTCGATCGTTCGACCCGACATTTTTTGCGCGATCTTCGCTGTGCTATGATGACTTCGCCTTCCATGGTGGACGACTTTTTCACGGAGGAAAATTCTTTGAGGTGGAAACATGCGGGAATGGCGCTCGCCCTGTGGTTCGCCGTTTGCACGGCATCTGCCGCATTAGCCGCAGCGCGTCGCCAAGAGCACCCCGCCTGGACTTGGAGCACGGTCCGCGAACAGCTCGACCGCGAAGCCAAGAATTTCCACAGCCTGTCTGCCAGCATGGAGCGCACGAAAGTCACCGTAGTCGTCAACGACCGCTCCACCGAGCGCGGCGACATTTACGTTCGCGGCGATAAGATGCTCCTGCAATTCACGTCTCCCGACCAGCGCAGCATCTTGCGCGTTGGTGATAACCTGTATATCTACAATCCCGGCCTGAAACGTGTCGAGGAGTACAACCTCGGAAAGAATCGTGCCCTGGTCGAGCAATTCCTGCAGCTGGGGTTCGGCTCGCGAGGATCGGAGCTTCAGAAGGACTACGACGTCAAGCTGCTGCCCGAGGAACACATCGGCGATCAGCCCGTCGTCGTGGTAATGCTCACTCCTAAATCCAGCCAAGTTCGCCACGAAATCTCGAAAATTGAGATCTGGCTCAGTGAGGCAACCTGGCTTCCCGTACAGCAGGAATTTTTCGAAGCCGGATCCGGCGACTACTCGATCGTGAAGTACTCCAACGTGGTCCGGAATTCCGGCATCCCTGAATCCAAATTCCGCGCCAGTTGGCCGAAGGGCACCCAGAAAGTAAAAATGCAGAGCTAGCGGCAGTCGCCCACCCAGCCTCTCGTTTCGCCACGCCCGTTTTGTTTAAGGTTTTCGCTTGGCCGTCGCCGCAATCTCTGATTCTTTCCGTAGTAGTTCCTGTTTCACGGCAATTCCCCACCGGTATCCCGCAAGGTCGCCATTTTTTCGCACCACGCGATGGCACGGCACAACGACGGCGGTCGGATTCGTGGCGCAGGCGCGCGCCACGGCTCGAATTGCGGACGGCTTACCGATCGCTCGCGCGACCTCGGTATACGTGCGCGACTCGCCGTAAGGTATTTTGCGAAGTTCTTGCCACACTCGTCGGGTAAAAGCGGTCGCTCGGACGTCCGTCGGCAAATCGAGGTGCGGTTCGCGCCCGCGCAGGTGATCGAGAATGCGAGCAATCCAGGTCGTTAGTTGGGCAGGGGCTGCATGTCCATCACGGTCTGAAACGATATCCGCGCGGGGATATTCGTCACGTAGCGCCGCGCGGAGGACCTCATCCGTATCGCCGAGATAGAGCGCGCTAATGCCCCGCTCCGTTGCGCCAACCAGCAATCGCCCGAGAGGCGAATCGGAAATGGCATACCGGATCGTCATTCCCGCGCCGCCGCGCCCGTATTCCGCGGGGGTCATGCCCATTTGCGATGGCGCCCGCTCGTATAAGCGGCTCGAAGAACCAAAGCCTGCATCGTAAAGTGCCGTAGTCACGTCGTTTCCCTCCTTCAATCGCGATTTCAGGCGACGCATCCGCCGCGCGTCAGCGTATTGCCTTGGAGTGATTCCCATCGCCTTGCGGAAAGCACGCTCCAGTTGGTGCGGGCTCAACTTGGCAGCGGCGGAGAGCGCAGAAAGCGTCAGCCGTTCGTCTCCTCCTGCGCCTGCCGATTCAGACAAAAGGCGAGCATCGATTAGCCCGCAGACCTTCGCCACCGCATCCAGCTTCGAATCAGGAACCGAAGTATTCGAAGGCTTGCAGCGGCGGCATGGCCGAAATCCAGCTTGCTCAGCGGCCGCAGGCAAGGGGAAAAATCGCACATTCGCCGCGCGTGGCCTTCGCGAAGGGCACGACGGCCTGCAATACACTCCCGTCGATTCCACCGCGTAGACGAAAGCTCCATCAGCGCGACGGTCGCGCGCCTGCACCGCTTGCCAAAGCGAACGGTGGTCTCGCTCGCTCAAATTTTGCTGCCCGGCTTTCTTTCGCTTCTTCATCGGCTGTGACTTTCGCTCTAATTTCTCTAACAACGCCACTCTAACGAAACCGCGGCGAAGCTCGCTATCCGAATCTCGCGGTCAAAGTGTACGCGTTGTGCAATCGCCGATAGTACCGCTCGGAGGGCGCAAATGGCTTGGATTCTGCCACTTGGATTGATGTTGCATAATAGGACACCTTGGCAGTTTGACCCTTGACCATCCAAAGTACTACGCGCATATTCGGTGAACCTATTCGCACGGGGTCACTGACGGATAGGACTTGGGGGTTGTGCCATGGGAGCTGCTCCAGATTGGGCTGGACAGCAGGCTGCACGCTCGCCGCTGCGTGAACGCGAAGTCGAACATCGCACCGAATCCGTCATAGCGCATTCTGGCAAGCCTGGTCCGCGCAGATTCACCCGCGTGCCCACGCACGCGATTGGTGTGGCCGCCGAACGCCGCCGCTCTCCGCGCGCTGCCCTGGCGCTGCCGATGCGACTCACCCGTGTTGGCGAGATGCTGGAGCCAGTTCCCGTCACTCTGGTAACTCGCAACATCAGTTCCAGTGGCATCTACTTCCTTGCGCCGCGCGAAATTGAGCCGGGCACCGCCATCGAACTTGAAGTCGCTTTGGTCGAGCGGCCTGCGGGCTTTGGGAGCGTCCAGATGTGTACCGCGGCCCATGTCGTGCGCGCCGAAGAGTGCGACATGCCGGGTTGGCGAGGCTACGCGGCCAGTTTTGACGACTTCGCGCTGCGCCGTGACGATGTGCTCCCAATGCGCTTCGTCTCCCACTAGCACGTCACACATTTCCAGATCGGAATCGCCTCCAGCACGAAGCGGAAGTGCGCCAAGTTCTGCTACGATCTTTCCTCCGTGATTCATCCTCCTGAAAGCCTGAAACGTTCGCGTGCCAAAGGAACGCAGATTCATGCTCGCGTGGTCCTGCTTGATTGGGACGGCACGCTGCTCGATTCCTACGCCGCAGACGCCCGCGCGTATATGGCCATGTTTCGGGCCTTCGGAATTGAATGGGGCGAACCTGAACTCAAGCGACATTACTGCCCCAATTGGTATGAAGTCTATCGCGCCGCGAAGATTCCGCGCGCAAGTTGGCGAAGAGCTGATCGTCTCTGGCGCGAGGCGTATAGCGCAGAGCGACCGAAGCTGCTTCGGGGTGCTCGGACAGTTGTGCGCTCGCTGGCACGAAGATTTCGGCTCGGTCTGGTGACGAGCGGGAGCCGGGATCGGGTACGCGAGCAGATCTCCAGATTCGGATTCGAAGAGTTCTTTTCCACCTTCGTTTTCAGCGAGGACGCCGCGCGCAAAAAGCCGCACCCGGCGCCGCTCAATCTGGCACTCAAGCGGCTTAATGCGCGCGCGGAAGATTGCGTCTACGTGGGCGATGCGCCAGAAGATATCGAGATGGCACGCAGGGCCGGAGTCCGCGCGATTGGCGTCCTTGGGCCGTTCCCTACAGCTGAGCGCATCCGCGGCTCGTGCCCGAATCTGCTGCTCGGTTCGATCCGCGAATTGCCTCGCCACCTGCGATTTGCCGCCGATCGCCGAGCGGTTTAGCGGCGAAAAATTGGCGTTTCCGCATGCACCGGGACGTTCCGCCCTTGTATGCAGCCGATCCTTTGTTTTCTGCAAGTTACGTATGTCAAAGGTTGATTGACCGTTCCGCCCTTTGAGCCCCCAGCCGAGCGACGCGGAGAGGAATGTTCCGTGGGAAAAATC
>JBOGMW010000186.1:0-2904 GCA_050746805.1 Candidatus Acidiferrales bacterium | reverse complement strand
GTCCGGCACGTACAAAATGTCATTCGACTTTAGCGGGATGTCGTCGGACTTATGCTTTTCGATCTGCTTCAGCCGTACTGGAATCTCGTCTCGATGCCCCGTTACGGGGTTGTTCCGGAGAATTGTAGCGGAATTAGCTTTTGCAAAACTGGTTAGCCCATGTGCAAGGGCCAGAGCTCGAAGCACAGTCACTTGCTCTCCGTGGCCTTGCAGCACGTACCCGCCCGGCTGAGCGACACCGGCGCCTAGAACATATACGATTCCGGCGTGGGGCACCGTTACAGTGTCACCGCCGTAAATCGGAATGTTGTAGATCGAATCGCCTGTTTCCAGTAGGTCTTGGAGCCGAATCGTGATCTTTTGATCGTTTCTATCGGGATTGGTGCTCGCACTCGCAGGTTTTTCACGCGGCGTGTCATCCTGCACCGGACGCGTAATAATCACCACGGTGCCGGCATCGTCCGAAATGCCTCCAGCAGCGGCCAAAACTTGCAGCAGGTTCGTTGGACCCATGACTTGGTATACGGTGGGATGCCCAACGGCGCCGATAACATTCACTGGCTGGCTGTACTGTTCCTTAATGAATACCGATACCTGCGGATGCGATACGAGGCCATTTTCGATCAGAAGTTGCTGCAATTTCGACTGCAGTGCAAAGGGGGTCAGCCCAGCGACAGAAATTGGACGGGGAATTAGGGGAAAGCTTATGTCCCCGGAATCGGTCACCCGAACGTCGCACGACATCTCGGGGACATCAAAGACATCAATATGAAGAAGGTCGCCGCTTCCGACGGTGGTATCGATGGCACGCGCTCGCGCCAAGGTTGCGAGCTGCTGGATTTTTGCGTTTGTCTGCTGGGCAGTCTCATCCTGCGTCTCGGTTGCGTTCTGCTTCTGAGCAAACGAGGCCCGTACGCTGAACAAGGCAAATGCAACCGTCAGCCAAAGAAGGTTCGCCCCCGCCACGGCCAAAAGCCGGCGGACCGTCGCTAACATTGCCAGAGATAACCCCGCAAACACTATGCCTAGCGAGCTTATTGATGTCAATCGGGGGTTTCGGCAACGGGAAGTAGCCTCGTCGCATCACTGCCAGCAGGCTCGACCGAGCGGCACACTTCTTCTTCGGCACCTGCTGGGCAGCACCTCGCTTAGGTACGTCATTCAAATAGATACAAACTATGCTCGTAAGCTTCGGCTGCCCCAAGAATCAAGGTGATATAGCCACGCTCTGGCCCTCACACTCGCCATCGGATGCCGGCTGGCGTGAGCGTCGAGATGCAACCGGCGGTAGTGGCGGAGATGCCAGTATTGAGACTTGCAGCAAAAACAGAAGTGCGTTGGCGGGGATATGCAGATTGAAGTCCACGAAGCTATGTAACAGCAGCCCGCAAACAGAGGCGGCGGCTCCCGCATGCAAAGCGCGGGAAAAGTTCCCCTGCTCAACTTCTAGATTCCTCCGTCCTTCGCGGTACAAGAGCCAAAGGAAAGCCACGCCGCACATTCCGCCCAATATCCCCGCTTCGGCAAGCGCTTCCAGGTAATCATTGTGAACGTGGTCCACTACTCTGCCGTCGTAGGCGGTTTCATAAAGCGGGAAGACATCCACCAGCGCGCCCAGGCCGCACCCTTTTATCGGATGCGCTAAAAAGATATGCACTGCGCCGCGAGCCATGGAAATGCGGCGCGAAAACGTCACAGATGGATGGTCCAAACTTGAGAATCGCTCGATCGTTCTGCCGACGCCAACCCACGCGATAAACGACAGGGCCACCAGCGCTATCAAGCCGAACGCCAGCTTGCGCGAGTCGCGCCCCTTTCGCGACGATCCTCGCCATTTGATCGCCAGCAGTAACAGAACGGCTATTTCAAGTGCGATACTCGTGATTCCGCCCCGCGAGCTGGACAATATGGCCGCGCTGATCGGAACCACCGTAAAGAGCGTCAAAAGAGGGAACAAATCTTTATGCGCGCCGCGAAAGATCATAAGCGCAAGCCCAATCGGCAGCGTCAACTCGACAAATCCTGCAAAGTCGTTGCGGTTCACATAAGGCCCAAAGGGCTTCACATCGGTCTTGAAGCTTTGCATCCAGTAGATTTCGTTACCGGACGTGAAATGCTGCACGATCCCAAATAGCGATACGGCGAAGCAGAATCCAATTACGAACCAGGCGAGCCCCAACCAGTCACTTCGCGTGCGATATGCCTGCGCGAAAAGAAAAAACAACACGAAGTACGCACCCAGCCGCAAGATTTCTGTCCGCGTCAGAAAAACAGATGCCGTCCCATGAAAAAGTAGCTGCAGCGCGGCGATCGCGATAAACCCGAGTAACGGCCAGTTCAGCGAAGTCCACCGAATTTTTGTTTCCGGATTCAGTCGCGCGAGTACCGCCCAAATAATCAGAAGTAAACTCGCACCGCCCTCGAGAATCGACTGCGACCCGACATCCACCGCACCGAAGCTGAGCACGGCGAACGCAACTAATAGCAGCAGCGAAACTCGCAACAACTTCATCGATGCGGCTCCGAACTCGTCGTCGGCACGAGCGAAACGTCCGCAACCCAGACGGTTCCGCTGAGCTTATTGTCAAAAAGGCGGCTCGGAGTGCGGACTAAGCGAATCACCAAAAACCTCGTGTCCGGGCCGGTTCTGAAATTCGCATCCACCGCGGTCCAACTGCGCGTCCCCGTGAAATTGTCGGTTAACACACTGGCAACGCCGGAGTGATTCGGATCTGAAATAGAGAAACGCGGGCCACTTTCAGTGGTAATCGCCTCCGTGCGCATCAGCGCATGGAAATGATAAGACTGCGCCGGTGAAACCGGGACGTACTCATAGGGCTCGACGAGATTTACGTTCGAGCCACCATTGAATTCCAGCCGCAGGGCGCGCACACCACCGTGGGG
>JBOGMW010000185.1:0-66646 GCA_050746805.1 Candidatus Acidiferrales bacterium | reverse complement strand
GACGCGGTGCGCACCGTGGCGGAAAAGTGCGGCATTGCGATTCCGCGCGTTACGGAGCGTTCGCCCGAGGAGGGCCGGCAGAACCAGCAGCGCACCACGCTGGTGGAAATTCACCGCGAAGCCGCGGCTTTTTTTGCCCGGCAGCTGCATCAGGGCCCAGAAGGCAAAGTGGCGATGGCGTATCTGGAAGAGCGCGGGCTGGACCGCGATTCGCTGCTGCGCTTCGGTCTGGGCTATGCGCCGGGATCGGGAGACGCCCTGCTGCGCCAGTTCAAATCGAAATACAACGAGAAAGCGCTTGACGCTTCCGGGCTATTCTCGCGCGATCAGGGCGGCCGAATGTACGACCGTTTCCGCAGGCGCATTCTTTTTCCCATCGCCAGCGATTCTGGAAAAATTATCGCTTTCGGCGGGCGCAGTATGGGCGACGACATGCCGAAATACCTCAACTCGCCCGAAACGCCAATCTATTCCAAAAGCAACGTTCTGTACCATCTGGATCGTGCCAAGGAAGCGATCCGTCAAAGCGATTTTGCAATTCTGGTTGAAGGTTACATGGACGCGATCGCCGTGGCCCGCGCCGGATTCGCCAATGTGGTCGCCAGCTGCGGCACCAGTCTGGCGGAAGCGCAAATCAAATTGCTCGGGCGCTTCACGCGCAGAATCGTGGTGAACTACGATGCCGACGCGGCCGGCCAGTCAGCCGCGGAACGCTCGCTCGCGCTGCTGCTCGAAAAGGAATTTGATGTGCGGGTGCTCTCGCTTCCCGGCGGCGCCGACCCCGATCAGTATCTGAAACAAAATGGAGCGGAAGGATATCGAAAGCTGCTTGGCGCCGCGCCTACGTATCTCGATTATCTGATTGGGCGCGCCCGGCAAATGAACCGCTCCACCGCCGCCGGAAAGCTGGCGGCCGTCAATTATCTGATGCCCTACGTGCAGCGTATTCCCAACGCCCTACTACGCTCCGAATGGGCTTCGCGAATCTCCGCCGAGCTACGGGTGGACGAACCCGTTCTGCGTGAATCGATTCGCCGTGCAGCCGCCGAACGCCGTGGCGACGTGAAGCCCAAGCCAGAACTTCTCGCACCGGCCCTCGGTCCGGCGGAACGGCGGTTAATTCAGATGCTTGCGGAGCCGAATGCCATTCGCGAACGATTGGCGGGCGAAATCGCTGAAAACCAGCTCCATTGCGGTCTGGAAACCGAAAAAGTGTTCGCAAGGCTGATCGCCGCCGCCGCGTCGAACCGCCCTGTGGATGCCGCGGAGCTCACTGACGGCTTGGCGGAAACGGATAGACGCATGGTTTTCGAAGCGCTGTTTGAGGCTTCCAGGGATGCGGACTGGGATGAAGCAGAAAGCTGCCTGGCGGTGCTGCGGCAACGCACCGTTGCCCGCGAACTTGTGGAAGAACTGGTGGAATTGCAGAAAAAGATCGATTCGAAGCTCCCGTTAGATGAAATCATGAAGCTCCAAGCGCGCCGTCAGGAATTACAGCGCAAGCTGGTCGGTCGCTGAGATGCCGGGGAATCTGCCCTCCATCGTAATCGTCGGACGCCCCAACGTCGGGAAATCCACGCTGTTCAACCGGCTTACCGGCACGCGGCGCTCGATCGTCACGAATGAACCCGGCATTACGCGCGATCGCATTTATGGCGTCGCGAATTGGGACGGCCGCGCGTTTGAAGTAGTCGATACCGGCGGGATTGTGCCGGAAGAAAAAGCCGGAATTCCCGGCGAGATATTGCGCCAAGCGCGCGTTGCGATTGAAAACGCCGCGCGCGTCGTGCAGGTGGTCGATGGCCGCACCGGGCCGATTCCGCTTGATGCCGAATTAGCCCAACTGCTGCGACGGGCCGGGAAACCTCCCATCTTGGCCGTCAATAAAGTGGACTCTCCGCAGCAGGCACAGCTCGCCGCGCCTTTTTACGAATTGAGCAGAGAAGTGTTTCCGGTTTCCGCCGAGCACGGGTTTGGCGTGGACACGCTGCTCGACGCCCTCACGACCGATATTCCCGTGGGCGGATCCGCCGCGCGCGAGCCGGACATCAATATCGCCATCATTGGACGCCCTAACGTCGGCAAATCGACACTACTGAATCAGCTGGTTGGCGCCGAGCGTTCCATCGTTTCGTCCGAGCCGGGCACCACGCGTGACATGGTCGATACCATCGTCGAACACAACGGCAAATCGTATCGCTTCCTGGATACCGCGGGCATCCGTCGTAAGGGCAAAACCAAGCTTGTTGCGGAAAAGCTCAGCGTCATCATGGCGCGGCAACATCTGGAGCGCGCGGACGTGGCGCTGCTGGTCGCCGATGCTTCGGTCGGCGTTACGTCGCACGACGCGACCATCGCGAGTTACGCCGAGCAATCCGGCCGCTCGGTGATCATCGTAATGAACAAATGGGATTTGGCGCTGAAAGCCGCGCAACAGAATGCCGAGAAGAAAAAATCCGCTGCCGGGAAATCTCCTGCAATGAGCCCGGCGAAGCTTTTGTCTGATTACGAGCCGTTGGTCCGCGAAAAGTTCAAATTTCTCTCCTATGCGCCGATTGTCTTTCTCTCCGCGGTCACCGGCGAACGCATCGGAAAGCTCTTCGGCACTATCGATCGCGTGGCCGAAGCTCGTTGGCGCCGCGTTTCCACCGGAGAGCTGAATCGCTGGCTGGAAGGAGTCGATTTGGACCGCGGCACTTCGCCCGCCAGCCGCAAGGTGAAGATTTACTACCTCACGCAAGCCAAGGCCGCTCCGCCTACCTTCGTGCTGTTCACCAACCAGACTAAGCCGCTGCACTTCAGCTACCAGCGATTCCTCGAAAATCGCCTCCGCGCCGCTTTTGACTTTACCGGCACGCCGATTCGCTTCACGCAGCGCCTGAAAAAGCGCGACACTAGCCGCCGCCCTCGTCCTGAACCAGAGCGGTAAGCAAGTGCTGCGCACGATGGCCGTGTGAAGCTTCACAAAGCCTTCAGTGCGATCCACTCCGGTTTCTCGGGCAATCCGGTCAAGCAGCCGCTCCCGAATGCCCACGACGCCCTGAGCCGAAATCTCACTTTGCCGTTTGCTCATCCAGCCCAGCGCGTTTGCACGGCGAGCTCTGCCTAGCGGCAGAACCCAAAGCAGTCGGCAATTTGCCCTGGGGGATGTTTCCCACAGCAGCGAACCCCGAGGGGTTGACATGGCGCGAAATCCGCCTAGGATACGAAGCAGATATGGCGAGCGCGGCACAAGCAACGCCCGATATTCCTGATAAGAGCCTTTTCCGCATCGGCGAAGTGAGCCGTTTGACGGGAACGAAGGCCTTCGTCCTGCGCTTTTGGGAGTCTGAGTTTCCCATGCTGCAGCCGGTCAAGAGTCCCACCGGCCAGCGCCTTTATCGCCGCGAGGACATCGAAACTGTCTTTGAAATCAAGCGCCTGCTGTACGAAGAAGGTTTCACCATCGCAGGCGCCCGCAAGCATCTCGCCGAGCGCAACGGCACTTCAATCGGCAGCGATGCAGAGCGGCCAGAAACGCCCTCGCGATCCGTGGCGGAATTCGCCGCGCCTACGCGCCGCGAGCCCGCCTCGCGTTCCTATCGAAAATTTCTGTTCGATCTTCACGACGAACTCCGCGCCGTCTTGACCCTTCTCGAACGCGAGTGATACGCTGATTACCAGCTCCTGTGAGCTGAAGCGGTCGGGACGTGGCGCAGCCTGGTAGCGCGCACGCTTGGGGTGCGTGAGGTCGCTGGTTCAAATCCAGTCGTCCCGACCATCTCACTCGGCGCTGCCAGTACCAGCGGCCGCGGCGTTCAACCTATAGCCTTACCCGCAGAGAACGTTTCATGCCGAATATTCTGGTCACCAACGACGATGGTATTCACGCCCCCGGCCTGCGCGCACTCGCCGGTGCCATGCGCGAGATGGGCACCGTCACCGTGGTCGCGCCATCTCACGAACGCAGCGCCTCCGCGCAATCCCTTACCCTGCGCCAGCCTATCTACTGCGATGAGATTGCCGAGCGCGAGTACTCCGTGGAAGGCACGCCTGCCGACGCGATGATTCTCGCCTTTCACATGCTGCTCGGTGAAAAGCCGGACGTGGCCCTCTCCGGCATTAACCCTGGCGCCAACGTCGGCGAAAATATCTATTATTCCGGCACCGTCGGCGCCGCGATGGAAGCAGCAGTTAACGGCGTGCCGGCCATCGCGGTTTCCATCGCCTATCGAGGGTTGCCCCTAGACTTCGCACCCGCCGCGCGATTTGCGAAAGATCTACTGCCTATCGTTTTGGAGGAGGGTTTGCCGCCCGGCGTGATGCTCAACGTGAACGTCCCGCAGGATTGGTCCGGCGCGGTGCGCTTCACGCGGCAGTCGTCGAAGATCACGCGCAATTTGCTGCAGCCCGGTGCCGACCCGCGAGGCCGGCGCTATTTTTGGCTGAGCGAACAAAAAGTCGTCGAAGATATCGAGCCGGATACCGACCACGCCGCCATTCGCGAGGGCGCCATATCCATCACTCCGCTACAACTCGATCACACGCACGCGAAATCCCTGAATCACCTCTCGCACTGGGCGGGCATTCTGGAGAAGGCTTCCCGCGAATCGAAGGCGAAACTTTAGCGTGCGGCACACGGCTTTCGCGCGATTCACCGGAGTGCGCCATGATACTTTAGCTCTCCGTCTCGCCGCACTCGCGAGCGCCCGAATCGTCCATGGCTAAGAAAGTCGCTGAAGAAAAACCAGCCGAGCTTACCGTCGAAGGTATATTCGGTCCGGGCGGCCATCTCGAGAAACGCCACCCGGCGTACGAATTTCGCGCCTCGCAGCTCGCCATGGCCAAGCTCGCCGAAAACGCTTTCGAAAAGCATCAGCATGTGATTGTTGAGGCTGGCACAGGCACCGGTAAGACGCTGGCCTATCTGATTCCCGCCATCCGCAGCGGACGCCGCGTGGTGATTTCCACCGCGACGAAATCATTGCAGGAACAACTCTTCCAAAAAGACGTCCCCTTCCTGCAAAAGCATTTTGCGCCCAATCTGAAAGTCGCGCTGATGAAGGGCCGCGCCAATTTTCTGTGCCGCCAGAAAGTTCATCAAATGGAGGGCCAGCCGGTTCTAAAGGGCATCGACGAAATCGACTGGCTCGCGCAGATTCGCGATTGGGAAAAAGTTACCGCCACCGGCGATCGCAGCGAACTCACATTTCTGCCCGACGATGCCGAGCTCTGGAACCGCATCGACGCGCGCAGCGACCTCTGTTCCGGCCAGAAATGCCCTGAGTTTCATCGCTGCTTCATCACCGCCATGCACCAACGCGCTCAGGAAGCCGATCTCATCATCGTCAATCACCATCTATTTTTCGCCGATCTCGCCATTCGCCAGGACGATTTCGGCTCCATCCTGCCAGAATATTCCGCCGTGGTATTCGACGAAGCGCACGAAATTGAAGACGTCGCCAGCGACTATTTCGGCCGCCAGCTTTCCAGCTATCGCTTTGAGGAACTTTCGCGCGACACGGAATCGATACTGCGCGTCCTGCGCATCGATTCGCCGGCGCTGCGCCGCAACGTGGCGCGCGCTCGCGAACGCGCCCGCGCATTTTTTGAGCGCTTTCCCGAACGTGAGGGCCGCTATCCATTCGGACCCGCCGAGCGCAAATCATTCCTCGAACAGAACCGCGAGAATTTCGACGAGCTCTGCGCCGCCGTGAAGCGCATCGAAACGGAACTTTCCGCTCTTTCGCCCAAGCCAGATGAAGTGATCGTCCTCGCGCGCCGCGCCGCCGAAATGCGTCGCGAACTTTCGTTCCTTCTCGAAAGCGAGGAGAAAAGCTACGTGTATTGGTACGAGCGCCGCGGACGAGGTGTGTTTCTAGCGGCCACCCCAATCGACGTCAGCGAAATCCTGCGCGAAAAGCTGTTCGAGCAATTCGATACCGTGATCCTCACCTCCGCCACGTTGGCCGTCGAAGGCCGTTTCGACTATCTGAAGCAGCGCCTGGGCGTGCTGCCATCCGAAGAATCCGTTCTGTCCGGGGAGTTTGACTACGCCTCCCAAGCGCTTCTCTACATACCCGGCGAAATGCCCGACGTGCGCAATCCGTCCTTTTCCGCCTGCGCCGCGCGGGAAATCGAACGCCTGCTTGAAATCTCGCAGGGCCGCGCGTTTTGTTTGTTCACCAGCTATGCCCAAATGAGGGACGTCTTCGAGCGCGTATCGAGCCGCGTTTCGTTCCCGCTACTGCTTCAGGGCACCGCGCCTCGCTCCGTGCTGCTGGACCGTTTCCGCGCCACTCCCAACGCGGTTCTGTTTGCCACAGCCAGTTTCTGGCAGGGCGTGGATGTACCCGGCTCGCAGCTTTCGTGTGTGATCATCGACAAGCTCCCGTTCGCCGTCCCCAGCGACCCGATTGTCGCCGCTCGTGTGCGCGCGCTCATGGACGACGGCCGCAACGCCTTCGCCGAATACCAAGTGCCCGAAGCCGTGCTGGCGCTCAAGCAGGGCTTCGGTCGTCTGATCCGTTCGAAATCAGATCGTGGCATCCTTTCCATCCTCGACAACCGCATCCGGCGCATGCAATATGGTAAAATTTTCATCGAGTCGCTGCCCGCATATACCATCACGCAGGATCTAGCTGAAGTTGCGCGCTTCATGGAGCAGCATCCGGAATAATCGCCGCGCGGCTGGTCGCGTGCGCCACAGGTAAGGCGACGGGGTGGACCAAGGGGAAGCTCGATGTATGAAGTCAGCGTCGAAGAGACGTTTGCTGCCGCGCATAATCTGCGCAATTACAAAGGCAAGTGCGAAGATCTCCACGGCCACAATTACAAGATTCGCGTCGTCTTGGCCGGCAAAGAGCTCGATTCTACCGGCCTGCTCTACGATTTCGTCAATTTGAAGCAGGTGATTCGGTCCATCATCGCTTCGCTGGATCATAAATATCTCAACGAGCTTCCGCCGTTCGATACGCTGAATCCGTCGGCGGAAAATTTGGCGCGCCACATTTACGATCGGGCTTCCCAACAGCTTCCCGCCTCGCCGAATGGCGCGGGAATCTCCAGTATCACGGTTTGGGAGACGGAGGCTACCGCGGCCACATACCGCCCGTAGCCGCGGACGCGCTTTGCGCGTTCTTAGGTTTTTTGCGAGCGTCTCGCATGGTCATTACTGAAATCTTCAAATCCATTCAGGGCGAAGGCACGCGTGCCGGCCTGCCCTGCATTTTCGTGCGGCTCACCGGTTGTAATCTGCGCTGCGTTTGGTGCGACACCGAATACGCCTTTCACGGCGGGCGCAAATTTACTTTGGACGAAGTACTCGCTCAGGTGCGTTCTCTGTCGGGTGAAGGCGAAAACCGGTTGCCTCTCGTCGAAATCACCGGCGGCGAGCCGCTGCTGCAAAAAGAGACCCCGGCTCTCGCGGAAAAGCTTTTGGGCGATAGCTACACTGTGATGATCGAAACCAGCGGCGAGCGCTTCGTCGGCGTACTGCCGAAAGAGATCATCAAAATCGTGGACGTCAAATGTCCCGATTCCGGCGAGGGCGATACGTTTGATATGGCCAATCTTGAAGCCGTGGATCGCAAGGATGAAATAAAGTTTGTGATTGCCAGCCGCTCGGACTACGATTTCGCGCGCGATTTTGTTGCGCGGCACGACCTCGTCCGTCGAGTAAACCAGGTGATTTTTTCGCCGTCGTTTCCCGATCCGGCCGGGCGCTGGCAGGGCTTGGATGCGCGTCAACTGGCCGAATGGATTTTGGCCGACCGCTTGTCCGTGCGCCTGGGTCTTCAATTGCACAAGTTCATTTGGGATCCGGCGACGAAGGGAGTTTAGTTCGCGCCATGGCGGAAAAGCCCAAGGCGGTTGTGCTGCTCAGCGGAGGAATGGATTCCTGCGTCACCGCGGCCATCGCCAATCAGACGCACCGCCTCGCCCTGCTTCACGCCAGCTACGGCCAGCGCACGGAACGCCGCGAACGCCGCGCCTTTGAAGAAATTGCCGATTTTTACTGCGTGCTCGAACGCATGGTGGTTCGCTTCGACGCCTTGTCTCAGATCGGAGGTTCGGCTCTTACGGACTCCAGAATCGCCGTGCCCGAAAGGGGTGAGGCGCTCGCGCCGGAAGCGGGCATCCCGATCAGCTATGTTCCGTTCCGCAACGCACACTTTCTTTCCGCGGCTGTAAGTTGGGCGGAGGTGATCGGCGCAACCGCAATTTTTATCGGCGCTGTCGCCGAAGACAGTTCCGGCTATCCCGATTGCCGCCCAGAGTACTATCAAGCATTCGAGGCTCTGGTTCGCGAGGGCACGCGCCCCGAGACGCACATCGAGATCGCCACGCCCGTGATTGCCATGAAGAAAAGCGAAATCATCTGCCGTGGCGCGGAGCTGGACGCACCTCTCGACCGCACCTGGTCGTGTTATCAGTCTGAAGACGAGGCCTGCGGCCTCTGCGATAGCTGCCGCTTGCGCCTGCGTGCCTTCGCCGAGTCTGGTCTGCGCGACCCGGTCGCATATCGTGTACAATTTGCGCGATAATTGTTGAAATGATCGGCGAACGCCATAATCCACATTCCGAGGAGGGAAGTATCATGAGGCGATTGACCCCTGTTTGTCTTGCGCTGTTTGCGGCTCTCCTGTTCCCGGCCATCGCCGCGGCCCAGAACGCTAGCATTCACGGCCAGGTCCTCGACAAAGATGGGCAGCCGTGGGCCGGCGTTTCCGTTCAGATCAAAAGCGAAAATGGGCAGACGTTCAATCTGAAGACCAATACGGAGGGGAAATATAGCCAAATTGGTCTGACGGCGGGCGTATACACCTTCACTTTAAGCGACCCAACCGCTGGGCTCAGCAGTTTCACCGAGCAGCACCAGATTCAGGGCGAGCAGGATAACGAAGTCGATTTCGATTTCAAGAAAATCATCGCGCAGAACGCCGCCGCGCATCCCGAAGAAGAGGAGAAGCAAAAGCAAGCCCAGAACAATTTCAAGGTGATGAAGAGCCACGTGGATGATGGTATCGCCCAGTTTGCCGCCATCAATGCGTTGCAGGCGCAGATTCACACCGCGCCGCCCGACCAAAAATCCGCGCTGCAAGACAAGGTGAAGCAGGACGCGCGGGCTGCTGCCACTGACTTCCAGCAGGCCGCAACCATGGTCGGCGAGAAGGATACGAAAAATCACGCCGTGATCCTCGCGAATCTCGGACAAGCGTATTCATTGGCAGGGCAGTATCAGCAAGCGATCGATGCGTACCAAAAGTCCGTTGCCCTGACTCCTGAAGCGCCTACCTACATGAACCTCAGCTTGGCGCAGGTCAATGTGGCTGGGCAGTCGACCGATCCGGCCACTGCCACCACGGACGTCGCCAACGCCGGCGCCAGTTGCGACAAAGTCGCCTCGCTCGATCCCACTTCGACGACGAAATGCTGGAAGAACATCGCCATCGTTCTCACCAACAAGGGTGATTTCAAAGACGCCGTTGCTCCCCTGCAAAAGGTCACGCAGCTGGATCCCAAAGACGCTCAGGCTTGGTATCTGCTGGGCACAGCAAACGTGGGTCTAATCGACTCGAAGCAAGTGGGCAACAAGATGACCTACATCATCCCTCCCGGCACGTCAGACGATTTCCAGAAATGCATCGATCTCGACCCCACCGGCCCTTATGCGGCAATGGCCAAGCAAAACTTGGATGCACTGACGCAAATGAGCGGCGGCCAAAATTTGTCGGAAGGAGACACGCGCAAGAAGAAAAAGAAGCGCTAAAACCTGCCCGTCGCTGCACGTCGCGAAATTCCGCGTGGAGCGACGAAGCTCTGGTTCGAATTCTTCTTCGTTCTGTGCGTACCGGCACTCGACCGCGATTTGGATGAATGATATTCTCTGGCCCGGGTCTCCTTAGAGGTATGCTTGGGTGCGCGAAGTGAAATCTAGCCATACCGGCACCGAACGCCGGCGCAGTGAACGAACCTCGCAATCCCTTCCCGTGATCATTCGCGGCATCGATCTTCTTGGGCAGCCTTTCGAAGAGCGCAGCTCCACGCTCAATTTGAATCTCCACGGTTGCCGCTACGCTTCCAAGTATCATTTGCCTAAAAACACCTGGGTGACGCTTGAGATCCTCCACGGCGACGAACGCGACAATGTGCGCGCTCGCGTCGCTTGGATTCAACGCCCGCATTCGATTCGCGAACTCTTTCAGATTGCTGTTGAACTGGAGAGCCCCCGAAATATCTGGGCGCTTCAGGAGCAACCTGCCGACTGGATCTCTGGACGTGATTCGGCGCACGCCGCCGAGCAGCAGACGAATACAGCGGCATTTACGCCCGCATGTGCGGAAGGAAAAACACAAGACATGACTCAAAGGATCTCTGGAGTTGGTTTTGCATCCGAATCCGCGCCGGGTCGCGAACAAGATGCTGCTGCTGATAGCCCGCTGTTGCGCGAATGGCGCGCGGAGATGGAACGCGAGGCTGCCGCCACCGTGGAAAAAGCGGCGGCCAATGCCATCGAGCAGATGCGCGCGAAGCTAGAAGAGTTTGAACGTGAACGCGCCGGCGCCGGCGTGGCGCTTGCCAGCGAACTGGCTGCCAAGCAGGAGAGCGTGCTTGAGACCTTGCGCTCGGAACTTGACCGCGATGCGCGCGGTATCCGCGATATGCTGCACGATCTTGACCGCAAAGCCGAAGGGCTGCGCGCTGAAAATCAGGCCGCGCTCGATTCCATCAGCCGCCTGGCGCAAGCGCGTTTGCAGGCCGAAGCGATGCAATTGAGAGTGGCTGCCGAAACTCCCACCACTCCAAGCGCGAATCTGGAAAACGCCGCCGCTGAATTGCACGCGCGGCTGCAATCGGAATTGGCCATTGCGCAGTCGCAGTGGACCGAGCTTCTCCAATCCTCAATCGATGGCAGCGTCGATCGCCTGGTGAAGGAACTCTCCGGCCGTTCCCACGAGATTCTGCGGGAAACCGAACAGAAATTGTCCGAGCGCCTGGCTGATCTGAAGCAGCCGCTCGCGCACATTTCTTCCACCGCCCAGGAAACCCTTGCGGGCGTAAAAACCGCTTTGGACCAGGAGGTCGCGCGCTCTCGATCGTCGCTCGCTGACATCGAACATTCCGCCACGCGCGTGAAGGAATATTCGGCGCAGCTCGAATCGGCAAGCCACCACGCTCTGAATGAGCTGCACGGGCGCCTTGAAAATATCCTTGAATCGCAAACCCAGGAAATGAATCGCCGAGTGGAAAGCCTGATAGCTGCCGCACCGCAGCGAGTGGGCGCGTCGCTCGATTCTTTGGGGCAGCAGCTGGCGGAGCGGACGATCAACGAGATCGATTCGAAAATCGAGCTGCGCCTAGAGCGCGTTTCCGCCTCGCTGCACGAACTTTCCGCGCGCGAAGCGCAGACCGAAGAGGGCCTGCGGATGCATCGCGAACGCCTGCGTCAAATCGCGGAGAGCAACCAGCGCGAAGCGTCCGCGCAGATGACCGCGACGCTGGCGAATCTTCGCGGCGAATTCGAAGGCGCGCGGAAAGAGGCGCTCTCGAAGTGGAGCGAAGAACTGGATGCCGCCGGAGTGCGCGCGGCGCACGCGGCCGCGGAATCGATTGGCCGCTCTTCCGAATGGTTCCAGCAGGAAGCGCGTGCGCGCCTACAAGTTCTTGTGGAGCAGGCCGCCGCGACGGCCGCAACTGGCTTCGGCGAAAAATCCGCCGAAGCGGCGAAAAAGTTTGACGCGCAGCTCGACGATCATTCGAAAGCTCGCGTGGCCGAACTGGAGCAGCGGTTTGACGGCCTCGCCGGAGATATTACCGGTCGCACGCGCGGCCAATTGGACGCCGCCGCCGAAGCCGCTGCTGCTTCATTTGGCCAGGTGATCCGCGAAGTCTCCGAGCGCGAAACGCAGCAGTTTGCCGACGCGAGCCACGGCGCGCTGGCGGATCGTGCCCGCGAACTCGAAAGCCTGACGGGCGATCACCTGCAGAAATTCTACTCGGAATCGAGCGCTTCGATGGAACAGTTGCACGCGCGCATGGCTTCCGAACTGGATGGAAGCTTGGCGCGCGGCCGCGACGCGCTGGCCGCTGAATTCGCGAAGGCCGCGGATAATTTCCGCGCCGAACGCGAATCCCGCGAGGCCGAATGGTCCAAAGCTGCCGGTCAGATTGGCGACGAAGCGGCTGGGAAATTTCAGGAGCGGCTGCAAGCGGCTTCCGATTCGTGGGCCGTTTCTTGCGTTCGGCGGCTCAACGAGCGCGGACAGGGCGCCGTGGACGCGCTGCTGCGTTCCGCGGACCAGGCTCTGCGCGATTCCTTCGCTCGCGTTTTTGAAGATCTTTCGGAAACGCTGCGCGAACACCCGCTATCGAGCGCGGGCGGCCAGGCTAATCCCGCCGGTTTTGCCGCACCGGAAGGCGGCGAAGCTCCGATGCCGCCGCCGGCCGAGGGCGCCTCGACGAGCGCCAACGCCTGACGCAGGCTACTACTTCTCTCCCACAATTTCGCGAACTGCATTGGCCACGAACGCGACCTGCTCGTTCGTGAGCCGCGGGTGAACCGGCAAGCTGAGCGCGCGATCGCAGGCGCGTTCGGTGTGCGGGAACGTGCCGGGCGGTAATCCCAACGAAGAATAGGCCGGCTGCAAATGCACGGGCCGGGGATAGTGCACCACGGTCTCGATCTCGCGCTCGGCGAGTTTGGCGGCCAGCGCGCCGCGATTGCTGGCGTAGATCACGAACTGGTGGTAAACGCATTCGTCGCGCGGATCGTCAGCGGGAAGATCCACGCGCGAGTTGGCGAGCACTTGCCTGTAGGCGCGCGCGATTTCCTGCCGCCGCGCGGTCCACGCATATAGCCGCCGCAGCTTGATGCGCAGCACCGCTCCCTGAAATCCCTGCATGCGGTAGTTGTAGCCGACGAATTCGTGTTCGTAGCGAGCGGTTTGCCCGTGGTTGCGCGCGGCGCGCGCGAACTTGGCGATACGGTCGTCGTTGGTGGTCAGCGCACCGCCTTCGCCGAACGCACCCAAATTTTTCGTGGGATAGAAGCTGAAAACGCCCGCGTCGCCGATGCCGCCTACACGCCGTCCGCGATAGCGCGCACCGTGCGCCTGGGCCGCATCTTCTAGAATGCGCAGATTGTGTTTCGCGGCGATTTCGCGGATCGGGTCCATGTCGGCGGGGCGGCCATAGAGATGCACCGGAAGGATGGCGCGGGTGCGCGGCGTGATGGCGCGTTCGATCAGTTTGGGATCCAGATTCGCGGTGGCTGGATCGATATCGACGAACACCGGGACGGCGCCGCAATAGGTGATCGCCTCGGCGGTGGCAAGAAAGGTGTTGGAAGTGGTGATGACTTCGTCGTCGGCTTGCACGCCCAGGCCGAGCAAGCCCACGTGCAGCGCTGCCGTGCCATTGCTCATGGCCACGCAATATTTCGTACCGCAATAGTCGGCGAATTCGCGCTCGAAGGACTCGACTTCCTCGCCCAGAATGTAAGCGGCTTTCTGCCCCACGCGATCGAGCGCGGGCAGGACTTCATCGCGCAGTTCGGCGTACTCCGACGGTAGATCGAGAAGCGAAACTTTCAATTCAGGGCCTTTAAGTGCGGGGAAAACTCTACTGTACGGAGCGGTTTGGGGCAAGTACCGACTCCGCCAACGACGATTTTGGGGCACACGAAACTCTGTTTTCGGTTGCACCGCGACGTTCCGCCCTTGTATGCGCGCGACCGTTTGTTTTCTGCGAGTTGCGCGTGTCAAAGGCTGATTGAGTGTTCCGCCCTTTGATGCCGCGGCGTCCTCTTGCTCGCTGGGGACCTTCACCTTTGTGGCGCTGAGTGGGGCTCGAGTTCCGGCGACGTCCGAAAACCGGACGCCGGGTTCGATTTCGAGTTCACCGGACTCCAGAAAACGGGAATTCTGGTTCATCGTCCGAACCGGAAGTTCGCGATTAGAAAAATGGAAGCTGCTGATTGTGGGCCGCTTAAGCGATGCTCTGATCGACACGGGTTCGCGATTAGGCTTCGTCGCATGTTCGCCCGTGGCGCGGATAACTAACGGTGCATGGCAGCCGGGCGTTGGCGCTGGTTGAGGCGGCACTTGCATCGAAACCGTTTTCTCCTTGCTGGACCGGAGGGACACGGGCCGCGCATGCCGTCGATAAGCATTTCAATATCGTTTTGCCTGCCCTCGGCTGCTTCCGAGCAGACAAGAAAAACGATTCAGGGTAGCATACAGTTGACCAGAAATCAAGAGCTAGTTGGCGTGAATATTTTCCCGTTTTGGGAACGACCGGCGCGATCGGTTCGGCACAAACCAGCGGGGCGCAAAAGAAGCAAACGCCCGCGGCGCTTGGAGTTACGAACATGACACCTACTGCGGCTCTGGGTTTTGCCCTTGTGGTTCTGCTGGGGCGCAGATCGGTGACGAGTCAGAGTTCGCTGCAAAATGAAAAGAGCCGGGGCGACTTTGGCTCCGGCCCTTTTTCGTTTGCGATGATTGCCGTTAGCGTCCGAATTGCCGGAGCAACGGGGTGTGTCTATTTGTCTCCGATCTGAATGCCAGGGTTCGTGCTTGTGGGATCGAGGACGACCGCCTTCGTCGGAGAAATGACGTAGATGATCGTGCTGCAAGTGGTGCTGGTTGCGCCAATCGTGCAGCCAGAAGGCGACAGCCCCAAGCCGGTGGAGTCGATGGTATAGGACTGGGAGATCGGATTTCCGATAGACAGGGAGCCGCCGGAATTGTCGTCGCTGGCGCCGGTGATCGCGGAAACTCCGTCGAAGACAGCAACTCCGGAGCTGTCGCTAACCGCGCTGGCATCCGCGGCGACGGTGCCGAACGCGTAGGAGCCGCTCGCGGACGAGGCCGAGAACGGGCTGCCGGTTTGCGACAGGAGGACGCCGGATTCGACGCCTCCGTCGGAATTGAGGAAGAAGCCCTCGTTGGCGTTGACCAGGTAGACGACTAGATTGTTCGTCGATCCGGCCAACGTCCACAGCGAACGCCCGGTGGAAGCGACGGTGTACGTGCCCGAGCCGGTTTTTGAGCTAAACGAGCCGCCGCTGTTGTCTTCGACGGTGGCGCTGAGGTTTCCTCCGGACGCGTTGAGGCGAATAAGAGTAACGTCAGTGCTCGACAAGCCGTCCTGCCCAGAGAGCGGGAGGATATAGTTTCCCGACATCGTGGACGCGGAGAACGACCCGGACTGCTGGAGCAGTTCGCCGGCGAAGATTGAATTCTGCGTTTGGTCGTCGCCACTCATGACCAGCACGTCCGTGGCGGACACGACATAGATTTCCGTGCTCACGGTGTTTGAATTGTTTCCGGGAGGCAAAAACGACAGTGTCCCGCGGCCATTGGAGCCGATGCTGTAGGACCCGCTGGTGATGGAAGCCGGGCTGGCTGGGAACGCGGTGAGACTGCCGTCGACGCTTCCGGCTTGGTTGTAATCGACCTCGCCTCCGGTAATGCTGCCGGTGGAGAGATTGAGAACGCCGACGGCGCCGAATTTCCCGCCATTGTTGGTGTTCTGGGGTGCGGAAATACCGAAAGCGTATTTGCCGGTAACCTGCGAAGTGGAGAAGGCGCTGGTATCCTGTTTGCGCAACACTCCTGAGGTGAACGGGCCCGTGGAATCGAAGTCGATCATGTGACCTGTGGAAGCTACGCCCGAGGTGATGTTGCCAACCGAGAAGCGATAGTTCTGCGTTCCAGCTGAAGTCGTAATGGCCATGCAGCCGCGATGATCGGAACCGATACTGTAGGTCCCGGCAGTCACGGAGTTCGTCTGCACGCCGGCGGTATTGCTCAAATTCATATCCACGGTACCGGCGGTAATCGATCCGCTGCCGTTAACCGTGAGAACGCCACCCACGAGAGCGGGCTGAGGCGTCCCTTCGTTGTCGAAGCCGGTTAACAAGAAGGCATACTGGCCGTTCAACAACGATTCACTACCGGTGCCGCAAGGAGTGTTGATGGTGATTGAGTAGACGGGTTGCGCCGTTTGCGGCGTCGAGGCGGAGTCCGCCACACGGCAGAGAGCCCGACGCAACCGAATAAGTGTAGGGGCCCGTGCCACCAGAAGCGGTGGCTGGCGTGCTGCCGTAAGCCGTGCCGATAGTGGCGTTAGGCAGCGCCGAGGAGCTGAGCTGCAAGGCGCTGATGTTGATCGACAGATTTTGAGTAGTGGTTTGCGGCGACGGGACGCTCGAATCGACCACTTGGACCGTGAAATTGTACGGGCCGTTGTCGGCGAGTGCCGGGGTGCCAGTGATCGCGCCGGTGGCGGTGTTCAGTGTAAGAGGGGCCGGCAGAGCACCGGAAGTGATGGACCACGTGTAAGGCGTGGTCCCGCCGCCAACGGACACAGTCTGGCTGTAGCCTACGTTGGGTGCACCAGAGCGAAGCGAAGTCGTTTCAATCTTCAGCGGAATCGCAATGGTGAACGACGACGAGACGCTTTGAGGCGTCCCGCTGCTGTCGGTTACTTTGACGGTGAAAGCTGAGCTGGTCGTATTGGAGCGGGCGTCAGCGCGATTACCCTAGGAATATTTGCATCTGCATCTTTCCCAAGCGCCAGGCTCGCGGCCCAAAAAACATCACCGAACTGTAATGCGATATTAGGAACTGAAATGCTAAGTAGCAATGCCGGAAGATAGCGCCTGTGCTTAATTCTTTACTGATGTTTTGGAAAATGTGGAGCCGGTGAGGCGCCCGCCACGCGGCCGTTTCTCACCAAAGTTCCGGTTGCAAATGGAATGTGGTGGTGACAACGTGTAGGCGTTTTGCGTGGGGATTTCTCGGGGGAAACATGGGGCGGATGATGCGTGGAAGAATGAGGATTGGATTCGCTGGAGGGGCGTCGATTGCGTGGACGAGCGCGATTTTGGGCGCGCTGCTGTGCTTTGCGGCGCCGGCGAGGGCGCAACTGAAGGGTGGAGGCGGGGTGCTGCCGGTCGCGCCGGGCGAGCAGATCTTCGGCCAGACGTGCGCGCAATGCCACGCGGGCGCCCATCCGGTGAATCGCGCGCCGAGCCAAAAGACGCTGGAGCAAATGACGCCGGAAGCGATCTACGCGGCGGTGACGACGGGAGTGATGGCGCCGGCGGCGAAGAGTTTGACCGTTCAGCAAAAGCGCGAGTTGGCGGAGTATCTTGGCGGGCGTCCGCTGGATCTTTCGAACTCCGGAAGCGCGGAATCGATGAAGAACCGGTGCGCGGAAGGATCCCAATTCATCCTCTCCCCGTTTGCCGCGGCTTGGAACGGCTGGAGCACGGGATTGGGCAACGCGCGGTATCAACCAGCCAGGAGCGCGGAATTAACGGCCGCGCAGGTGCCGCAACTGAAACTGAAGTGGGCATTTGGATTTCCGAATGGATCGACGACATACGGCCAGCCGACGGTGGTTGGCGGACGAGTGTTCATCGCCAGCGACAACGCGTACGTGTATTCGCTGAATGCGGGGAGCGGGTGCGTGTATTGGTCGTTCCACGCAAAGTCGGGCGTGCGAACTTCGCCGGTAATTGCTCCCGTAACGGGCGCGGTGGCGGGAGATATTGGCGCGAAATACGCGGCGTATTTTGGGGATATGAGGGGGAATGTCTATGCGGTGGACGCGCGCACGGGGAAGTTGCTGTGGCGGCGGAAAGTGACGACGCACGAATACGCGCGGATCAGCAACGGGCCGGCGCTCTACGATCACCGGCTGTATGTGCCGGTGTCGGCGACGGAAGAAAGTTTCAGCGCCGATCCGCATTATTCGTGCTGCACGTTTCGCGGCAGCGTGGTGGCGCTGGACGCGATTACCGGGCGGGTACTGTGGAAGTCGTACACGATACCGGAGGCGCCGAAGCCGGTGAAGAAAAATTCACTGGGGACGCAACTGTATGCTCCGGCGGGCGCGGCGGTGTGGAATACGCCGACGATCGATCCGAAGCGACACGCGCTGTACGTGGGCACGGGAGACGCGTTCACGGAGCCGGCGGCGAAGACTTCGGACGCGGTGGTGGCGTTCGATCTGACGACCGGGAAAATGCTGTGGTCGTATCAGACCGAAGCGAATGACGCGTGGATGGTGGGATGCGTGCCGGAGACGACGGAGAATTGTCCGAAGGATTTGGGAACGGACCACGATATCGGCTCGTCGCCGATTCTGGTGAAGCTGAAGAGCGGGAAGCAGATTTTGCTGGTGACGCCGAAGAGCGGAACGGTGTTTGCGCTCGATCCGGATAAACGCGGAGCTTTTTTATGGAAACTGCCGCTGATCAACACGGTTGCGCCGAACAATGGAGACATCGCGTTCGGCTGCGCCACGGATGGCGACACGTTCTACGTGCCGCAGGAGGACGGCACGTTTGTGGCGATCGATCCGACGGACGGGAAACTTTTGTGGCGGGTGCGGCTGGAGCCGTTGAGCGATTTGGGTAAGAAGACGCCGAATGGAGAAAATCGCACGAAGGCAGGAATGCGATTTGGGCAGTCGGCGGCGGCGACGCTGGTTCCGGGAGCGGTGTTTACCGGAGGATGGGACGGCATCCTGCGCGCGCTTTCGACGGCCGATGGAAAAGTGATTTGGCAGTTCAACACGGCGCGGAGTTTTAAAGCGGTGAATGGAGTGGCAGCAAAGGGCGGGTCTATGGGCGGGCCCGGAGCGGTGGTAGTGAATGGAATGGTGTACGTGGGCTCGGGATACGCGAACGTGGGCGGCGGAATGCCGGGGAATGTGCTACTGGCGTTTTCGGCGAGGTGAGCGACGCGCGGGCAAACCGCTCTGTCGCGGCACCGCTCGCGTGCCGGGGGTGAAGCCCGGCGCTACACAAGGCCAGCGCGACACAGGCCCGGCGAATTCGTTACCGGGCGGCGGGCGCGGAGCAGGCGCTCCGCGCCGATACGGCCTACGCGAGTTACTTTTTATTGCTGATAGTGATGCTCTTCAGTACCGCCGGGTCGTTCTTCAGCGGGCCAGCACCGGCTGGATAATCGTTCTTCTGAAGGATATAGGTAACGATGGCCACCGTGTCGTTGGGATCGAGGCTGCCGGGGTTATCGAGAGGCATGGTGTTGAGCACGGTTTGGTCGAGCTCGTTGACGCTGTGGCCGACCCAGCTGTCGGTGAAGCCCTCGCCGGCAAGCGGAGGAGCTTCGCCGCTGCCGCTCATGTCGTCAAGATGGCAGGCGGAGCAATTCTGGGAGTACAAATCCTTCCCGTGCGCGGCCTGCGCGGCGGTGTAGACGCCGTCCTCGGTCGTCTTTGGTGCGGTGGTATCCGGGGCTGCTTTTACGGAGCGCAACGAAAGTTGCGAATGCACCAGGAAAAATCCGGCAAGTAAAATGGCGGCAAAGACTATTCCGTGAGATAGGCGGTTTGATTTGTTAGGTGAGTCGATTTTTGAACCGTAGTTCATATCGGTATGTTCCCCTCGTTGGTGGTAGTGGTATGTTCTCGTACTGTCGGCCGTCTATGGTAGCAAACGCAGCCGGGAAAGCGCATCAACAGGCTCGCGGGCGCGGCTGAAACGGTGTCACAAGGAGGCGAAATGAGGGTTTCACGGCGCGGGTTTTTGACCGTGGGAGCCGCGACGATCGTCACGGTGGCAGTGGGCGGTGCGACCATGTTGGTGGACCCGAATGGCGCGTGGGCCATCGAGCTACGTACTTTGACGCCGGTGCAAGCGCGCGTGTTGCTCCAATTCGTGCGCGACCTGTTCCCACATCCGCAAATCGCGGAGACGTATTACGCGCACGCCATCCAACCGCTGAACGATGAGGCTGGACGAAATATGTCCACAAAGAAATTGCTGGCGGGCGGGATCGAGCGGCTGAACAGGCTGGTCAAGGCGGCGCCGGGCAAGACGTACGCGGATGTGAAGGACGAGGACGTGCGCGTAGAGGCAATCAAGCGGATCGAACACGGGCCGTTTTTTGCGAAGGTGTATGGGACGACGGTGGTGTCGCTGTACAACCAGCCAGCGCTCTGGCCGATTTTCGGATACCAAGGGCCTTCGTCGGCGAAAGGCGGGTATTTGCATCGCGGATTCAACGATTTGGATTGGTTGTGATGAAGGCGGAGGAAAGCGATGGCCGCGAAATTTGATGTGAACGATTCGTCGGTGGTGGTGATTATCGGCTCGGGAGCGGGCGGCGGGGTGCTGGCGAACGAGCTGGCGCAAGAGGGCATTCCCGTGGTGGTCCTGGAAGCGGGGAAGCGCTTGCAGATGAGCGACATCAGGAACGACGAGATCGCGATGTTTGGATTGTTCACGTGGATGGACCCGCGGACGACGTCGGGCACATGGTCGGTGGCGAAAACTTCGCCGACGTTGCCGGTGTGGACGTGCAAGCTGGTGGGCGGAACTACAGTGCACTGGGGCGCGGTCGCGTTGCGTTTTCAAGAACACGAGTTCAAGACGCGGACGCGCTACGGAAATATAGCGGGCGCGAACTTGATGGACTGGCCAATCGATTTGGAGGAAATGGAGCCGTACTACGATCGCGCCGAAGACAAGATGAGCGTTTCCGGGAGGCACGGAATCCCGCTGCTGCCGGTTAGCAATCACGGCAAGGTGCTTTTCGCGGGAGCGAAAAAGATCGGCTATAAGGAATTTCGCGTGCCGACGATGGCGATCAATTCGGTGCCGCGCGATGGGCGGGCCTCGTGCCAGCAGACAGGGTTTTGCGTGCAAGGATGCACGTTTCAGGCTAAGTGGTCGACGATGTACGTGGAAATTCCGCGAGCGGAGGCCACCGGCAAAGCGGAAATTCGCGCCGAGTCGCAAGCGCTGCGCATCGAACACGACGCGGCAGGCAAAGTGACCGGAGTAGTGTACGCGGACCGTAAGGGAATGCAGCACCGGCAGAAGGCGCGTGTGGTATGCGTGGCGGCGAACGCGATCGAGACTCCGCGGCTGCTGCTGAATTCGCATTCAAGTATGTTTCCGCAGGGATTGGCGAACTCGTCCGGGCAAGTAGGACGAAATTACATGAAGCATACGACGGGCACGGTGTTTGCGGTGTTCGATAAGCCGGTGCACATGTACCGCGGAACGGCGCAATCGGGAATCGTGATGGATGAAGCGCGGCTCAATCCTTCACGCGGATTTGTGGGCGGATATCAAATGGAGTTGCTGCCGCAGGGGCTGCCCAGCTTCGCACAAAACGTGATTCCCGGCGGCTGGGGACGAGAACACTCCTGGGTGCTGGATCGTTACGCGAACGTGGCCGGGTTGTGGGTGATCGGCGAGGATTTAGCGCAGGAGACGAATCGGATTACCGTCCATCCGGAGAAGAATGATGAGTTTGGCATGCCCATACCGGACGTGCACTTCGACGATCATCCGAACGATGTGGCTATGCGCGAGCACGGATACAAGCAGGGAACGGCGCTCTACGATTCGATCGGCGCGAAGAAGATCGTTAAAGTGCCGCCATACCCTTCAACGCACAACATGGGAACGGCGCGCATGGCGGAAAATGCGCGCGATGGAGTAGTGAACCGGTACGGGCAGAGCCACGATGTGAAGAATCTATTCGTGTCCGATGGAAGCCAGTTTCCTTCGAGCGGCGGCGAAAATCCGACTCTGACGATTGTGGCGCTGGCGCTGCGGCAATCCGAATACATTGAGGCACAGATGAAGAAGGGCGCGGTTTAGCGATCTTGAGGATCGCACCACAAATGCGAGTACTTGCGGCGGGTTAGGCAGCCGCAAAGGTAGGCGCTGCGCGCTATCCCATTTTTATGTCGGAGCTAAAAGGCTCCGACCCCCTAAACGACCCATTTAGCGCAGGCGAGGTGGCGATGTCGGAGTCTCGCCAGTGTAAACAGTGGGAAGCTTAGCGTTTTTTCCGTGCCTTCGATGCGCGCTGCCTGGCCAAATGGCGAGATCGTCACGTTTATCCGCAGCGCGTAACTTGTTCTCGAACAGACGACTCTATCTTTCCCCGGGCATAAAGCAGTGTCTTGAAATGCGCTGCGGAGCGGGATCAGCCGAAGGCGATAGCGCGGCCGGCGAAAACAAGGGCGATCCACAACGCGATGGAAATCCAAGCCCAGCGGCGTGCTGGATGGGGCGCAATAATGGCGGTATCCCACTCGGCGACGCGGCGATAAATTCCGTAACGAAAAATCCAAGCGTTCAGGCCTACCAAGGCGAGCAGCAGCAGCGATATCCAGAAATAGACATTTTTGTATAAGTCGAGCGGCTCGGAGAGCGTAAGGAACACTCCGGTGACAGCCAGGATGGCGAACCCAGTCCATTTCCACGGACGGAATTGATCGATGATATTCGAGACGGGAACATCGCGCATGGCGTAGCCGAGGACGCGGAGGTTGCCCATGGCGATCATGCCGCCAAACAGCGCGATGCTGAAGACGTGGATGACGCTGAGAACGGGATATGGGTAGGGATCTTCGCGGAGGGTAGTGCTCAGGTTCGTGTTGCTGAGCCACTGGGCTGCGTCATGGAACGACATCGCGAAGTCCTTTCAACACTTCGTTCTTTCAAAGTGCGTCAATCGTTGACGGCAAAGAATCCGATACTCAGGCCACTGAAAATCACGCCGATCCAGAGAGCGATAGAGACGAAGGCAACCAAGCGACGCCAGCCGGGCGCGAGCGCGTCCGATTTATTGGCGGCGCCGCGAACCACGGTGAAGTGGAATAGAAGGGCCGCCGCGAAAAACATCATCTTCAAGCGAAACGAAGGATTGTGCAGGTAATCGTGGGGCGCCGATGAGAAAAGATACGGTCCGGTGACGAGTTGTATGGCGATACCCAGATAAATCCAAGGGGCCAGGGCGCCGGCCAAACGGGCGATCGATTGGCGTGTGAGGCAAAGATCGGAGAGGCGCAGGTCGAGAACGGCGATGGTGCCCACCAGCAAAGTGAATCCGCAAATGTGGATGGATTCGACGACAGGGAAAACCCACACCCAACGGTTGATGGGGTTGAGGGACAGCGAGTCGTTAGCGGCTTGCGCGATTTCGACGATCATTAACGGGACACCTTCCTGCCATCGTGACTGGGCATCATTCCCGCAGTTTCGGCAACATCACACATAGCCGATGGCGCGACCCGCGAGGCCGACTCCGGCCCAGAGCGCGAGCGAAAGTAAAGCTACGGAAATACGCCAGAAGAGCGGCACGCGGCCTTCGGCGGACATCACCACCTTGCGATAAATCGTGAAGGTGTAAACGATGGCCAGCAACAGGAAGACCATCTTGTAATGAAACGCCACGTTGTCGTACATCTTCACGGCTTCGGAGGAAAACAGGAAAAAGCCGGAGGCGAGCATGACAAAAATGCTGCCGATCATCAGCGGATCGACGTCGTGCGCTAGCTCCGCGACAGGTTCGTTGGGAAAGCGCAAATTCATCAGGCGGAAATTGAGAATCAAAACCGTGCCGCCAAGAACGGCGAGACCGAGCAGGTGGCAAATTTCGATAGCCGGAAACAGCCAGACAGAATCACGGACGCCGTGGCCGAAGTGAGAATTGAGCGCCCATTGGCAGAAAACTAGAAGCCATTTTTCGGGATGCACCGGAACTCATCTCCTTATGGCGGTGGAATAGCGTATGCAATGGCGCGGCCAGCCGCGACGATGGCGGCCCAGAGCACCAGGGAAATTACGGCGGCGATCTTGGCCGCTTTCGGCGTCCTGACCGCTAAATCCCATTCAGCGACCTTGCGACGAATGGTCGCGTTGAAGATCAATACGTTCAGGCCGGCGAACGCCAACAAGATCATTTTGACCTTGAAGAACATCGTGCTGTAAAAATCCAGTGGATCACCGGAGAACAGCAGCACTCCGCTGATAATCATGATGGCGAATCCACAAAAGAGGCAGGGGTTGAACTGATCGAGCACTTCGGAGACGGGGCGCTTGCGCATGCATATGCCGAGGAGCCGCAGATCGAGCAGCACGGCGAATCCCAGGAAGAATGTGAGCGTGAGGACGTGGATGGTTTCGACAATTGGCTCGGCCCAGATCGAGCCGCGCATCCATTGGCTAAAATTTGTGGCGTCCAACCACGTCAGGAACCTAGTCAAAAACATTACACGTCCTTGGCCTGAGTTGGATGACCTGTGAGACCTGAGGGGCGGCGATTGGGTCGGGGGTCATTTTGCTTCGCAGGGCGTGGGATGCCACTTTGAACCGTCGGCTTCCTTTTTGAAATGCGAGCTGGTGATGAAGGGTTGGGTCAGGTACTGAGGATCGGTGACGATCGTGGTGACCACGAGCCAGGTGTCTCCGTTGGGCTCCTTGAAACCGTCGAAATATTCTTCCACAGTGGCATTGGCGCTGTAAGGCACGCCATTTTTGCGCAGATAGCCGGGCCGCAAATCCGTGGTCAGCACTTTCAAATATCCTTCCGGCGCGTGCGGCTGCGCGCCACCAGCACCCAGAGTAGTAGTGGGTAGACGGAACCTGCCACCCTGTTTCAGCCCTTCCCACGAAGCCACGGAATAGCCTTGCCAAGAAGGCTGAAAATTCGCGGGCGGCGAGGCGTTGAAATGGAACAGGCGAGTTTGCGTGCCAGCGTCGGTATCGACGCGAAGAGTGTTGTCATCGACCCAAGTGATGTGCAGTCGCGTGGGGACGCGCATCAGCGCAGGGGCCCCGTACGATTTGCACTGTTCGCCCGCGGCAATGTCTTTGGCGGGATCCCAAGTGTCGGCGACGGCCTTGCCGACAGAGTTGAGTGGAACGCTGGAGTAATCGCCCTTGTCCGGAGTAATCATGCGCCAGCGCCAGTCTTCAGTGACGAGGGATACCCAATAGCCGGTAAAATCCTGTGGCGCGATTTGGCGGGGATTGACGGGCCGGGCTGGAGGTGGGTACCCAAATTGAGCGCTGGTGCGAACGGGAAGGACCATCGAAAACGCCGCCACAGCTAGACAAAACGGCAGAGTACGCCTCAAGCAAGCTCCGATGTCCATTCTTTTCCCCTTCCACCGGTCGGGCGACAGGCCGCGACAATGCGCCAGCCGTCCTCGATCCTTCCGCGGACGCCAAACCTCCTCGCCGCCTTTAGAGCCGGCGCAGGAAGCACTACATGATTACGCCTTCCCACTTCCAGCCGTCCGACGGCCGAACGATCTTATGCAGACGAATGCGATGTTCATCGGCATCGCGCCCCGGATTTCCGCTGGCTATCACCACGTCGCCGGGCCGGAGCGTGTCGCGCGAGACGTGGTCGTGCGTGAGTTGAGCGCCGCCACCCCATTCGATGGACCAAGTTTGCATCTGGCCCTTATCATCCGGCGCTTGGATCTTTATGAACGAGTGCGGATTGCGATAGAAAAACTGAGTAATGGTGCCCTTAATCGTGATTTCGCGATCCACGTAATACGTGGCCGCAAACGAGTGATGTGCGTAAGCTATGCCAGTGGCGAGGACCGCCACGGCAACGAATAGTGCGGCGAACTTGTATTTCATGGCATTCCTCCTGCTAGGGTCCTACTCGCCCACAACGATACAACACTGAAGCCGCGTAAGTCTCGTCAGGGCGAGTTTGTTGCCTTGGGTTTCTGGCTGAGGCTTTTGTACACAGAATCAACGAACATCTTCGTGGTCCACGGGCCTTCCACGGCTCCGTAACGCGGATCGTAATCGAGCGTCAGATTCGCGGCCTCAACCTGCTGAAGAGTCAGCCCCCGTTTAATCGCGTCTTGCACGCGGTCGCGGATGATGGTGACCATCTCCTGATAGAACTTCACATCCGACTGGTCGCAAACGCGTCCGTGGCCGGGAATCACCATGGTGCCGCCCTCCTGCATAGCGATCGGCGTGGTGAGCGCGATGATGCGATTGAGTCCGGCAATCAGGCCGTTGATGCTGCCGCCCTTATCGAGTTCGACGACAGGATAGGTAGTGGTGACGAAAATATCGCCGGCCGTGACCACATCGGATTTGTGGAAGAAGACCATGCTATCGCCGTCGCTGTGGCCGTTGGGAACGTGAATGATCTCGATAGGCTCGCCATTGAAGTACAACTTCTTTTCGTCCGTTGTGAACGTATCGGTGGGCCACGCTCCCTGCGGGGTGGGCGCTTTTTCGCCTGTGGGAGCGCTCATGCGATCGAGAACTGATTGAGAAGCAATGACCGCAGCTTGGTCCCCGGCACTGGCGCCGATGTTGCCGACAACATTGCCGCCAGCGATGGTGCTGCCGGCCGCGGCGATCACCAAGTTACCGCCGGTATGATCCGGATCGGCGCTGGTATTGATAATGTATCGGATAGGCTTATCGGAGATCGAGCGGATGGCCGCCAGAACCTGCTGGCTCATTTCAGCGTTGCCGGTATCAACGAGCAGCACACCGTCGTCGCCTGCCTGCACGGTGATGTTTGCGCCAGCGCCGACGAGCATGTACACGTTGCCCTGAACGTGCAAGATGTGCACCTGACCTTGGGGGGCGAAATCACCGAATTGCGCGCGGGCGAGCTTGGGCCACAGACAAATTGCCAAAGCGAGCGCCGCGGCAATGAGGGAGCAGTGCCATGTACGATTGACGGATTTGCGAATTTCCGGCCTCTGTGCGACTCGGGTCATTGGTTTTCCGCCTTCTTCGCCGGGCGCGGCAGAAGTTTCATGTGTTTCATATCGAGCTGATATTCGGGGTACATGGTATCGGCGCCGCCGCGAGCGGCCTGCGGCGGGATGCCGTACTTCGCCGGAAACTCGTCGAGGAATGGATTCTTGCCGGGAAGATGATTGGGCACGTAGCCTTCGGGCCGGTCGACTTCGTCGACGGACTCGCAGGGCCAGGGCGTGATTTGCTGCTGAAGATCGAGGACGAAATCGGTGGTGCGAATGAATGGCTGCGTCTCATAGACGGGATCGTAGGTGATCACGGCGACGGTAAGGTAATTGCCGTGGCGGAGGAGATGCGTGCTTACCACGGCCTGGTCGCTGCGGTCGATTCCATTGCGACGGATCCAGTTTTCTTTCAGATGATCGGTGGTGATTACGAGATTGTCGCCGTCCCATTTGCCAGTAGAGAAGCCAGCCCAGGTATGAGGCGCCCAAGCGGGCGGGCGCGCGCGGCCGTCCATCCAAACAGTGCGGTATTGATTGTAGGTGGTGGTGTAGACGTGGTACGCAATCACTTTCTGCGTCGCACGATCGAATTGTTTCCAGATACGAATCATAGATGGACCGCGCCAGTTGTAATCAGCGCCGTGAGCGCGGCACTGATTTTCAGGAAGCTCGAGCAAAGTTGCATCCCAGCTATCGCCGCGCAGTCGCGCAGCCGGGTTGATCGGCAAGCCGAGATAATCGCCGATTTCGGGGCCGGGGATGCGCTCCGCAAAATCCTCGTGAAAGCGCGGCGACCATTCGCCGGATGGATCATCCTGCGCCAACGCCGGCCGAATTCCGATCACGACCATGGCTAACAACACGAGCGGGAATAGCACCGATTTCTTCGCTCGAAAGGTGCCCATACGAGGCCCCCAAAACTATGATGGCGGCACTCTCACGCTGCAGACGGCGCTTTGTACCACAAAAGCGGGTTGAGGGGGCACCTATTTTGATATTCTTTTTTTGCGGATGGGCTGGAGCTCCAGTGTGCCTGGTACGGCTTGCGAAACGCGAGGGTATGTGGATAGAATCCGCCGCAGGTGGCCGGGCTCCGGACGGCGGGGTCGGAGAAACGCGTGGGAAACCGCGGCGCTCTCCGGGGACAAACGAACCACAATCGCAGGAACTGGACTGACGGCGGAGGTAAGGACATGTCGCTTGTAAAGGGAATCCATCACATCACAGTGTGCGTGGCCGGGGCGCAGGAAGACATCGATTTTCAGACGCAGGTTTTCGGACAGCGGTTGATCAAGCAGACGGTGCTGTTTGACGGCCGCTACGCTCACTATCACTTGTACTATGCGAATGCGAACGCCGAACCTGGATCGGTGTACACCACGTTTCCGTACAACCGGGTGAAGGGCAAGCCTGGGTCAGGGCAAATCCAGTCCACGGCGTACGCAGTTCCGAAGGGTTCGCTGAAATTTTGGACGGAGCATTTGACAAGGCAAAACGCGAAGCACTTCGGCATTCAGGAGCGGTTCGGGCAGAAATTCGTGCGCTTCAATCATCCCTCGGGAATCCAACTGGAAGTGCTGGAGGACGATTCGGATAAGCGCAAGGGCTGGACGACAAAGGATGTGACCAGCGATGTGACGACGCGTGGATTCCACGGGCCGGTGCTTTCCGTGCGAGAGATTCCGGAGACGGAGCGCTTTTTCGTCGATGCGCTCGGATTCCGCAAGACGGGGGCAGAAGGGCCGTATCACCGATTCGAAATTGGCGAGGGAGGCGCGGCGAAGACTGTGACGCTGCTGCACGAACCGGACCGGCCGGCGGGCAGCTGGATTTTCGGCGCGGGAACGGCGCATCACCTGGCGCTGGAAGTGGAAAGTGATGAGAAACTCGCCGAGCAAAAGGGCATTTACGACGAGCTGGGTTACACGGATGCATCGGAGATCAAAGACAGGATGTATTTCCATTCGGTGTACTGCCGGTGCCCTGGCGGCATTTTGGTGGAATGCGCGGCGAACGTGCCCGGGGGGTTTTCAGTCGACGAGCCGGCCGATCAATTGGGAACGAGCTTGCTGCTGCCTCCGTGGTTCGAATCGCGACGCGCCGAAGTCCAGGCTATGCTTGAGCCGATCACTGTCCCGGAGGGCAACCTGCCGAAGGGCGCACGGAAAGTGCCGGTAAACGCACCGGCTCCGGCGAACGCTGCCGCAAGCACGGCGGAACAGCCAGCGGGCGGCTCGCAGGCATCGAGGCGCACCAGCGCGGTTTTCATTGGCGGCGACAAACCTAAGAATTAGTTTTTCCCACTTTCGTCCCGGCTGCAGAAGCTTGATCGGTTTCGCAACCGGGACGGAACTCCCTCAATACGCGGCATCCAGCAGAGACTGAATTTCGTTTTCGGTGACCGGGCGATCGACGGTTCCGGAGCGCTCAAGTTCGTGAGCGACTGGGCCAACGATGTCATGAAGCTCGCCGCGAGGCACGCCAGCGTCTTTCAAGGTGTGCGGCACGTCGAATTGGGCGATGAAATTCGCCGCAGCTTCCGCGCACGCCAGCGCCGCCGCGTTGGCTTTCGTCGGCTCAAAGGGCAAATCGAACCCGGCGGCGATGGGTCCGAAACGTTCTGGTGCGATGCCGGCCATGAAGCGCATGGCGTGCGGAAGGGTGATGCACGAGGTGATGCCGTGCGGGACATTCCAGCGCGGGCCAATCTGATGGCCAAGCAGATGCGAAATGCTGAAGCGCGTGTTCATGGCGCCGAAGATCGAAAACCACGCAGCCATCTGGCAGTATCCCCGGTGCGCGATTTGATCCTCGCGAGCGCCGCCGATGGAGCCAAGTAGATGCTCGCGGAGCAAGGAGATGGCCTTGCTGGCCAGTGTGTCGCTCAGCAAATGATGACGAATGGCGTAGATGGATTCGATGGCGTGGTCGAGCGATCGCATGCCAGTGGCAACCCAGAGCCAAGTGGGCGTTTCGAGAGTGAGCTCCGGATCGTTGAAGATGGTGCGGGCTTGCAGGCGCGGATCAGAGACACCGGATTTCACCAGAGTGTTTTCGTCGGTCACGCCACCGGCATGCGTATATTCTCCGGCCGAAAGCGTGGTGGGCACGGCGATGTGAATCAGTTCGCGCGAGGGGAGAAACGCGTGGCTGGCCACTTTGCATGTATCGATGGGGCTGCCGCCGCCGAAGCTGATCAGCGAGTCGGCATTGAGGCGCTCGATTTCGGTTCGCAGCTGGTGAACTGAGCTCCACGGGACGTGCTGCTTCGCTCCACGAAACACACCGACGCAGCGCACGCCGATCGCGCTGGTGACTTTTTCAAGCAGCGGCGACGAGCCGAGAGTCTTTCCGGTGACGACAATAGCGCGGTGCAGGCCGCGGCGCTCAAGTTCGGCGCCGAGCTCGGAAACTTTGCCGGGCCCGGCGACCACTCGCTCGAGGCGGCTCATGTTGAATTCAAAATTTGGCGCTTCCATGCACGGAGTATACATCAGCATCCAGTACACCACCGAGCGCGGCGGGGCTACACCAGATCTGCCTGTGACGCGGTTTCACAATTCGATTGCAACGCGGACTGTTACAGGGGTATTTTCTGACCCGCACTGAAATAGCGATAACCGCCTTGAAGGGGCCCCGATGAAGCGCAGCACAGACCGCATTCTAACCACGCACGTAGGCAGCCTGCCGCGCCCGCAGGAAGTTGTGGACCTGCTCTTCGAGCAGGATCGCGGAGAAGATTACGACGAGGCGCGATTCGACGAGGTGATGCGCCGAGCGGTGACCGACGTGGTGAACCGGCAGCGCGAAGCGGGCATCGACATCGCGAGCGACGGCGAAATGAGTAAGATTAGTTACGCCACCTACATCCGCCACCGGCTGACGGGGTTCGAAGGCGATTCGGCGCGCCCTACGCCGCAGGACTTGGATGACTTTCCGGAGTATCGCGATCGGCTGGTAAAGATGGGAGCATCGGCGACGTATCGCAGGCCGGTGTGCAAAGGGCCGATCAAGGTGCGGGACCTCGCGCCTGTTGAAAAAGACATCGCGCACATGAAGGAAGCGATGGCAAAGGCCAAGGTGGGCGAGGGCTTTATGAACGCCGTTTCACCAGGGACCATCGCTGTCTTTCAACCCAACGAATATTATCCGTCGCACGAGGCGTACTTGGAGGCGCTCGCCAATGCGATGCGCGAAGAGTACGAGATGATCGTGAAATCGGGCTTACTGCTTCAGCTGGACTGTCCGGACCTGGCGATGGGGCGGCACTCGCGGTTCAAGACCTTAAGCGATGAGGAGTTTTTGCGTTACGCGGAGCTGCAGGTGGAAGCGCTTAATCACGCGCTCGCGAACGTGCCGGCCGACCGCGTACGGATGCACGTATGCTGGGGGAATTACGAGGGGTCGCACGTGAACGACATGTCGTGCACGAAAATTTTCCCCATCGTGATCAAGGCGAAACCGATGGCGCTGCTGGTAGAAGGCGCGAATCCGCGTCACGAGCATGAATGGGAAGCGTGGACCAGGATTAAGCTTCCGGAGGACAAGGTCTTAGTTCCCGGGGTGATCGCGTCGAGCATCAACTACGTGGAACATCCTGAAGTGGTGGCCCAGCGGTTGCTGCGATATGCCGATGTGGTTGGCCGCGACCGCATCATGGCTGGGAGCGATTGCGGATTCGGGACGTTCGCGGGATTCGGGCCGGTGTTTCCGGCGTTTGCCTGGATGAAATTCCGGGCGCTGGCCGAAGGCGCGAGAATCGCCTCGGAGAAACTTTGGGGTCGGGCTGCGTAGCATTAATCCCTTGAAGGGTGCTGATGCAAGCGGTGATAAGTTGTGGCGCAATCGGTGCGGGTAGTTGGGAGGCGCGATTATGGACAGGCGATCGTTCATGGGCTTCGGAACATTGGCCGCGGGCCTTGTAATGAGCGGCAAAATCAATGCGCTGGCCGCTGAGCCAAAAGGCTCGGCGGGCGAGGTGGTTGAAACCGCCGCAGGCAAAATTCGCGGCACGAGAGTCCGGGGAGCACACGTGTTCAAGGGCGTGCGCTACGGCGCTCCAACGGACGGCGCAGGGCGATTTATGCCGCCGCGCAAGCCCGAGTCGTGGCAGGGTGTGCGAGACGCGGTGGAATTCGGGCCGCGCGCTCCACAACTCGACAGCCAATTTCGCGGCGTCGTTCCTCCGGAAGTAGAAGTTATGGACCCTGGCGGTCCGATGAGCGAGGACTGCCTATGCTTGAACATCTGGACGGCCGGGCTGGGCAGCGTCCACAAGCGCGCGGTGATGGTCTGGCTGCACGGCGGCGGTTACACCACGGGGTCGGGCGCATTCACTTGCTATGACGGGATCGAGTTGGCGCGGAAACACGACGTGGTGGCGGTGACGCTCAATCACCGTCTGGGCGTATTCGGCTTCACGTATTTGGCGGGAATCGGCGGCGAACAGTTCGCGCAGGCCAGCAATGCTGGCATGCTGGACATCGTCGCCGCGCTCGAATGGGTGTGCGACAACATCGCCGCGTTTGGCGGCGATCCCGGCAACGTCACGATCTTTGGTCAATCGGGCGGCGGAGGCAAAGTAAGTACGCTAATGGCCATGCCTCCGGCGCACGGGCTGTTTCACCGCGCGATTGTGGAGAGCGGAGCGGATGTGACGGGCCTGCCTCGCGACCGCGCGACCAAATCGGCGGAAGCTTTGATGCAGAAGTTGGGCCTGCAATCGAGCGACGTTGCGAAACTACAACAAGTGCCGATGCAGCAGTTGTTGACGTTGATGGGCGAGATGTCCGGCAATGGGATGCCAGGCTCCGGATCGCTGGCGATGGCGCCGGTTGTGGACGGGACCACGTTGCCAAGTGATCCGTTTAATCCCACCGCGCCTGCGATTTCGACAAACATTCCGCTGCTTATCGGTACCGTCGAGACGGAAGTCACATTCTTCCCGCATCAGATACTCGATCCAATCGACGATTCGAGCCTGCACTCGCACGTGAAACAAATCTTGCGGGGCGCGGACGATGCAAAAGTGGACGAATTGATCGCTGTGTATCGAAAGGGCCGGCCAAAGGCGAGCAATACCGATCTGTACCTGATCATCGCCTCGGACGCCACGTTCCGCCAAGGCGTGTTGATCGAGGCGGACCGCAAGGCGGCGCAACATGGAGCGCCGGTCTACCAATACTATTTCACGTGGAGATCGCCGGTACGCGACGGAAAATTGCGGACCTTCCACACGCTGGAAATACCATTTGTGTTCGACATCGTGGACAAGTGCCAGTCGATGACTGGCACCGGGCAGGATCGTTACGCTCTGGCCTCAAAGATCAGCGGCGCCTGGACGGCGTTTGCGCGCACCGGAAACCCGAATCACGCGGGTCTCCCGCACTGGCCTGCTTTTGACGATTCGAAAAGAGCGGTGATGATCCTGAATGACCAATGCCGCGCGGTCGACGATCCCTACGGCGATTCTCGCCGCATGCTGGACAAAGTGCTGAACCGCGCCTGAGCCGGATACTGGGTTGATCTCGAAAGTGCAGTCCGAGGAGTTGGACGTGGGCGCGGCGAAGAGCCGGGGCCCAGCGGCCCCGACTCCAGCTGCGAAGTTCTAATTAAATTAGGCGTGGCGAACTTGCGGCTGCGCGGCACCGCTCGGTCGCGGCAGCGCTTTGTGCGCAGTGGCGGCACCGGCCATAGCGGCGATCCAACCAAGGAACAGGCCTACGAAAGTAGTCCATCCCAGGAAAGAGAAGTCGCCGAGAACGGCGGCGTCGTGAGCCGTTCCATGAATGATCGTGGCTCCCGTCGCGAAACCGCCGATGAGCACGAGCAATAGGAACGCGCTAACAGATACTCCGAACATCACCAAACCATAGACCGCTCCGTCTCGAGAAGCGTCTGTGCGTGCGAGCCCTCCAGTGATCCGTCCCGCGACGAAAAACGCCACGATGGTCAAAATGGCAAACCAAGCACCGAGTCCAACGCCCATGCCCAACACCGGCTGGCTTGCATTGGCGTCGGCGGCGCTGGCGAACACTCCTACGCCGAGCGTGCCAAAAACAGCCCAGATCGCAAGGAATGCGAACATACCGGCCCAGATGGCGCCCCAATTGGGACGGCTGAAAAAGTTTACGTTCTCCGTAATATTTCCGTACGACCGAACAGGTTCAGTGAAATCTGCCATATCTGCCTCCTAAATAAAAACACAATGTCGTGGGTACCGCGATTCGCCTGGGAGAGTTGCCGCACGGCTCCGTTTCAAGGAGCGGCGACGTTAGAAATCTGCCTGCTGCCTGAACAACCACTACGACCCTCCTGACTGATTCGATGCTCGCGGCGAACTGCCGTTGCGAAAAAGCACAGCCCGGGCGGGGATACCAAAGGTAAAGCCCCGAAGGTGAACACCTCTGTCCATGATTCGGAGCGAAAAACCGATCGAGCAGATCAGGGTATAGGCCGCATTCTCTTTTCGGTCGTGCTTGCCGTAGTCTGGCCACGAGCATTTTCGAAGCGTGATTGTTTGCCACGCGATCTGCTCATTTGCTCAAAGGAGAGTGCCATGCGGCAACACGAACGCAACTGGGGGAAGGGACTGCTCGCGGGAACGATCGGAGGCCTGATCGGGACGATCGTGATGACGGAATTTCAAAAAGGGTGGACGAACGCGTCGAAGAATCTCGCGAGGAACGGCGCGGGCGGGAGGCGGCAGAAAGACCGTAAAACGCAGCCCGAGACGGAGAGTGAAGACGCTACGATGAAAGCAGCGGGGAAGATCGCAGCACTAGCGGGACACCAACTCTCGCACCAGCAAAAGAAAAGGGCCGGCCCGCTGGTCCATTACGCGTTCGGCACTCTGCAAGGAGCGATGTACGGGACTGTTACCGAACTGGCCGGTGTTTCGGGAGGCTTCGTTCCTAGCCTCATATTCGGCGCCGCCTTGTTTACAATCGCCGACGAAATTGCGGTTCCGGCGTTAGGACTTTCGGGAGAGCCATCGGAATCGCGGCTTTCCAGCCATTTGTACGGGTTGGCGGCTCACGTGGCCTATGGACTCAGCACAGAGATGGCGCGGCGAGGTTTCCGCGCCGCAATCTAGTCGACAATCTCGCGGCGGCATGGACCGCGTGTGCAGCGTCCGATCTAGAAATCGGCGCGGCTCTGCTGACGCTACTGCGGCTGAGATTGTGCTGCCGGAGGTTGCGCAGCAGGCGCCGGAGGCGCAGGCCTCGGAGCCGCGTTGGCCGCCGAAGCCGCCGGGTTCCCTGCAGCAGCGGCAGGCTTCTCGTAGCGGCTCAAGAACGGGTAAAAGGGAGTGATCTCAAACGGCATTTTTTCCCGAGCGGAATAGAGTGGCACGGGTTTGGCGTTGAGCATCTGGACGACGTCACTCCAGGGATTCATCTTGACGCGAGCGCCCAGAGGCAAAGCAGAGATCTGGTCGATGTTCGTAGGCTTCAGCGCCGGACCTCCAGTGATTAGCGCCGGATCGATATACACGCCATTGCCGATGCGCGGATCGATCAGCGCCGGGAGGGCGGCGCGCTCGTCGCTCAATTGCTTGAAGAACAATGCCGCTCCAGCGAGCTTGTCCTTGGATGGATAATTTTTGAGAAGCTGGACAGCTTTTTGACCTGCGGCCGCGACGTCTTCGGGCGTATCGCGGAAACTAAACTGCTTGAGCGCCTGGATGCTGGAGACGTCCGTCGTATCGTTGAAGCCGTACTGATCGGTAGAAGGCTTCGTTACCATCAAATCGGCGAGATCCTGGGCAAGCACGGCGGCCAAGCTGTCTTCGTCGGGAAGCACGTCAATCAAGCCGCGGCTGAGGACGATCGTGTGGCCAATGGCGAAAGACTCGAGCGTGCTGGTGAGCAGCACCCGACAGTGAACTTCGGGCTCGATGTCGAGATTGTTGGTCACCTCGATGTTGTTCACCTCGGTATCGAGGACTTTATCGACCGGGCTGGGCGGGGCGAGTAGACCGTCCCGTTGCAGGCGATCTAGAACATTCTGCTCAGCGTGCCGCTGCCACTGGCGCTCTTCCTCGACGGGAGAACGATCCTGCACGCCCGTATTCTGGTCCTGTATGGCGTCCGGTGATTCGATGGTGAGCTGGCTGAATTCCTGCTCGTGGTTGGCGTTTTTCAGGTCGTAGCCCCACAAGCGCGTCTGTGCCTTGAAATGAATGTGGCTTCCCAGCACATCGCGCAAACTCGATTCCTGGCTATAAACATAAGCCGGAAGCCAGAGGTTGGCCTGGACGTTAAGACGCCAGCTGTCGAAGTGCAGTCCGTATCCGTTGATGCCTTTCGTGGGCGTATAGCCGCCGTTGAATCGGATAATCGTGAAATCCTGATCTTCCACCCAGATGCGGCCCTTGAAGCGGCCGCGGCCGGATTTTGGAAGCGGGGTCAGATCAAATACGTAGCATCGGACGGAACCCAGGAAATCCTTCCCGACGTATTCGAAATGATAGTGGGCGGTGTCGAAGTCGTTCGGATCCAAATAGATCATCTGGAGAAAGCCGGCAGGATCGAAGCCGCCGTAGGAGAAGAAACTTACGACGTGCGAGAGCGGGTTCAGTTGCTGCAGGAGGCTTTTGCGGTCCTGGCCGAGCATGTTTTGATCGACCACGCCCTGCGCGAGGTCGGCCTGCCCCAGGAAATAGTCGTCGCGAACGGGGACGACGCCGAATTCCTTGTCGGGCTTCATCTCCTGGATGTAGGTTTCGATGACCGGATCGTAGCGGCGGATGATTCCTACTTCCTGGTGCTCGCGCGCAATGATCCGATTGATCGCGTCACTTACGGACGACACGGGCGCGGAAGAAGAAGCCTCAGCCTGCGGCTGAGACTGATCTTGCGCGGGCTGCGCTTGAGCCGCAGCACCGCTCGCGAACGCGGCCCCCAAGAGCACCGCGAGAGACAACGATATCGAATAGCGCATTCCCCATGACCCCCTTCAGTACGCCAGTTCAAATACGATGCGAGCGATCGCGCTGAAATCGACGGGCTCTCCGCCCCGAGTGGCCGGATTAAATCGGATCTGGCGCGCAGCGTCTTCGGCGGCTTGATCCAAACCGTAGCCCAAGCCTTTCACAACGCGTTCTACCTTCACCTGCCCCGTAGCTGTGAAAATCACCTGCAGCAGCACGACGCCCTGAATCTTGTTGTTGCGACCTTCAGCAGTATAAACCGGACGCGGCACGGAGAGAATCACCACAGGCTTGGTATTGGATTCGGCGACCTGCCTTACCCGGGGAGCGGCCGAGGCTAGTTCGCTCCCGAAGCCGCCTTGCTCCACGCTGCCACGCGGGCCGCCCGCGCTGCCCACGGCCACGCCATTGCCAAAACCAGCGCTGGCGACGGTTCCGCGAGCCCCATGCTTTCCGCCATTTCCATTTCCTAAGCCGGGTCCAGCGGGCATATCGAAGGAACCTTGCAGAGCGATATTGGGATTGCGATCACGCTTGCCATTATCAGGCACGCCGTTCGGATCCCCGAATCCGCCGGTTTGCACCGGGACGCGTAGTTTGGGAATCGCCGAACTGCCCAGGGAAACCTTGGGATCCGGCAGCACCCGCGCAATTTCAGGGGCGGGATCTACGTGACGCAAGGCGACTTTTGCCACTGGCGTCTTGAATACCGGATCGTAGATTTTGGGCTTGGCCACTACGACGGGTGTAGGCTGAACCACTTCTTTCACAATCTCGCGCTTTACGACCACAGGTTTCGGCTTCGGCTGCGGCTTCCATGGGCGGACGACCGGCACCTCAAGCGGAGTAACCCAATCATGCTGAGCGAGCTCGAACTTTTGAGGCATGAGCAACGGAATCAATATCAGGAGCGCGAGCGCAAGGCACTCTAAACCCAGACCCGCTCCGAACGAAGTCCATCGCTTTTCACCCTGAGGGAGCAACGTCCCCGTGAATACGCTCGGATTTTTACTCGACACCATACAATCACCCCATAGGGCCTTCTCGGCCATTCGCTAGCGTCGGTTTAGACAAAAGTAGCGCACGGTATTGAGTAATAGACCCGCGGGCCGGGGTGAATAGATCGCAAGTACTATTCTATTCCCAGTCGTGCTGAAAGCGACACCTGAAACGGCGGCAGACTGGGTACCGCAACGCACTCATTCCGCGCCGCGGGGCAATCGCGGCGCTCAACGTCTTGGATGCCACAAATCGACCGTTCGTGGCGCGAGCCGATCGACGACCGCCAGGACGCCAAACATCCGAGAACTTCAGGTCAGGGGAGATCTGAATCCAAGCCTCGCCCTGTAACGACTCGAAAGCGGAGCATGGAGGCCGGGGGACGGGACCATGCTCCGCTTCCGTGCAGACATTTAACCAACTACTGCGGCTGAACGACCACGTAGTTGGTGGTACCTTGGTGATTGATGAGCAGCATCACCGACTGGTTGCCCGCGGACGACAGTGCCTGTTGGTATTGCTGGACATTGTCGACGGGCTTGCGATTCACCTCCTGAATCACGTCGCCACGCTGGACGCCAACGGCAGCTGCATTGCTGCTGGGATCCACCGAGTCCACAACCACGCCGTGGGTACTGGAGGGGAGATTGAGCTGCTGAGTGATCTCCGGCGTGAGCGTTTCCACTTGCACGCCCTTCATGACGCCTGGGCCCTGCTCGCCTTGGCTGTTGTTGCTGCTGTTGTTGTTGGCTTGCCCAGGATTCGCTGGCCGCGTCCCCAGTGTGACCGGGATAGCTAGAGTCTTGCCATCGCGCCAGACGGAAAGCTTCGCAGTCGTATCGGGCGGCATCGATGAGATTTTCAATTGCAGCTCATTGGATCCGGTTACCGCTTGGCCATTCACGGCACTGATGATGTCGCCGCGCTTCAGGCCTGCTTTCGCGCCCGGCGTGCCGGATTCAACATCATTGATCAGGGCGCCGTTCGAGCCATAGTAGGAAAATTCTTTCGCAAGATCGGGCGTCACATCACCAATGATCACACCGAGATACCCCCGAGTAACTTTTCCATGCGCTAGAATTTGGTCCATGATCGAGCGGGCGTAATCGATCGGTATCGCGAATCCGATTCCGATGTTCCCCTCGGATCCGCCGCCCGTAGCGATCGCGGTGTTGATGCCAACCAGATCACCGTGGAGATTGATCATTGCGCCACCGGAATTGCCGGGATTGATAGCGGCATCCGTCTGGATGAAATTTCCGATCTGCTCGATGCCTTGATTGCCACGTCCCGTGGCGCTGACGATTCCCATCGTGGCCGTGCCCCGAAGTCCGAAAGGCTCTCCAATTGCGAAAATAATATCGCCCACCTGCAATCTGGCGGAATCGCCCAGGGGAAGCACCGGAAGGTCTGTCGCGTCGATCTTGAGCACGGCGATATCCGATACCTTATCGGCACCAATCAATTTGGCGTTGTATTCCTTCTTGTCGTAAAGCATCACTTTGATATCTGAGGCGCCATCCACAACGTGGTCGTTAGTAAGAATGATTCCGTCCGGCGCCAGGATAACTCCGGAACCAAGGCTCTCTTCCCGCTGCGAATCTTGGGGCATGGTCAATGGATTCTGATTGCCGAAGAACTGCTGGAAGAAAGGATTGCCGAAGAACGGCATCTCGCTACCGCGCTGCTTCACGACCTTCGACGAATGGATATTCACGACGGCGGGAAGGGCGGGCTTTAGCACGGAGGCAAAGCCGTTCTTAAAACTGCCAAGGGAAACTGGCGGGCCGTCCTTGGCTACCGTAATGCCCGCTTCCGGGGCGCCGTACACTTCGTGGTTAGACCAATCTCGCAACGTTATCGCAAGAACTCCGCCGCAAATCAGAGCCGCAACCACCGCAACCGTGGCGACCCATCGGGGTATATGCAGGTTCGGACTTTTCATGGAATCTCTCTCCTTCTATACCCCGCGGCCTCCGCCAGCTTGGGGTGGGAACATGTATTTAGACGTAGCTCGCGGAAATTCGTGTGCCGGAACTCCATGCGCCAGACCTCGCATGCATATCCGTTCGTATTGAGGACCAATAAGACATTGGCGGCAAATCTTGTTGCGCAGCCCCGAGCACCCTGGCGAATTGCTGCGCGCCCACCAATTATAGATGCCCGGCAGAACTGATAGATGCAGTGAGGGTCGTAAGGTTGCGGCCTTTGCCGCAAAAGACATCTCCAGATGGGGAGATGCGGAGCCACCAGCTTAAACCACGAGGTGCGCAATGAAGAATGCCGCCGCCGCAGCCACGCCGCCTACGAGCACCGTCTGCAGGCCGCCGCGGAGTGGGTCCACTCCGGTGTAGTGGCCCTTGATAGCACCGAATACGAAAAGTGCGAGGAGCGTGACACCAACGGACGCCCACAGCGCAGGAAAGACCCGATTCATCAGAATATAAGGCGCGAGAGGTACGAGGCCGCCGATAACGTACGATGCCGCGATGGTTGCGGCGCTGCGGCCAGCACGAGCGGGATCAGGCGCCTCCAGCCCCAGCTCAAAACGCATCATGAAATCCACCCAGCGTTTTTGATTCCCGGTGATGGCGTCAACGACCGGGTTCATTTGCTCTTGGGTGAGGCCGTACTCGCGAAACACTTTTGCCACTTCCTCAATTTCCACGTCCGGAAGCTCGACGGTCTCCCGATATTCGCGATTGAGTTCGGAAGCGTAGTGCTCTGAATCCGTCTTAGCCGCCAAATAGCCGCCGAGGCCCATGGCAATCGAACCCGCCGCGATTTCCGCGAGCCCGGCCGTGACGATTATTCCTGTACCGCGGGCAAGCGCCGTAGCCGCACTGGTCAGCCCGGCGGCTAGCGCGAAGGGGACCGTCAAGCCGTCGGACATTCCGATGACTACGTCGCGAACCGCTGCGGTGGCGGTAAAGTGCTTTTCGACGTGCTCAGTGGCCGGCATTCAGGCCCTCCCCCGTTAATTTTGGAAATTTCAAGCGAACCCCGCTTAGTTGGCTGCCCAAGCGTATAATCACGCTGATGGAAGTGTAATACAGGAGGTCGAATCTAATGCCATCGACTGGACATTCCGCACAAGGAGCCGCTCCGCAAATGACGCACACGCTGCCGCCACTACCCTACTCGTTCGACGCCCTAGAGCCGTATATCGACGCGAAGACCATGGAAATCCATCACGACAAGCACCACGGGGCGTACGTGAACAACCTGAACAAAGCGCTCGAAGGGCACGCTGACCTGCAAAGCCTGACGGTCGAGCAATTACTCGCGCAAATTGACAAAGTGCCCGAGAACATCCGCACCGCCGTGCGCAATAATGGCGGTGGGCACATGAACCACTCCATGTTCTGGAAGATCATGAAAAAGGGCGGCGGAGGCGAGCCGAGCGGCGACTTGGCGGGCGCGATCAGCAGCGCGTTCGGCAGCTTCAACGACTTCAAAACCAAATTCAACCAGGCGGCAACCACAAGATTTGGCTCGGGATGGGCTTGGCTTCTATTTAAGGGCGGCAAGCTGACCATCGAATCGTCCGCCAATCAGGACAATCCGATTATCGACGGAGGAAAAGCATTCTTAGGGCTGGACGTGTGGGAACACGCGTACTACCTGAAGTATCAGAACCGCCGGCCGGAATACATCGAGGCTTTCTGGAATGTGGTGAACTGGGCGCAGGTGGCGGAGAATTTCGCGCAAGCGAAGAAGTAGATTTCCGAATGCGAGCAGAGAAGTAAATAAACTAGACGGAAGTTTTCATCGCGCGTCCACTGTGCACGACTATGCCGCCGCAGTGGGCGCGTTTTCGTTGGGGTTCACCGCCGCGGTTATCGTCCGGGGAATAAGTGATGCTCGCCTGCCAAGATGGCGACGGCCACGAATGTGGTCAGCAACGTAACTACAATTCCCACGCGGACGAATTCCCAGAACGAGATGCGGATTCGTTTGCCGGCCTGCTGCAGCACGATCAGGTTGGCCACCGAACTGATGGGCGTGGCGTTGCCGGCAAGCGTGCTGGTACTAGCGAGGGCCAGCCAAATAATCCGGCTATTCGGGAACGAAGGCACCAACGGGCTGAACAGCAGCACGGCCGGCACGTTACTCACCATATTCGACAAGATCAGCATCACGCCACTGACTGCGAAGAGTTGCGCATCGACGCTGCCTTCTAGACCTCGATGGAAGCGGGCCAATAAATAATTCACGGCACCAGAAGCTTCGAAACCCCGAATCAACACAAACAAAGCCGCAAAAAATAGCAGTAGCTCCCAGTCCACGCGCTCGTAAATTTTCTGAGCGTCTACACGCCCAATGATCAGGATGAACGCTCCAATGGAAATAGCCACCAGCGGGAAGGAATACCCGAACACCCAAAAAACGATCACCAACGAAGCAGCCACCAGGCTTTTGATGAGAAGCACTCGGTCCAGGCTGATTGCAATCGACGGCGCGCGACTCACGAGCGGGTAATGGAGGATATCGCGACGGTAGAACAGCGTTAGGATTCCCACGTTGAGGGCCAAGCCAATCAGCGAAACCGGCGCTAGATGCGCCAGGAACCCAAGAAATGAGAAATGCGCGGAGATACCAATCACCGCATTTTGAGGGTTGCCGGTCACGGACATAACTGAACCGATGTTTGCGGAGGTGGCGAGGGCGATCACGTAGGGCAATGGCGGCGCATCGAGCCGGTCGGCAACAGCCAGGACGATCGGCGTGAAGACCAGGCAGATCGTATCGTTCACAAAAAACGCGGCAAGAATGCCCGAAACAAATACGAGCAGCACCAGGAGCTGAAAGCGCGTGCGGGCAATGCGCGCTACGTTCACCGCGATCCAGTCGAAGAACCCGGAGAGTTGAAAGTGTGCTACCAGGATCATGATGCCGAGCAGGAAGATCAGCGTGTTCCAATTGATGGCTTGGTACGCTTGATCGAGCGAAATCACGCCGAGCACCACCATCGCGACGGCGCCGCAAAATGCGGCAGCGGTGCGGTCGAAATGGCTTCCGCGTCCGCTGTGCACCGCGATCAGCAGATACGCGATCGCGAATATGACCACGGGAACCCAAGGGCTGTGTGCGATGGAGACCGTGAAATGTGACATGTCGGAGGTGTTCGGTTGCGCGCTCTAGATTTGCCAGCTTAGCAGGGAAACGAGGTGACAATCGTACTTCGGCATCGGCCGGCGGCGTTCGGCGAAAAACGAGATTTCTCCATGCTTCGCGCGACGGGCAATGAGGTCGGAGTGGCGACTCACTGCGGCCAAATAGCGGATGGATCCGATTCGGAGGGGAACGCGGCGACCATCCAGCCAAAAACCTGCGAAACCCAACGTCCTCCGGCGGCAACGCATGCCCCCTTTGTGACGATCGTTCCCTTTAGCCCGAACTTTTTCGAATCGGCGGCCTGGTCGGCGGCGCGCTTGACCGCCACGCAGAGGTTCACGTTTTCATGCCAGCGCGCCACACTCAGCGGAACGCGATCGTTTAATTGCGATTCGGTAGCTGCTTTCGGCGCGGTGAAGACAGCGCCTTCGAGTTCGAACGTCGCCTTGCTTTTTTTGTACAGCAGGGACGTCGGGTGGCCGGGATTGAATTCGTAGGCGGACGCATAGGCATTGCGATTGCTGATGAACCAGTAGAGCCGCTGCTCGGTCTTGGGCATGAATGGCTTATATCCGTCCGCGACGGCGACTCGGTAATCTTTGTACTTGGCCATGGAGTGGCGAAGAATGTCCAAAATTTCCTCGGCGCGCTGCGCATCTCCGGAAGCGCCAGATCTCAATACCGTGGCGTAAACGTGCGGATCGGTGTCCATTCCGGCGCCGAACATGGACTGGCTTGCGGCAAGGAGCGCCTCGGGATACAGGTCCACATCGCGTTGAAAATCGCTGGTCTCACCCGGCCCCGCCCGATGGGCCTGCCGGGCAACGGCAATTGGCGCTGCAAGCAGTACCGCCAAAAGTGAAAGTGCTGCTCCGCGCATCCCCGAAGTTCCTCCCGTTGGGTTTAGGCTAGCGCAAAACGAGATCAAAATCGGAGCTCGGATCGAGGAAGTGAGCAAAAGTGCAACGGTGAGGCCGTTTGCGATCCGATCTTCGGATTGGCGGATTTCGTCAAACAATTGTTAACTAGGGCGTGTCCACTCTTGACGGCGGCACCGAAATCTGTAAACTGCGATTTCGCCATGGCTACGGCACCCAATCCGCTCGACGAGCCGATGCAGGATTTTCAGTTCCCGCAGCGCGAGGCGGCCTTTTTCTACGGCCTGTTCTTGCGAGGCTACCCGGCCGACCAACTCCGAAAAGACATCGAAGTGCCCGCTGTAGTGCTAGCCAAGTGGGACCGGGAAACGAGACACGAACCTAGACTCCGGCCGGTGCTGGAGCGCGTAGTGCAGTACCGGCGCCACGTTCTGGCTATCTTCGATAACCTGATTGGCCACGACGCTACGCCCCAACGAGTGCAGTAACAAGTAACACCCTCTCAAAAAGTAGGCTGAAATTGGATTTTGGGGCGGCGCTCACTGCCGTAAGCGACGGCAGGGTGCGCGCGTTGACTCCGCTGCACGCGTTCGACTACACTTTTTTGCGATATACGCCATTACCGTTCCCCGGTAGCTCAATGGTAGAGCGTTCGGCTGTTAACCGAAATGTTCGAGGTTCGAGTCCTCGCCGGGGAGCCATGGTTTCCCCCTGTGAAGCCCCTCTGGTTATCCTGAAATTCGTGTGCCGGTTACGCGCCTCCTGAGAAATTTATGAGTACTTCGCCTGATTGAGCGCCACCGCGCGCCAACTTATGATCGGTGGGTGCGGACTGTTGGGCCTGGCCGAATACGGCGTCCTTGCGGTGTTCGCGCATACAGGCGGCGGGGCGCGCGACAGTAAAGCGGCTCCGCCACGTTCAGCTTTGTTCCAGCCCAGCAGGTTCCGCGAAACAAATTACGTGAGGCGTTTTGGTTATCAGGGCGCACGCCAGACTACTCACGACCGCTTTCTAGCGCGCCGCGTCCTACTGTGACCACAGCAAGCCAGAGGCGGCGTCAACGCCCTCCGATTAATATCCTAGGGCGGATCGAGCGCGCTTGTTCATGATTTTAAATAGGCACGGAGGCAATGAGAAGAACCATGAGGATTGCACAGATCGCACCGCTTTACGAAAGTATTCCACCAAAACTCTACGGCGGAACGGAGCGCGTAGTTTCCTACCTGACCGAGGAGCTCGTCCGGCTCGGTCATGAGGTCACGCTCTTCGCCAGCGGCGATTCGAATACGCGAGCACATCTGGTGCCGTGCTGTCCCTCGGCGCTTCGGCTTAACCTCGAATGCATCGATCCGCTGGCACATCACATCCTGATGCTCGACCGGGTCTTCCGGGAAGCCGAAGATTTCGACATCCTCCATTTTCATTGCGACTACATGCACTTTCCGATGTCGCGGAGCCGAAAAATTCCCAACGTCACCACCTTGCACGGACGTCTTGATCTGCCTGATCTAACTCCGCTCTATCGGGAGTTCACCGAGATGCCAGTGGTGTCGATCTCCAATGCACAACGATCTCCTCTTCCATGGCTGAACTGGCAGGGCACCGTTTATCACGGGCTTCCCCAGGACCTATATCATTTTCATGCGAAGGCTGGTAAGTATCTTGCTTTCCTGGGACGAATTTGCCCGGAAAAAGGTGTCGATACGGCAATTGAGATCGCTCGCAAGAGCGGCATAGAACTGCGGATCGCGGCAAAGGTGGACCGGGTAGATGAACAATATTTCGAGCAAGTGATTCGGCCGATGCTCAACGATCCTCTCATTCATTTCGTGGGGGAAATCGCTGACCGGGACAAGGACGAGTTTCTCGGGAACGCGCTCGCACTGCTGGCGCCCGTAAACTGGCCCGAGCCTTTCGGCATCTCAATGATCGAGGCGCTGGCTTGCGGTACGCCGGTAATCGCATGCCCTCGAGGGTCGATCCCCGAGGTAATTGAAGACTCCAAAACTGGATTCATCGTTCGCACGGCGGACGAGGCGGTCGCCGCAATTAAGAAAATTCGGCGCCTAAGCCGAAAGATGTGCCGGCAAACTTTCGAGCGAAGGTTTGCGGTGTCGCGCATGGCGAAGGACTACCTGGACATTTACAGAAGGCTGGCCGGAGAGAAAACTGACGCGAACGCGGATCGCGACGCGCGCGACGCATCCCAGGGGAGCGGAATTTGGCTGGTTCAGTAGACGATGTAATCCGCGTAAAAAATCGGTACTACATCCTCTCAACGTCGTCGCTCGCGGATGATCGCACATACGTCCTGAAAGATGGAGACACTTTCGCAGTCTTCGACCGGCGCGGCGACGTTGAATCGCTGGGGCAAGGCGCGCTGGGTCTCTATCACAACGAAACGCGTTACATATCCAAATGGGTGCTCCGGATGGGCAACCACCGGCCGCTGCTGCTCAGTTCTGCTGTGCGCGAGGATAACGCGGCCCTAACGGTCGATCTCACGAATCTGGACATCGGTGTCGACGGCAAGCCCTTCATACCGCGCGGTACTCTGCATATCGAACGCACGAAATTCCTGTGGAAGGCCACTCAGTACGAACGGCTGCGGATCCGAAACTATAGCGTAACTCCGGTACACGTCCCCATCTCGATCGAGTTTGCCGCGGACTTCGCGGACATTTTCGAGGTGCGAGGAATGCGGCGAGAACGACGCGGCCAAAAGCTTGCCGCGGAGGTCGAGCCGGGAGAAGCGGTTCTCCGCTACAAGGGATTGGACGGAGTGCTTCGTCGCGCCCATGTGACGTGTTCGCCCAAGCCACAGCGTTTTTCGGCTTCCGAAATTCGTCTGGGCGTGTCGCTTCCGCCGAGGGGCGAGCAAGCGTACGTTTTGAGCATTTGCTGCGACTCCGACCAGCGAAATTCACGGTCGAAGTCCGAAACCCGCGCCGCACCGGTTGTGAAGCCCTTCAAGTCAGCCCATGAGCGAGAGCCGCGGATTGTTTCGGCTAACAAACAGTTCAACGAGTGGCTCAATCGCTCCGCCGCGGACCTCTTCATGATGGTCACGGACACGGCCGAAGGACCCTATCCGTACGCGGGCGTTCCTTGGTTCAGCACCGCGTTCGGCCGCGACGGCATAATCACAGCGCTCGAGATGCTGTGGGCCGTCCCGGACCTATCTCGCGGCGTGTTGTCATTTTTGGCCGCGACGCAGGCAAAAAGCGTGGATCCCGAAAGCGACGCGGAACCGGGCAAAATCGTTCACGAAACGCGTAAAGGAGAGATGGCTGCGCTAAAGGAGGTTCCGTTCGGGTGTTATTACGGCAGCGTTGACGCGACTCCTTTGTTTGTGCTGCTGGCCGGAGCATACCTGCGCCGCACGGGAGATCTTCCGTTCATTCGCCGGCTATGGCCCAACATTCAGGCAGCGCTGGAATGGGCCGATACTTTTGGTGATTCCGATGGCGATGGGTTCGTAGAGTACAAACGGAAATCGAAGACAGGGCTGGTGCAACAAGGTTGGAAGGACTCCAACGACTCGGTGTTTCATAGCGACGGTCAACTGGCCGAAGGCCCGATCGCCCTTTGCGAAGTACAAGGTTATGTGTACCGGGCGAAACGCCACGCTGCGCACATGGCCGCCGCTCTAGGAGACCAGCACCGAAGCAATGAGCTTCGGCGCCAAGCCGATGCGCTAAAGCAGCGATTCGAACAAAGTTTCTGGTGCGAGGAGATTGGCACTTACGCTCTGGCGCTGGATGGAGCCAAAAAACCGTGTCGCGTCCGCGCGTCCAATGCAGGACACTGCCTCTACACTGGAATATCCACCCCGGAGCATGCCGCAATCGCCGCGCGCACCCTGCTCGCTGACGATTCTTTTTCCGGTTGGGGAGTGCGGACCCTAAGTTCGCTCGAGATTCGCTACAACGCGATGTCGTATCACAATGGCTCCGTGTGGCCGCACGATAACGCCATCATTGCCAGCGGCCTGGCGCGCTATGGCCGGAAAAACGCCGCGGTAAAGATTCTCTCAGGTTTATATGATGCGAGCATTTTCCTGGACCTTCATCGCCTCCCTGAGCTTTTCTGCGGATTCGAGCGCCGGAGGGGGGAGGGGCCCACACTTTATCCGGTGGCGTGCGCCCCGCAATCATGGGCTGCGGGAGCGGTCTTTTTGCTGCTCGAAGCCTGCCTTGGGCTCGACGTTCAAGCATCTCCTCCGCGCATCCTTTTTCAGCGCGCCACTTTGCCAGAATCTTTAAATAGACTGGAAATCGAGAGGCTGCCGATCGGCGATTCATCCGTAGGGTTAGTCCTGGAACGAAACGGAAAGAGCGTAGGCGTCACCGTTCTCGGCAAATCGGCCAAAGTTGACATCATTTCCGTTAAGTAGTCCACTGGCAGACGATTGGCATTTCCGCGGGACCATGGATGACCAATGAATTAATGAGCGCGTCATAGAGGTTTCAAGTAGGCCTGGGGTGAACCTGGGCTGCCCGCTCCGGTGTCACCTCTTGGTCTCAACATTCCGCAGCCCGCAATCTCCTGGCGCTGCAAAGCATCTTAATTTAAGGTGCATCGCGGGAGCTGCGCCGGGGCCGTACCTTCATAAAAGTTCCCGGGAGTCGAGCCGTCTCATGCGCCTTCCAGCCTTGCGCAAAATCAAAACCGATGCGCGGCGGCGCACACCGCTGTTCCTGCGCATCGTTTGGGACGACGCGATGAAGGACGATTGCCTGGACCTCGCCGCCCAAATGTCTTTTTATTTCGTGACCTCGTTGTTTCCTTTTCTCGTGGTGATCGGGGCGGTGGTGGGCTGGCTGCCCTCCACGAATTTATGGAGCGAGATGGTCGAATGGCTCACCGCATATTTGCCGCGCGGTCCGCGGCACATGGTCTTCAGGACTATCTTGGGGCTGCAAACATACCACTCGGAATTCTTTTCCTACGGGTTGGCGGCAACGCTCTGGGTGGCGTCGTCCGGTTTTGTTAGCCTGATGGAGTCGTTGAGTCTGGCGCATGGCGTGAAGGAAACGCGCGGCTTTTGGAAAAAGCGGGTGGTGGCGCTAGCCGCCACTGTGCTCGGCGCGAATTTCGCGATTGCCAGCTTCGCGCTTTTGACTTTTGGGCATCAACTGGCCGTCGCCGCCGGACCTCATTTGCAAAAGCTTTTGTCTTTTCCGATTCCATGGGAGCTTGCGCGTTGGGGCGCCACCCTTTTGCTGATGATCTTCGGATTAGATCTGATTAATTATTTTTTGCCCAACATTCGGCGCGGATGGCGTTGGCTGACGCCCGGAACCGTGTTCGTGGTTCTGGGGATGGTGGCGGCAACCTCGGGTTTTGGCTATTACGTAAGTCATTTTGCCAACTACCCAAGGTATTACGGCGCGATGGCCGGATTCATCATCCTGGTCATCGTCATTTACATCGCCAGCCTCGTGCTTCTAATCGGCGCGGAAATTGATAGCGTTCGCGAAAACCTGCGCAGCCAGAAAAATGAGAGTACCGCCGCATGAGCGCTTGCTATCGGTCCTGGGGCCCAGAACGGGTGTTTTGCGATGGCAGCTTCTTGGCAATGTGCCTCTCGTGCTTATTGCTTATGCTCGGCTTTGCGGATTCGGCGCATGCCCGCCAAGTGATCCCCGGATTCACTCCGCAGACGTACGCAGCATTCGAAGGTCGAACAGTTGGACGCGTGGACATCTCCGCCAGTCCCACAGCCAATCTGGACAAGCTTCGCCCGTTGATCCAGCAGAAAGCAGGCCAGCCGTTCTCGGCGGAAGCAATTCGGAAGAGCGTCGCTGCGCTGGAGCGGACCAAGCGATTCACCTCGGTTCAGGTAAGCCTTGGCTTCACCTCCAGCGGATTGGACGTGCTGTTCATTCTGCAGCCCACCTCATACGTCGGGATGCTTTTTTTTCCCGGCGCCGACCGCGTCATTTCCTACGTGGAATTAATGCAGGCGGCAAACATTCCGGAACAAACGCCTTTCTACAGTCAACTCGTTCCGCAGGGAAAACAATCGCTTCTTGCGTTTCTTCACAAGCAGGGCTACTTCGCAGCGAGCGTCCAACCCGAAATCGAGCGCGACGAACCGCATCGGATCGTCAACATCGTTTTCCGTACACACTTGAACGGCCGCGCTAAGATAGGAACCGTACAAATTGACGGCACCACGGCGCAACAATCCCAGCAAACGATACGGGGGCTGACTTCGCTCTGGTCAACCGTCAAGGGCCGGTCGCTAAAGCGCGGTCAGAGCTATTCGCCCACGCGCATCCAGAAAGCCACCAATTACATCGTCAACTCTCTGCAGCAGAGCCATCGCTTGGCGGCAAGTGTCCGGAACGTGGCCACCAACTACAACGCGGATACCAACCGCGCCAATATCGCATTTCGGGTGAACCCCGGACCTCTCGTCTATTTGCGGGTGGAGGGCGCAAAGGTCTCCAAGGCCACGCTCCGCAACGAAGTTCCCGTCGAACAGGAAAATGTCGTCAGCGAGGACGTCGCGCGGCAAGGAGAAATAGCACTGACCAGCTATTTTCAGGCCAAGGGCTATCCGCACGCTTCAGTCAGTTCGCAATATCAGCAGCAAGCAGGTGGCGTAACCATCGTGTACAACGTGAAATTAGGCGCGCGTTACGCGGTGAAAGAGCCAACGTTTAAGGGAAATCACCACTTCGACGAAGATCGCCTCGAAGCTCTCGTCCCCATCAAGCAATCCCATGCGATTCTCGATTTCACGATCATCCGCGGAAAATTCAGTCAGGCGTTGGTCAGGCAAAGCGTCGCTTCGCTCGAAACGCTGTATCGCCACGCCGGATTCGCGGTAGTGTCCGTCCAGTCGAAAGTTACCGAGTCCGGCAAGCAAGTTCACGTCGCGTTCGATATTCGCGAAGGCCCGCAGAACCGCATCGGCACTCTCAAGGTGGAGGGCAACGAAACCCGGCCGCTCAACGAGCTTGTGGGTAACAAGCCGCTGAATTTGCAGCCGGGCAAGTCATATTCGCCGTTCTTGCTGGACCAGGATCGAAACCGCATCCTTGCCGCGTATTTCAATTTGGGCTACCTCGACGCCACGTTCAATTCCACCGCCACTCCCTCCGCCAACGATCCTCACCTGATGAACGTCGTCTACATCATCCATGAAGGTCGGCAGGGGCGCATCAGCAACTTGGTCACGCTAGGGCCCAAAATGACCAAGCCCACATTCATTCGCACGGTTATCCATTCGGATGTGGGCCCGGGAATGCCGCTGAGCCAGGGCAAGTTTCTGACCGCGGAAAGCGATCTCTACAGTCTGAACGTCTTCGATTGGGTGAGCGTTAAACCGCTCGAACCCACCGTGAACAAGCCGGAAGACGAATTGCTCATCAAGGTCCACGAATCCAAGCGGTACTCAATGGATATTGGCGCAGGCATTGAAATCATTCCGCGCAGCGCAAATATTCCGGTGGGAGAAGTCGCGCTGCCGGGCCTGCCGGTGATCGGCCTTGGCAGCAAGTTCACGGTAACGCAGAAAAGCTTTTTCGGCCCGCGCGGTTCGTTTGCTCTCGCCCGTCACGACATGTTCGGCCGCGCCGAAACCGCCACCATATCGACCATTCTCTCGCGGTTAAATCAGAGTGGAGAGTTCACGTACTCTGATCCGCGTCTGTGGGGCGCGAGTTTCGCGTCACTTTTTAGCCTCTCGGCGCAGCGCACTACTGAAAATCCCATCTACACGGACGTGCTCGGACAAGCCTCGTTTCAGGTGGAGAAAACCTTCCAATCGCCAAAGCCCAGCACTCTCAGTTTCCGCTATACCTTTCAACGAACGGATCTGACGAATATCCTGATCCCCGGTTTGGTGCTTCCCGAGGATCAGCACGTGAGCGTTTCCAGCGTGTCCGCCGAATACGTGCGGGATACGCGAGATAATCCGCTTGATGCGCACCACGGAATGTTTCAAACATTCGACGTCGGCATCACCCCCACGGCGTTCGGCTCCAGCCAGAATTTCACCACGCTTTTGGCGCGAAATTCTGTTTACGTTCCCGTAGCGCGATGGCTTACCTGGGCATCGCGCCTCAGTTGGGGTGTTGCCGTTCCCTTCGCCGGCAGTCACGTTCCACTAAGCGAGCGGTTTTTTTCCGGCGGAGCGGATTCATTGCGAGGCTTTCCGGTGGATGGCGCCGGGCCGCAACGGCCCGTTCAAGTATGCAGCAATCCGGCGAATTCATCGACCTGCACGCTAATCAGCGTTCCGGTCGGCGGCGACATGCTGTTCATATTCAATACCGAGGCTCGATTTCCGGTTGCGCTTCTCAACAACTTGGGCGGCGTGTTGTTTTACGATGGCGGGAACGTCTACAACAACATCAACCTTCACCAATTAGCCGGCGATTATACGAACACGGTCGGGGTCGGACTGCGATATCGCACGCCCGTAGGCCCGGTTCGCTTCGACGTGGGCTACAGACTTACCCCGATTCCTGGGGTTAAAGCTCTGCAGTACTTTGTAACAGTGGGCCAATCGTTCTAGCGTAGAACGTGATGTCTGCCGGTCGGAGCAAATCAGCTCGTCCACGGCTCCGCACCTCAGTGGACTCTAAAGTTTTCTATGATTCGCGGAAAGACGATCCGTCGGGCAATATTCATCACCGTGGGCGCAATCGTGTTTCTGATTGCGCTCGCGTTCGTGGTGGTGCACACAAGCGTCTTCCTCGGGTACGCGCGGGGCAAAATCATCAAGCTAGCGGAAGCGAAACTGGGTGTTCACGTCGATATCCAGAGTATTTCGATTCCGTGGGATCAATTTGCGGTAGATGTGCGCGGGCTCACGATCGACGGCCGGGCCGGATCCTCGCGGCCGCCATTGCTTCAACTGCGTCGATTGAAAGTCGGAATCGCGGTTGGACCTCTTCTTAGCGGCCATTTCAAGCTGTCGCAGCTTCTCGTGGATCAGCCGGTCGTGCGAGTCGTCGTGAACTCCCTAGGTGAGACAAATTTTCCCAGTGCAGCAGCTGCCGGCCGATCCGCGAACGCGAATTCGCCCTCATCCGTGAACGTGTTTTTCAATCTGGCGATCCGTCACCTCGAAATTAATCAAGGCGTAGTCGATTACAACGACTCCCAAATACCCCTTTCTGCCAACCTGCTGGACGTCAACGCGGACGTCTTCTTCAATCCGCGCTCGGACGAATACCACGGTTCTCTCGGTTACAAACATGGTCTCATCACCGCCGAAAATTACCAGACCGTAGCGAACGGCGCTCAGTTGCTATTCACCGCCACGCGTTCCAGCATCACCTGTAACCCGTTGACCATCACGCTTCCCGATTCTCGCGTCGTGCTAGATGCGACCGTTCAAAATTATTCCCACCCGCTCATCAGCGGAAAATACGCGGCGGAAATTTCCACGGCGGAGGTAGCGCGGGTTCTGGGCGATTCGACCATTCCCGCAGGCACGGTATCCGCTGATGGGACGATTCGCTATCAAATCGTTCCGGGTCACTCATTTCTAGATACTGTCGAACTGAACGGCACTCTAAGCAGTTCGCGGCTCAATCTGCAGCTTCGTCAGTTCGCCGCTCCCGTAACCGCCGTGCGCGCCACCTACTCGATTGAGGGCGGCAACCTTCACATTGCCGGTGCAAGCGGCGCCGTGCTCGGTGGGAAGTTCAGTATGAATTCCGGCGAAATCAGCCTGACCGGAAAATCTTCGTCCCGATTGAGCGTGGCGCTTACCAACGTCTCGCTTCGCGACTTGGGCCGGCAACTGCCGTCTCGAATGTCCGCTCGATTGTCCTTTGTTGGCCGCGCCTATATAAATGCCCGGCTTTTTTGGTTGAGCCATTTTCGCAATCTGGTCATTCGTACGCGTGCGCGGATCTCCTCGCCGCCGGAGAGCGAATCGGCCAACAATCAAATCGGAATAAACGGCGCGATTCAGGTTGCCTACAACCGAGCGCTCAACCGGGCATCCTTCGGTAATTCTCAACTGCGCATCGGGAGCACGACGGTTTCGCTCAGTGGTGTCCTGAGCAAGCATTCCGATTTAACGGTCACGCTCTCGGCGCCCGACCTGCACCAATTCTCGATGTTAGCGGCCAAGGTCGAGGAAGTTGCCAGTTCGCCCCGCTCGCAGCCTTTTCAATTGCCCAATGTTATGGGCAGCGCTCGGTTCGCCGGCCAAGTGCGCGGATCGCCGCGGGAACCGCATATCGCCGGGCAACTCGCGGCGAGCGATTTGCAAGTCGGGTCCATGAAATGGCGAACTGTTCATGCCAACGTAGTTTTATCGCCGTCGCGCGCTGCCCTGTCCAGTGGAATTCTCGTCGGGCAATCGCAGCAGCGGATTCAACTGGCGGGTTCCGTCGGACTCCAGCACTGGTCTTTCGCGCCGTCAAGCTCCATATCGATGCATGCCGTAGCGTCCGGCTTGTCGATTTCCGGCTTACAAAATCTGATGCATCAGAATTACCCGGTTCAGGGAATTGTCTCGGCTGACCTGTCGGTCACCGGGACGAAACAAAGTCCGGCTGGTCACGGTTGGATTCGCATTGCCAACGCCACGGCTTGGAATCAGCCGGTGAAACTCTTCACCGTGAATTTCCACGGAGATGCCGCCGCGCTTCACGCCGATCTTTCCGTCGAATCTTCGGCCGGTACAATCTCCGCTAATTTGGTGTACGACTCTACCTCGAAGCGCTATCAACTAAGCGTGAACGCGCCCGGCCTGCGGCTTGGCGATCTCGAAATGGTTCAGGCCCGCCATCTGCCGTTGTCTGGCACGCTTGTGTTAGCTGGAAACGGAAACGGATCGATACAGAATCCGGAATTTTCCGCGCGCGTCGAATCCCCGCAACTCACCTACCACAACGAGTCCATATCAAACGTACGCTCGCAGCTGAATCTCGCCAATCGCCAACTCAATTTCACTGCGAACGCGGCGCTCTATCAGGGCACACTCCAGGCGCAAGGCAGCGTTGCGCTCACCGGCCAGTATCAGACTACCGCGAGCCTCGACGTGCATTCGATCTCCGTGGGGCTCCTGGCCGCGCGTTTTTTGCGGACGCCCGGGGTCCCGCCAAAAGGGCAAGCCGACCTTCATGTTGAGGCGCAGGGGCCACTGAGAGATCCGTCTCAATTGACCGTACGCGCCGAAATGCCGGCAATGTCGCTCGCTTACCAGAACGTAAGAGTGGCGATCGTAAAGCCGTTGACCGCGGAGTATCGCGATGGCGTCATCGCTCTACAACAGTCAGAAATCAAAGGCACCGGCATCGATTTGAGCTTGCAGGGCTCGGTTCCCATCAAAAGCTCGCAGCCTTTTCACATTTCGGCTAACGGCAACGTGAACCTCAGTTTGCTCCAGACCATGACCCCTGGAATTCAGAGTTCTGGAGAAGTGCGGATAGACGTCACGGCGCAGGGCACGTTCGCGCATCCGGATATGCAGGGCAATCTGCACCTGCAGAACGCGTCGCTTTCCACCTTCTCGATGCCCGTGGATTTGAGAGGCGTCAATGGCGATATTCGCGTCTCGCGACAGCGCATGGACCTCGTGAACCTGAGCGGCCACGTGAACGGCGGTTCGATGACCGCGCAAGGTTCCGTGGACTTGGGCAAAGAGCCGGTCTTTGCTCTTGCCGTCGCGGCAAAATCCGTGGATATCAGTTATCCCGCTGGAGTTCGTTCGCGCCTCGACGGAGACCTGCGGCTCAGCGGCTCCTCATCCAGTTCCGCGCTAACCGGGCGGATCATAATCGATTACCTAGGCTTCACGCAGCAAATGGACATCGCATCCCTCGCGGGAGAATTTGGGTCGAGCGAGGGCGGAGGCACACCTTCGACATTTGAGAAGCACATGGAGCTGAACGTCGCGATCCAATCCACCAGCACGCTGAACGTGGCCAGCAGCCAGTTGAGCGTGCAGGGCGCCGCCAATCTGACCGTGGTCGGCACACTCGCCGATCCAGTGGTGCTGGGGCGGACCACTTTGACCGGCGGTGAGCTTTTCTTTCTCGGCAAACGCTACGAAATAAAGAGTGGCACCATTCAGTTTGCAAATCCCACTCATACCAGCCCGTCCGTAGACTTGTACGCGACCACGACCGTGAACGCATACAAAATCTCGCTGCACTTCCTCGGGCCGGTGGATCAGATGAAAACCAGCTTTACGTCAACTCCCGCTATGCCTCAAGCCGACATCATCAATCTCCTAGCCTTTGGGCAAACCACGGAGCAGTCGGCTGCGAATCCAACGCCCGGAGGCCTAGGAGCGGAGTCCGTGCTGGCACAGGGTGTAGCAGGCCAGATCAGCGGGAAAATTCAAAAGCTGGCGGGCATTTCGCAGCTTTCGATTACGCCGGTTATTGCCAGCGCTAATGCCCAGCAGAATGCCGGCGCGCTCGTATCCATTCAGCAACGCGTGTCTGGGCGCCTGCTTGTCACCTTCACCACCGATACCGCCCAAACGCAAGCCACCGCTGTGCAGGTGCAATATGACCTTGGCCATGGCCTTTCCATTTCAGCGCTGCGGGATCAAAACGGCGGCTACGGAATCGACGTGCATCTCCATAAGAACTTCTAACCGCGAACTAACAAAAAATGTCCGCGTGCTGCTCGCTCCGCCGTCATGCCGCACCGGCCGATTGGGTTGCCGCACTGCCCACAGCGCGGTGAAGTTCCGCCAACATCTGGACGAACATGTCGTGCGACGCTGGGTCGCCCTTGGCGAGTTCGCCAGTCACCTGGTCGCGTTGCGCCAGTATCGCTTGCATCGCCGATTTCACTCCCGCTTCGTTCTCCTGAGAAATATCGCCATTCAAATCATTGAAAAACTTCGTGGAGACCGTCGCGGCGTCCCCATAATTTTTATTGGCGGTGTCGTCCACCAAGGTGAGCAACTGATTCTGGAGTCCGTATACACGATCCGTGGCATTCGCCTGGGTAAGCTGTGCGTTCGCAGCGTCCAGCTTGTTTTGAACGGCCTCCGTTTTTTCGTGCGCCCACCAAAATCCTCCCCCGAACGCGACGGCTAGCAGCACCAGCACGATGAAGTAGCGCATGAATTTGAGCCTTTCTCTAAAGTTGTCGCCAGCAGCCTCGCTGCCTTGTTAGGACCGTAACACATTTTTGCACTTCCCGTAGTATGCTCAGCCGCGAAACGCTCGCTGGCACTTTTGGCTGTCGTCGCGGCGGCACGGCGCCTTCTTCCGCCGTTGGACGGGTGTAAGATCGCAACTCACGCGGTTGCCGCTGGTTTTCGCTCAGGAGATTGTACGTATGCAAAAGATCGGTTTCGTCGGGCTGGGCGCCATGGGCAGCCACGTCGTCGAGCGTCTGCTTCAAAAGGGCTATGTCGTCACCGGCTACAATCGCACCCGATCCAAAGCGGAATGGCTGCTGAAAAACGGCATGCGCTGGGCCGATTCTCCCCGCGCGGTCGCTGAAGCAGCAGATGTTGTTTTCAGCATGGTCACCAACTCTGCCGCGCTTTCCGCCATCGCCGAGGGGCCGGATGGCTTTCTGGCCGGTCTTCACGCAGAGCATATCTACATCGACATGAGCACCGTCGGGCCGTCCTTCAGCCGCAATTTAGCCGCCCGCGTTCGGGAAAAAGGCGCGGATATGCTGGACGCGCCAGTGTCCGGCAGCGTCCTCACGATGCAGCAAGGCAAGTTATCCATCATGGTTGGCGGCCGTTCAGAGACTTTTGACCGTGTGCGCCAATTGCTGCTCGATATCGGCCCGAAAGTCACCCACGTTGGCGACAACGGCCTCGCTCTTTCGATGAAAATCGCCACGAACCTGAATCTTGCCGTGCAAATGCTGGCCTTCTCCGAAAGCGTTCTGCTGGCGGAAAAAAGCGGCATCGCGCGCGAAACCGCCGTGGACGTCCTCGTGCACAGCGCCATTGCTTCGCCCATGATTCAGTATCGTGGCCCATTCGTGCTGAGCTTGCCCGACGAAGCCTGGTTCGACGTGAACATGATGCAGAAAGACATGCTGCTTGCCCTCGAAGCCGGGCGCCAGCACGATCTCCCGCTGCCCACCGCCGCCGCAGCGAATGAATTTCTCACCGCTGCGCGAGCCATGGGCTTCGCTAAAGAAGATTTCGCGGTCATTTTCCGAGTCCTCGCCAGCATGGCCGGTCTCCCTAAATGAACGGTTTCAAAATGGACGCTCCTCCGCATTCAGGCGATCCGCCGCGCACGCGCATTTGTTCGTTGCTCCCCAGCGCCACGGAAATCGTCTGTGCCCTGGGCGCGCAGGATCAACTCGTTGGGGTGACGCACGAATGCGATTTTCCGCCCTCGGTCGCGTCCATCCGCAAAATCACGCGCAGCAATATCCCTGCCGGTTTTTCCAGCGCGCAAATTGACGCCGCCGTCAGCGCCAGCCTTGCATCTTCCGGCTCGCTCTACGAACTGGACGTGCCCGCGCTTGAGGAATTGCAGCCCGATCTCGTGATCACGCAGCGTCTATGCGATGTCTGCGCTGTCTCATACGATAGCGTGCAAGCGGCCGCTAACAATCTCTCATCCCAACCGCGCGTCCTGAATCTCGAGCCCAGCTCCGTCTCCGGCATCCTCGATTGCATCCGCCTCGTTGGCGAAGCCATTGGCCGCCGCGATTCCGCCGATGCGCTCGTGCTGTCGCTGCAGCGGCGCATCGGCGCGGTTCGCGAAAAAACTCAGAATCTTTCATCGCGCCCGCGCGTGTTTTGTATGGAATGGGTTGATCCGCCGTTCTGCGGCGGCCACTGGATGAGGGAACTCGTCGACATCGCGGGAGGTCGCGACGATCTCGCTGTAGATTGCCGCCCCTCGCGCCGCATCGAATGGAGCCGCGTCGTCGAATTCGCTCCGGAGGTTATTGTGCTCACATGCTGCGGTTTCGATCTGGCTCGCTGCGCGGCCGAAGCCGATGTTCTCGCCAATTTCGCGGGCCTCCACGATTTGCCCGCCGCCCAATCCGGCCGCGTCTTTGCTACCGACGGTTCTGCGTACTTCAGCCGTCCCGGCCCGCGCATCGTCGAAAGTCTCGAAATCCTTGCCCACATCGCTCATCCGGAGATTTTTTCAGTGCCGCCGCTTGCTCGCGCATTCACGCCCGTGCACCTTTCGCGCGCCCGCGCAACGCGCTCGTGAAATCTGCGGCGAACACGCTTTAAGTTAGCCGCTTCGCCGACCGCGATTTCCACTAGCCCTGTTGGCCAGTGGGCCTCGCCTGTACCTCTGGACAGTTACGTTGACTGCCCGCCGCGTGCTAGTTTCTGGTTGTTCGACGGGCATAGGTTCGCGGTTGTCATTCGATTGGGCAGCGGGAGACCGTCATGATTGAAGTCCAAAAGGATTTGGAGGGCCAAAGCGTCGACGGCCGCTATCCTCTTGCTGAATTCCTTGGAACCACACAGCACAGCTCCGTGTTTCGCACCGATTGCGAAGATGCCCCCAACGGTCGCGCTGCGATCAAGCTTATTCCCGCGCCTGCCGCAACCTCGGGCGCACAATTGACGCGCTGGCGCCTCGCCGCGCGTTTCTCGCATCCCGCTCTTCTTCGCATTTTCGATATGGGCCGCTGCGATTTCGAGGGCCGCCCGATGCTCTATGTCGTGATGGAACTCGCGGAAGAAAATCTTGCCGAAATCGTGCCCGTTCGCTGTTTATCGGCCGGTGAAGCCGACGCGATGCTGGGTCCGGCCCTCGATGCGCTTGCCTACCTGCACGGAAAGGGTTTCGTTCACGGTCGTCTGCAGCCTTCGAATATCCTTGCGATAGGCGATCGGCTAAAGCTTTCGAGTGACTCCATTGCCCGAATCGGCGAAGCCGCCGGTATTCGCGACCCGCTCGATCCCTACTGCGCGCCGGAGGCTAGCCTATCCGCGGCCAGCGACATCTGGTCGCTCGGCGTGACCTTAGTTCAATGCCTTGCCGGACGGCTGCCGGAGCGCCTTCCCGGAGGGCAGAACTCCGTCGCTGTTCCGCCGGAAGTGCCCGCCCCGTTTCTCGATTTAGGGCGCCACTGCTTGAATGCGGTTCCTCAGCGCCGCTGGAGCGTCTCCCAGCTTCAATTCGCCCTTGGACGTGACGCCGCCGCCGAACCGCCGGCTCAGCTGAAAATCCCGGCGGCTGAGGCCGAGCCAGCAGTTGTTCCCGCTCGCGCGGCATCGGCTTTCTCTAAGCCTGATGCGGCCGCGCCGCTTCGCCGTCGTTTTCGGATCGAAAAAAAATACCGCCTTGCGCTGGCCGGCGTGGCTGCCGCAGTCGCTGCGTTCGTGCTCGGCATCGTAATTTCAGGAGGCAGCTCCGATACAAACATCACCGCGTCTGCGCCCGTCGCCGCATCGGCCGGGATGTCCAGGCTAACGGCGTCTGCGAATGGATCGCTCCGTCCAGCGTCCGCTGAGTCGCGGCACCGCGAGTTCGCGACCAACAGCGCCGCCCCGCTCAAGTCTAAGAACGAATCATCGATTTCGAAATCGAGACGCGAACTCCCGCCCTCCGCTCGCCGTCCCCATTCCGATAATCCTGGCGTCGCGATGATTGTCAGCAGCGCCGCGCCCGCCGCCCAGGGCGATGCGGCGAATTCCGTAACGCAACTGCACAGGCCCGCGACTCGCGCCGCAGTGGCGCCGTCCGCTTCTTCCGCCTCAGGTGGCGTTATTCCGGGAGCCGTTTCTCTCCGCGCCGTTCCCCGTGTTCCTGCCAAAGCCAGCAGCACCGTCACCGGCACGGTTCGAGTTAGTGTGATCGTCGATGTCGATCCCCGCGGCCACGTCGTCGAAGCGAAGCCCGATTCGCCCGGCCCCAGCCGGTATTTCGCTGGCTTATCAATGGCTGCCGCGAAAGACTGGAAGTTCACTCCTCCGCGCGTCGACGGCAACGTTGTTCCCAGCGAATGGGTGATCAACTTCGGCTACTCCAACTCTGGCGCGTCTGCCAACGCCTCCGAGAGGCACCCGTAGCTGCCGCCTTTCGCTCCACTGCGGCAGCCATTGCTTTCGTTCTACGGCTGCTCGCAATGGCAAAGCTTCCATAGCCGGTCGAAAAACTCCCTCGCGCTCGCATCTACCGGCAACGCCCCACTATAAGCTGGCCGTGCGCCCCCCAAATCGACCAGCGCCCTCAGACCGATGGAATTCTTGAACGCGAACCGGTAGTTCGGCTCCTTGCTCGTGTCGCCGTTGTTCGCCTTCAGTTTCCCGGCCTCGCAGTGGAAGCTGCTTCCGTATGCTTGCTGAAAAAACGCCGGCGCGCTCAACGCGATCCCCAGCTTCCCGCGATATTCGATCTGCTCGCCGCTCAAGTCCAGCCCGCCCGATTCGCCATTCGACGAATGAAATCGCAGTCGGGTATAGAGCTCCGCGGTTCCTCCGGCGTTCGACGTTCCACGCGCGCCGTCCAGCCCGCGGATGTCGAATACCACGCGCGGATGCGCTGGCACGTCCACGCTCCCGGTCAGCCCCGTCGACGTATCCAGCACCGCCAGCCGCAGCCGCGCCGTCTGCGCCTTTGGTTTATAGTCGATCACGCTGTCCAAATCCTGCTTCTGCCACCGTCCCGCGTCTCCTGCCGAAAACTTTTTCGAATAATCGCGCGTGAAGATGTGAAATCGCCCGCCCTCAGGAGCGAATTCGCACACACCCAATCGAAGATGCAGCGCTAGTTTCCCGTCCACCGGCGTCACGCTCAGCGCCCTCGGCGAAATGCTCAGCAGATAGCGGCTTTCACCGGGATTCGTCGCTCGCAGCGCCTCCGCCTTCAGCCCAATCGACGTGACCGGCAGCAGTGACGCGCACGCCTCCCTGAAAAATTCCAGCGGCTGCTTCTTCGCCAGTTCCGTCGTGTCGACGGCCGAATATCCCCGCCGGTAGTGGATCTTCACTCCGTGCAGGTCCGTCTTCAGCGTGATCCGGTGAAAGCTCCCGTCCCATTTCACCCCCGCCGGATAATACGAAATCTCGTAGTCCGGCGAACTGTCTTCGATCGCCGTCTTCGCGCATCCCGCTAGGTCGTTTGTGTTTACGCACGCGCGCCCGCCGGTGTCCCGCGCGATCTGCTGCATCGTCGCTTGAGAGAACGTCAAATCCGTGGTTTCGCGCGTCAGTTCCGCGCCCATTGCCGGCCCAATCGCCCCTGGATTTGACGCATACACCGGGTCGTTCGCCAGCGGATTGCTCGACGCGTCGTACAGTCCCGGCGCCACCAACCCCCGCGCGTCCACCGGGTAGACCGTCACCCGCGCGTCCACCAGCGCCTCTGCGTCGGATCGCAGCTTGTCTCCGTAATTCGCGCTCGCTTCAAAAGTCTGCCTGAACGGATTCGCGAGCGACGAACTGTCGCCCGCCTCCACCGAGTGCGGTCCGAATCCCGATCCCGGCAAAATCCACTGTGGGAACGCTTCCGAAATCCACACCACATTTTTCTGTCCCGGATATCCGGAAAGATCTTTGGCAATCGCCCGCATCGCGTCGGACGTTTCGTCCGCGATCACCGTGGTCTGCTCTTCGTATTCGAGCTTTTGGAACTGTTGCGCAGCTTGCGCCCCGGTGTCTGTCGTGTTGAATTTATTGTCCGGATCGTTCTCCGGGTTTTTCACCTTTGCCATCGGAATCATCGACCGGTTCACCGCCGTGCGCAGCGCCGCCCGGTCGGTGGTGAAGTTCTGCACCACCGTCAATCCGTGGGCCAGCAGAAAAACCGCGATAGGAGTCCGCGCCGGCAATTCATTTAGGAAATTCAGCGCTTCCAGCCGCGCCGTCACCTGATCCGTGAACGCGATATTTCCCGGATCGAGCAGCAGCGCCGTCGGCGGCACGGCGAGGTGCGCAAAAGTTTCATTGGAATACACCGGCAGCGGTTTGGGAGCGCTTCCGGTCGCTTTCGTCGGCGCAGCTTGCGGACGAGCCGTAGCGTTCGCCGCCGTCTCCGCTGCCGGCTCGATGAACTCAAATCCCGCGATCTGTTGCGGCCCGCGCCCATCGTCGAAAACCTGAAAGTCCGATGCCTTCAGCCCGCGTACCGCATTTCCATGCGAGTCTCGCACTGACACGTCCACCGTAATCAGCCGCGTCTCACTCTTCAAGCTGCTCCGCGCATCGGATGCTTGCACTCCATGCGTTTTCGCGTCTTGTCCGGCTCGCGCGGAATTGCCCGGCCGCGCCGCCGAATTCGCAGCCACCGCCGCCAGCACGACCAGCGCTCCAACCGCCACAATTTCTTTTGCCTTCATCGCTCTCCGGTTCCGCCACCCTCATCCGCGATTCCGCGATCATCTCATCCCGCGCAAACCCACTCTCCGACGCGCCTTCCCCCGCGCGTTTCCATTGTCTCTAAATCCACCCAGCGATCATATCCGCGCGCGGCCATCCCTAAACGTACTACCCTTCTCGTCATACTATATAAAGCGGTGTTGTACTGATGTTATAGTCTGCCTGACCATGGCAAAAGCCTACGAAATTAAGCCGGAACTCGCTGGCTATTTCAATATCCCTATGCGCCTGTTAGTGCTCGTCGGGCTAGGAAGCGCCATTAGCCTGCGGCTGATGATTCACTACGTCTGGCCTTCCACCGTCGGGGCCCCGAACACGTTGAGCGACCTAGTAAATTCCGCAGACTTTGGACTTGTCTTTTCCTGGATCGCTATCTTTTTTGTTCGTAAACAAAGTAGCTGCGAAATCCTTGTTTCAGATGATTCAATCGCAGTACGTCGCGCCTTCTTTACGCATCGGATTCGTAAAAGCGAGATGAAGACCGTCGTTGACACACCCGGCCGCTTCCTCAGTGAGCCCGGCTTACGCATTTTGAAAGACGGCGGTTTCGGCGCTTGGGTCTGGGGTGGCATCTGGATCCCTAAGGCCCTCCCCGACTACGAACATATCCGCAATTTCGCCCTCAGCTGGAAAAACTCAGTTGCCTAGTTAAAAACGCGAGAATGCCCGGTTTCAGCATCTTGCCCTGAAAGAACTAGGTGAATGCGCAAATTCATTTGCAGCGATCGCCGGCCGCAGCCGAATTCTGCGCTACAATGGGTTCAGAAGCTTTTGAGGGAGACGACATGATCCATCGATTCGTCTTTCATAACGATCGGCTGGCGCCATTCGAGGACGTTCGACTATCGCCCGGCCAGGCTGGCCTGCTCAACGGCTGGGGCCTTTTCACCACGATGCGAGTCGTCGAGGGCGTGCCCTTCGCCTTTGAACGCCACTGGAAACGCCTCTCGCGCGACGCGCAAATCACCCGCTGCCCGTTCCCATTCGATGCCGATAAAGTTCGCGATCAGCTTGCCGAAGTCCTTCGCGCCAACAACGTCAACGAAGGTAGCGCGCGCATTTACGTGATCCACAACAAGGCTGGTTTTTGGCGCAGCGACGAAGACGTGCCCGAGGCGGATCTTTTAATCTACTCCGCCGATCTGCCGCCCATTCGCCAGCCCGTCCGTCTGGCAATTGGCGAACACGGCCGTCACGCGGAATCGCCTCTCGCCGGAGTGAAAGTCACGTCCTGGCTCAACAATGTTTGGAATTTGGCAGAGGCGCAGAAGGCCGGCTGGGACGAGGTCATCCTGCTCAACGAACGCGGCGAAATTTCCGAATGCACCGCCGCGAATATCTTCTGCGTGGAAGACGGCCGCGTTCTCACGCCGCCGCTTTCCTCCGGCTGCCTCGAAGGCGTTACCCGCAGCCTGGTTCTCGAACTCGGCCCCGCCGCGGGTATTGAAGTTGAGGAGCAAACGCTCTTTCCCGAAGATATCTATTGCTCCGATGAAGTTTTTATCTCCTCCACCAATCGCAACGTGATCGGCGTCGCCGATGTCGCCGGCCATCCGATGAAAACTTCCCTCGGTCCCGTCACCAAGCGCCTTGATGAAGCTTTTGCGGCGTACGTGCGCGATTACGTGGACGCGCACGCTGCAGTGCACGGTGAGCGCTAATGCTCATCCATTGCTTTTTCGCGGCCGCTTTTAATGCAGCGGCCAAAGTCAATTTACTTCTCGGATTTACGGCAGGAGACCTAATCCAATGACCGACCTGGCCAGCAAAAATTGCGTTCCATGCCGCGGCGGCGTGCCTCCGCTCGCCGGAAAAGATCTCGAATCGCTAGCCGGGCAAGTGCCGCAATGGAATGTAGTCAACGGCCACCACATCACTCGTATTTTCAAGTTTCCCGATTTCCTCCAGGCGCTGGCGTTCGTCAACAAAGTCGGAGCCGTCGCCGAAGAGCAGGGACACCATCCCGATATTTTGCTTTCGTGGGGCAAAGCCGAAGTCACCACCTGGACGCACGCCATCAACGGCCTCACCGAAAGCGATTTCATTCTCGCCGCAAAAATAGATCGCCTCTAGCGGTCTCGGATGACATCCCCGAAGTACGCGGTCCTCTCCAGAGAACGGCTCCGAATTACATCCACGCCCGCCCTGCACACCGTCTTTGACTCCGCACCCGGGACTCTCTAAAATCAACGTTCGTGAGTATCTTTTCGCGCGGCTACGGCTATCGCTTCGACATCGGCGAATATTTCCCCCGCGCCGTCAAGACGCTTTGCATTATCTGCGTCAGCGTTTTTCTTCTTCAAGAATTTTCAAGGCTTATTTTCGGCGTGGCGGGCTGGGATTTCTGGCTGCGTTGGTTTGGTCTCTCTCCCTACGCGGCGGTTCACGGCCTGCGCGTATGGCAGCCTTTCACCTATCTTTTCCTGCACGCCGGAATCCTTCACATCCTGCTGAACTTGCTGTACCTGGCGATGTTTGGGGCCGATCTCGAACATGCTTGGGGCGCAAAGCGCTTCTACGCCTACTTCTTCATTTGCGGAGTTGGCGCGGGGCTCATCGACGTCGTCGTGAAGTTGATTATCGATCCGCGCGGACTTGGCACCGCGCTGATTCCCACCATCGGCTGCTCCGGCGCGATCTACGGAATTCTGCTGGCCGACGCCGTGCTGCTGCCGCATCGCCGCGTGTGGATGTTCCCGCTGCCCGTCACCGTCTCGATGCGCATTTTCGTGATCATCATGGGTGCCATCGAATTCTTCGGAACCATCGGGGCCACCGACAACATTTCGCACATCTGCCATCTGGGTGGAATGCTGGTGGGCTACGTGTATCTGCGGCGAGGTTCGTATCTCTACAACTGGCGCAACGTGCTCACCGACTGGAAGCAGCGCCGCCTTCGCAAGAAGTTCGAAGTCTACAGTCGCGAGAACCGCGACAAACCGCCCTCGCGGCCGGACAACTGGCTCAATTAGCGGTTTCCGCTGGCTTTCGTTCGGCCCGTTCGCCGGGTGGTCTTAGTTTTTCGCGGCGCGTTTTCTCCCATGGTCATCAATCGCATCATGTTCGTGGTGCCGCGCGCTCCCAGTGGCGTACCTGCCACGATTCCGACGATATCCCCGCGCTTCACCACTTTTTCCTCGAGCAACCGAGCTTCGGCGGTAGCCGCCAAATGGTCGATGGAGCGTATGCGATGGATGCGCCGGGGATAGACGCCCCAATACAGGCTCAGGCGTCGTCGCGTCTCTTGATTGGGCGAAAATCCCACGATGGGAGCGCGCGGACGGTACTTCGAGACCAGCCGCCCGGAAAATCCGCTCTCCGTGAACACGGCCACCGCGGACATGCGCAATTCTTCCGCGGCATGGCAGATCGCTTCAGCCACGGCTTCGCCGATTCGGAGCTCTCCGAACCGCGCCGGCCGCGGCAATTCCATCACGCTCGATTCCGCCTCGCGGATGATGCGGTCCATCATCTCCACCGATTCGATGGGGAAGTTTCCCACCGCCGTTTCGCCCGAAAGCATCAGCGCGTCGCTTCCGTCAAACACCGCGTTGGCTACGTCCGAAGCTTCCGCGCGCGTGGGGCGCGGATTCTTTTCCATGGAATCGAGCATCTGCGTGGCGGTGATCACCGGAATCAGTGCGTTGCGCGCCCGGGAAATAATTCCCTTCTGTGCCACCGGCACTTTTTCAGGGCTCATCTCCACGCCCAGGTCGCCGCGCGCCACCATCACCCCGTCGGCGGTGCGCAGAATTTCGTCGAGGTGCTCGATCGCTTCCGGCTTCTCGATCTTGGCGATTACCGGAGTGGTTTTCCCCGCGCGGGCGATCGCCGCTCTGGCGGCCCGCACGTCGGCTGCCGTGCGCACGAAGCTCAACGCGATGAAATTCGCGCCGAGCTCCAGGGCAAATTCCAAATCG